>NZ_CP169531.1:895000-1230000 GCF_041950555.1 Zobellella sp. DQSA1
GACGATGACGGGCTTGCTGCCGTCCACGCCGACGCCCCGGTAGAGCGCACGCAGCTCTTCAACCGGCTTGAAGGTGCCGTCCGCGGCCACGGCGCTGCTCCAGGGCACATTCACCGCCCCGGGAATATGGCCGGCCCGTACCGCCAGCTCCTGCACCCCGGCCGGGGCGAAGATCTTGCCGTTGTACTCGTCGGCGGAGCGAATATCGATCAGGGCGGTATCGCTACGGCCTTCGGCCACCGCCAGCACGTCGCCCAGGCGGGCGCGCAGGGCATCATTGCGCTCGGCGAGGGTGATGTTGCCGGGCGGGTACTGGCTCGGGCGTACGTCCAGCGGGCGTCCCTCTGCCTCCCACTTGTCGCGGCCGCCGTCGAGCAGTTTGACCGAGGGCACCCGGTAAACATCGAAGATCCAGGCGCCCCAGGCGGCGAACCAGTTGTTGTTGTCGCCGTAGAGCACCAGGGTGGTGCCTTCGGAAATGCCGGCCTTGCGCAGCAGAGCCTGGAAGTTGTCCCGGGAGGCGATGTCCCGCTTCACCGGATCGACCAGCTCGGTGTGCCAGTGGAGATTGACCGCGCCCGGGATATGGCCGCGTTCGAACTTTCCGGGCACCACGCTGACCTCGAGTACGCGCAGATCCTCGCTTTTCAGGTTTTGTTCCAGCCAGTCGGTGCTGACCAGAAAATCGCTGTTTGCCTGGCCGGCGCCGACCAGGAACAGACTGCCTGCCGCCGCCAGGGTCAGGCGCATTAATCGTTGCCATTTCATCGCATTATCCTTTTTATTTACCATGATGTAATGGCCTGCCCCAGGTTGCCGGGGCAGACCGCCGGGCGGTTGTTTTTTAATCATAGAAGATGGGGCGGCTGCCCGTCCGGCTCCATTGAGAGAGCGGCCTGAACATATGGCGCTGCTGCGAAAGGCGGGCGGCATGATGGTGCAGGGGACTGGTATTCGCCGCCGCTGAAAACCGAGGCCTTTATCGCCCATTACCGGCAGCATGATGCCGGTGGAGCGGACCGAATGCGCCCAGACAAGCGCCGGGCAGCGGGCCCGGCGCTTGTAGGAGGAGAGGCGTTACACCAGCCAGAAGCCGGCGGCGAGCAGCGCGACCAGGGTCAGGGTGCCGCCGATCAGCGCGTAGGGCAGCTGGGTCAGAGCGTGATCCATGGTGTCGCAGCCGGCGCCCTGGGCGGACAGCACGGTGGAGTCGCTGAAGAAGCAGGCGTGGCTGCCGAAGGCCGAGGCCGAGAGCAGGGCGCCCACTACCAGCGGCATGGGCACGTTCATGGCCTGGGCCAGGGGCACCACTATGGGCAGGGAGATCACGAACACCCCCCAACTGGACGCGGTGCTGAACACCACCAGCGCCATCACCAGGAACACCACCGCGGGCAGCAGGGCAGGGGTGAGAATGGGGGTGACGGTGTCGATGATGTACTGGGTCATGCCCAACTGGTCGTTCACTTCCTTCAGGATAAAGCCGGCGCAGACGGTGGCGAGCGGGTACAACATCACCTTGAAGCCGTCCAGGGTGGCTTCCACCTGCTGCTGGAACGACAGCAGCCGCTGCACCGAATAGAGCAGCATGGTGAAACCCAGCGCCACCAGCACGCCTTTCAGCAGATCGATCTCGTACCAGACGCTGGCGAACACCAGCACCGCCATGGGCAGCAGGAAGTTGCACAGGCCGAGCCAGGCGGGAGTGTTGCGGGTTGGCTGGTTTTCTTCCTGCTCCTCCCAGCCGGCCGGCACCGGTTGGCCGTCCCGGGCGCGGGCTTCCGCCTGCTTCATGGCACCCAGATCCGGCAGGCGGTTGGCCGCCACCAGCACCACCACCAGCAGGGCGGCCCAGCCGTAGAGCATATAGGGAATGCTGTCGATATAGAGCGACATGCCCCGGCCGCCGTCGGCGGCGCCGGAGTCCTCCAGCAGGGAAGCGAAGAACACCGCCCAGGTGGACACCGGCACCAGGATGCAGATGGGGGCGGCGGTGGAGTCAACGATATAGGCCAGTTTCTCCCGGGAGATTTGGTAGGTATCGGTGATCTTCTTCATGGAAGAAGAGACGGCGAGGGAGTTGAGGTAGTCGTCGATAAAGACCACCAGCCCCAGGCCGACGGTGCCGAACATGGCGCCGCGGGGGGACTTGATCAGCCGGGTCATGAAGTTGCCGAAACTGTGGACGCCACCGCCCCGGGCCAGCAGGTTGATAAGCCCGCCCATCATGCCGCACACCAGGATCAGCCAGGCGATGGTCTCGTCCATCATCACCGCCAGGGTCACGTCCGCCAGCGGGCTGACCAGATCGCCCGGGTCCAGTAGCAGCAGCCCCAGCAGGGCGCCCGCCAGCAGGGATTCCACCGTCTTGCGGGTGAGCACCGCCATGGTGATCACCAGGGCGGCTGGCAGCAGACTGAGCACACCGTAGTCGCTGCCGGCCTCGTGGTTAAAGCCGAGCCAGGCAAAGCCCAGCGCCGCCACCAGGGCCACCGCCAGTCCACGCCACAGCGGCGGCCATTTTTCGGAGGGTTCGAGTACCAGGGTATTGTCTCGTTGCATCGGTATTGTCCTTGGTCGAGGGTCCGGCGATGGCGCCGGTCATGTCCCTATGGTTTTCCTACGGCGGCCGCGGCCGCTTCCCAAAATCCGGCGCCATCGCCACCCGGTCGAAGCCGGGCGTCATGCCGCCGGAAAATCGCGCTGATGCCGACTCAGGCGTTTTTCAGCATCCACTCCAGTTCGATATCGGAGATGCGCCGTTCGAACTCCAGCAGTTCATCGTGCTTGCAGATGCGGTAGACCTCGATGAATTCCTCCCCCAGATAGTGCTTGAGCGGCTGGCTTTCGGCCAGCACCTGCAGCGCCTCGCTCTGGCGGGTGGGGAAGGGCAGCCCGTCCTGCTCCAGGCCGTTGCCCACCACCGGCGCCGGCAGCGGCAGGGTGTTGTCCAGACCGTGCAGCAGGCCGGCGAGAATGGCGGCCACCACCAGGTAGGGGTTGGCGTCGGCCCCGGCCACCCGGTATTCGATACGGCGGGCGTCGTCGTCGCCGCAGGGGATGCGCAGGGCCACCGTCCTGTTGTTGTGGCCCCAGGAAGCCTGGGTCGGCACGTACATACCCGGCTGAAAACGGCGGAAGGAGTTCATGTTGGGGGCCAGCAGCGCCATGCTGTCGGGCATCAGATCCAGCATGCCGGACAGGGCCAGGTGCAGCAGGGGCGAGTCCTCGCCGTCGGCGTCCGCGAACAGGTTGTCGCCCTGGTCGTCGACCACGCTGATGTGTACGTGCAGGCCACTGCCCGCGTGTTCCTCGTAGGGCTTGGCCATAAAGGTGGCATCCATCTCGTGCTGCTCCGCCACCAGCTTGATCAGCCGCTTCAGGGCCAGGGCCTGGTCGCAGGCGGCGAGCACGTCGTCGGTATGATAGAGGTTGATCTCGAACTGTCCCGGCGCCGCCTCGGCCACGGCGCCGTCGGCGGGCAGCCCCTGCTGAATGGCCAGGTTGTCTATATCGGCCAGGATCTCGGCGAAGTTGTTGAGGTTATCCACCGAATACACCTGGCTGTAGGTGTCCCGTTTCTGGGTCAGCGGTGAACAGGGCGGCTGCAGCCGGCCGTTGTCATCCCTGTCCCTGTCCACCAGGTAGAACTCCAGCTCCAGTGCCACCACCGGTTTCAGGCCCCGGGCCTTGACCTTTTCCCATACCCGGGCCAGCACGTTGCGCGGCTCGAGCGGGAAGGGCTGCTCATCCTCGGTGACCATGGTCAGCAGCAATTGGGCCACGGTATCCGGATCGCAGGCCGAAGGCACCAGAGTATCGGGAATGGGGAAGCAGGGCAGGTCCGGTTCGCCGATGTCCTGGCCGATGCCGGTTTCCTCCACCACGTTGCCACGAAAGTCCATGGCGAACACGGAGCCGGGGAAGAAGCAACCCGCCTCCAGCTTGTCCAGGGCACTGACCGGCAGGCGCTTGCCACGGAAGATGCCGTTCAGATCGGTGAGCAGCACGTCCAAGTATTGGGTGTCGGGGTAGCGGGCCAGGTAGTCGGCCACCTCCCGTTCAAAGTCGCTCGGCGCCAGGGGCTCTACCTGGGCCTGGGGTTCTAATATTTCCATCTCTGCTTGCATGATTGCACCGCCATGTGACCGTTAAAAATACTTACCACCAGAAACATAATTTCGTTTATTTTGTTTTGCAAGTGTTAAATATTATTGAGCTTAAAATTAACGCGTGCTAGATTTTGACCATATATTTGACAGAAGTTGCCCTTTATGGGTTTTTTGTTCAGAATTTAGAGCATGCATGAGGAGACAGGGATGGTGCATATATTTAACAAGCCTGTGGTCGGCGTCATCATGTGCCGGCAGATGCTTGGGCCGCACCCGGCCATGACGTTGCAGGAAAAATACCTCAACGCGGTGCAGGCTGCCGGTCTGCTGCCCTTTCCCTTGGCCCAGGGATTGTGTGAAGACGAGCAGAGCCTGGGCCAGGTGCTGGCCATGCTCGACGGCCTGCTGCTTACCGGCAGCTACAGCAACATGGAGCCGCATCACTACGGTGAAAGCGGGGAGGAGCCGCTGAACGATCCGGGGCGGGATCGCCTGAGCCTGCGGCTTATTGCCGCCGCCCGGGAACGGCGCCTGCCTCTGTTCGGTATCTGCCGCGGCTTCCAGGAGATGGTGGTGGCCAGCGGTGGCACCCTGCACCGGCGGCTGCACGACACCGGCCTGTTCGACGAACACCGGGAAGACAAGCAGCAGCCCCTGGCGCAGCAGTACGCCCCGGCCCACGACATCCTCCCCGAAGCGGGAGGCCTGCTGGCCCGGCTGGCCGGCCCCGGACGCTATCCGGTGAACTCCCTGCACATGCAGGGGATAAAGGTGCTGGGGGCGGCGGCGCGGGCCGAGGCCCGGGCACCGGACGGACTCATCGAGGCCATCAGCCTGGCCGATCAGCCCTTCGCCCTGGGGGTGCAGTGGCATCCGGAGTGGCAGAGCCGGGACCATGCCCTGTCCCGCGCCCTGTTCGACGGCTTTGCTGCCGCCTGCCGCGACTACCGGGCGCGCAAGGAGGAAGGATGAACGAAGCGCGTAAGAGCGACCTGGCCCCGGGCAGCCGGCTGTCGGCCATCCGTCAGCGGCTGGGCCTGAGCCAGCGCAAGGTGGCGGAGTTGTCCGGTCTGACCCACGGCGCCATTTGCACCATAGAGCAGGACAAGGTCAGCCCGGCGGTGAGCAGCCTGCAGAAGCTGCTCAAGGTGTACGGCATGTCGCTGTCGGAGTTTTTCGCTGAACCGCTGACGCCACAGCGCAGCAAGGTGGTGATCGAGCCCGAGGAACTGGTCGAGATCGGCAGCCAGGGGGTGTCCTTCAAATTGGTGCACAACGGTAACCGCAGGCGGGCCCTGGGCTTTCTGATCGAGGCCTATGCTCCCGGTGCCAGCACCGGCGGCCACCTCAAGCACCAGGGGGAAGAGGTCGGCACCGTGCTGGAAGGCGAAATTGAACTGACGGTGGACGGCGAATGCCACCGGCTCCGGGCCGGGCAGAGCTATGTGATAGACACCGGCCTGCCCCATACTTTTACCAATGTTTCGGATCGGGAGTGTCGCATCATCAGCGCGCATACCCCGGCCAACCTGTAAGAGCCTGTTTACGCTCGCCACGAGCGTAAACAGGCTCTAAGGAACGCGGAGAACATCATGGACTACAAAGACAAGGCCCACTGGCAGGCCAAGGCGGCACAACTGAATATCGAATCCCGGCTGTTTATCGCCGGCGAATACCGGGAGGCGGAAGGGGGCGAGCGCTTCAGCGTGATCAACCCGGCCACCGACCAGCCCTTGGTCGAGGCCAGCCGGGCCCAGGAGCGGGACGTCAACACGGCGGTGGCGGTGGCCCGCACCAGCTTCGAGTCCGGGGTCTGGGCCGAGGCGGCGCCGGCCGAGCGCAAGCGGGTGCTGTTGCGCCTGGCCGAACTGATGGAGGCCCATCGGGAAGAGCTGGCGCTGCTTGAGACCCTGGACACCGGCAAGCCCATTCGCCACAGCCTGCGGGATGACATCCCCGGCGCCGCCCGCGCCATCCGGTGGTATGCCGAGGCGGTGGACAAGGTGTACGGCGAAATCGCCCCCACCGGGCCCGAGGCGCTGGCGCTGATCAGCCGCGAGCCCATCGGGGTGGTGGCGGCCATAGTGCCCTGGAACTTCCCGCTGCTGCTGGCCTGCTGGAAGCTGGGGCCGGCCCTGGCAGCGGGCAATGCCGTTATCCTCAAACCCTCCGAAAAGTCGCCGCTCACCGCCATCCGGCTCGCCGCCCTGGCGAAGGAGGCGGGCCTGCCCGACGGGGTACTCAACGTGCTGCCCGGCTTCGGCCATGAGGCGGGCAAGGCCCTGGCCCTGCACCAGGACGTGGACTGCCTCACCTTCACCGGCTCCACCGGGGTGGGCCGGCTGCTGATGGAATACGCCGGCCGCTCCAACATGAAACGGGTGTGGCTGGAGGCGGGCGGCAAGAGCGCCAACCTGGTGTTCGCCGACTGCCCGGATCTGGCCAAGGCGGCCCGGGCCTCCGCCGCGGGCATCTTCTACAATCAGGGCCAGGTGTGCATCGCCGGCACCCGGCTGCTGGTGGAGGCGAGCATCAAGGACGCCTTCCTGGTCGAATTGAAGAAAGCCGCCGCCGAGTTCAAGCCGAGGGATCCCCTGGATCCCGACTCCACCATGGGCACCCTTATCGACAGCGATCACCACGGCAGCGTCTGTCGCTACATCGCCGAAGGGTTGGAAGAAGGCGCCGTACTCGGCCTGGACGGCCGGGAGCAGGCGGGCAACTTTATGGGGCCCACCGTGCTGGAGCAGGTGAGCCCGCACATGACGGTGGCCAGGGAGGAAATTTTCGGCCCGGTGCTGGCGGTGACCAGCTTCGACAGCGAGGAAGAAGCGGTGCGGCTGGCCAACGACAGCAAATACGGCCTGGGCGCCGGGGTCTGGACCTCGGATCTGGGCCGGGCCCACCGGCTGGCGCGCAGGCTCAGGGCCGGCTCGGTGTTTATCAACAACTACAACGACGGCGATATGACGGTACCCTTCGGCGGCGTCAAACAGAGCGGCAACGGCCGGGACAAGTCCCTGCACGCCCTGGAAAAATTCACCGAACTCAAGACCACCTGGCTGGCACTGGACTAAGGGAGAGGTTTTAAATGGAACATGTAAACAGCTACTACGCCGCCTCGGCCAACCGGCACGAGCCCTGGCCGCAACTGACCGAAGACATCCGCTGCGACGTCTGTGTGGTCGGCGGCGGCTATACCGGGCTCTCTACCGCCCTCTTCCTCGCCGAGGCGGGCTTCGACGTGGTGCTGCTGGAAGCCAGCCGCATCGGCTTCGGCGCCAGCGGCCGCAACGGCGGCCAGATAGTCAACTCCTACAGCCGGGATATCGACGTGATCGAGGCCCGCTACGGCCAGGATACCGCCCGCATGCTGGGCAGCATGATGTTCGAAGGGGGTGACATCATCCGCAGTCGCATCGAGCAGTACGGCATCGCCTGCGATTTCCGCCCCGGCGGCATCTTCGCCGCCCTCAACCCGCGCCAGTTGCATGAACTCGAGAGCCAGAAGGCCAACTGGGAGCGCTACGGCCACCGGCAACTGGAGTTGCTGGACGAAGGTCAGGTGAGGAGCGAAATAGACACCGAGGCCTACGTGGGCGCCTTGCTCGATCACCGGGGCGGCCATATCCACCCGCTCAACCTGGCGTTGGGCGAAGCCGAAGCCATCCGCAAACTGGGCGGGCGTATCTTCGAGCAGTCGGCGGTGACTGATATCCAGTATGGCGATCCGGCGGTGGCCAAAACGGCGGGCGGCAGTGTGACCGCCAATTTCCTGGTGCTGGCCGGCAACGCCTATCTCGGCAACCTGGAACCGAAGCTGGCGGCCAAGGCCATGCCCTGCGGCACCCAGATAGTGACCACCGAGCCCCTGAGCGAGGCGCAGGCGGCGAGCCTTATTCCCCGCAGCTACTGCGTGGAGGACTGCAACTACCTGCTGGACTACTACCGACTCACCGGCGACAACCGCCTGCTGTACGGCGGCGGTGTGGTCTACGGCGCCCGGGATCCGGACGATATCGAACGGCTGGTCATGCCCAAGTTGCTGAAGACCTTCCCCCAGCTCAAGGGGGTGAAGGTAGACTACCGCTGGAGCGGCAACTTCCTGCTGACCCTGTCGCGCCTGCCCCAGTTCGGGCGGCTGGAGCCGAATGTCTACTATATGCAGGGTTACAGCGGCCACGGCGTGACCTGCACCCACCTGGCGGGGCGGCTGCTGTCCGAGGTGCTCAAGGGCCAGGCCGAGCGCTTCGACGCCTTCGCCCGCCTGCCGCATCTGCCCTTCTTCGGCGGGCGCCGCTTCCAGGTGCCCTTCACCGCCATGGGCGCCGTTTACTACAGCCTGCGCGACAAGCTGGGGGTGTGACCCGGGCCGGAAGCGGGCAATCTGACTCTTAGTCACAAGTTTTTGTTGACTTTAGATCAGCAAAACATCGGCCAAAGCGCACGGCTCCTCCGGCACGCCGTAAACCCCTCCCTGGGGACTCCGCCGCGCCCTCCCTGGCGCGGAGGGCCGGCGGAGCTGCGCCCTTAGCCCTCCCTATCGCCTCGCAGCCGCCGGTTGCCTCTTCTCTGCGTCAAGTCAGACAGCCGGACTTGTGACCAAGAGTCCGGCTGGAAGCGGGAAGCAGAGTCTACTCCCTCCTTGGTTTAATAGCGGTTATCTCCGCGAAGGCGGGAGCCACCTTGTATATTGCTGCCGGCCGCTTATACCGGGATCCCGGCAAGGAGTGGGCCTTGCCTCCAAAACAGGGTATAGTGTTAGAGTCATTACTCAGTTTATGGTCGCAACCGGGATGCGTCTGCCCTGAGCCGGGACGGCTTTTCCTTATCCTATGAGGCTTTTATGAATCGACTGACTTCCCTTGCCCTGGTGTCATCCCTGTCCCTGGTCGCCCTGAGCGGTTGCGCCGAGCTGGGCAACCAGGCGCCGCAATACAACCTGACCGGCACCGAGTGGCAGGTGCGGGATCTGAACGGCATGGACGTGACTGCAGAGCTGCCCGGCAGCATTGGCCAGGCCGTCGGCACCCTCAACTTCGGCGACGACGGCCGGGTCCATGGCCGCGCCTTCTGCAACGGTTTTCATGGCGGTTATCTGCTGAAGGGCGACCAACTCGAGACCACCGGCATGGCCAGCACCATGATGCTGTGCACGCCGGCGCAGATGGAGCGGGAGCAGGCTATGCTGGATATTCTCGGCAACGGCCAGCGCATCGAGTTCGGTCCGAATGGTGAGTTGGTGATCCATGCCGAGGACGGTCGGACCCTGACCGCCCGGTAAAGGGATGGAAAAAAGGGGAGCCTCGTCAGGCTCCCCTTTTTTAAATCAGCCTTCCAGCAGGGTGTCGGTCCTGGCCGCCATGATGAAATCGTTGCGGTGCAGGCCGTGGATGGCGTGGGTCCACCAGGTGATGGTGACCTTGCCCCATTCCAGGGTGATGGTGGGGTGGTGGAATTCGCTCTCGGCCAGCTCCGCCACCTTGTTGGCGAAGGCCCAGGCCAGCTTGAAGTTCTTGAATTTGTATTCCCGTTCCAGCTGCAGCACCCCCTCCCGCGCCACCGGCGTCCAGTCGGGAATGTCCTTCATCAGGGCCGCCAGCTCTTCGTCGCTGACCCTGGGGGCATCGGCGCGGCAGGCTTCGCAGTGTTGTTGGGCAAGTGCGGTCATGTTTACTCCTTTAACTGGCTTGTTGTTGTTTGGGTGCAAAGGTGGGGGCGAACAGCCCCAGGGTCTTGGCCTTGTTCACTTCGGACATGATGTCCATCTCGGCGATATGGAACAGCTCGTCGATGGAGTCGATCACGTAATAGATGGGCTGCATGATATCGATGCGATAGGGGGTACGCAGCACATCCAGGATATTGAAGGGGCGGAACTCCGGTACCGGGGACTCGAAGGCATAGCGGGTTTCGCCGGGGGAAGAAAGGATGCCGCCGCCGTAGATGCGCCGACCGGCCGGGGTGTTGAGCAGGCCGAACTCCACGGTAAACCAGTACAGCCGGGCCAGGAAGCCCCTGTCCTGCGGGCTGGCGTTCCGCCCCAACTGGCCGTAGGTATGGGTAAAGCGGGCGAAAGCGGGATTGGTGAGCAGGGCGCAGTGGCCGAAGATCTCGTGGAAGATGTCCGGCTCCTGCAGGTAGTCCAGCTCCTGCCGGCTGCGGATAAAGGTAGCCACCGGGAAGCGCTTGTTGGCCAGCAGTTCGAAGAAGCGATCGAAGGAGATCAATGCCGGCACCCGGCTGACCTGCCAGCCGGTGGCGGGCTCCAGCACCCGGTTGATGTCGTCGAGCTGGGGGATACGGTCCCGGGGGAGATCCAGCCGGACCAGGCCGTCCATGTATTCGTCGCAGGCGCGGCCGGCCACGCAGGCCAGTTGGCGTTCGATCAGGGTCTGCCAGATGGCGTTTTCCTCGGTACTGTAGTGAATGATGCCGTCCGGCCCCGGCTCCCGGGCAACATACTGGGTCGCTTTCATTTTGCTCCCTCCTCTAAGCGGTCTGGCCTTCTAATCTAGAGAGCCCGCTTATTATTTAGAAGCGGCGGTCCGGCCTTGGGTTCAGCACTCCTGTAACAATAAGTTTACATCAACCGGCGACATCCGCCCCGGCCAGCCGTACCTGGAACACCTGGGCCAGGTAGGCCAGGTAGCCGGCGTCTTCGCACATGGCCTTGCCCGGGCTGTCGGACAGCTTGGCCACCGGCTGGTCGTTGCAGGCGGTCATCTTGATGACGATGTTGAGCGGTACGGGATCCGCCACGTCGTTGGTCAGGTGGGTGCCGATGCCGAAGGCCATGGCGCAGTCGTCCTTGAAGCGGTGATGGATCTCCAGTGCCCGGGCCATGGTCAGGCTGTCGCTGTACACCAGGGTCTTGCTGCGCGGGTCTATCTTCATGCGGCGATAGTGGGCCAGGGCTTTTTCGGTCCAAACAATGGGATCGCCCGAGTCCTGGCGCAGGCCGTCGAACAGCTTGGCGAAGTAGAGATCGAAGTCGCGCAGGAAGGCGTCCATGCCTACCACGTCGGTCAGGGCGTAGCCCAGGCGGCCGCGGTATTCGTGTACCCAGGCTTCCAGCGCCGCCTTCTGGCTGTCGATAAGCCGTGGCCCCAGGGCCTGGAAGGCCTGCAGGAACTCGTGGGCCATGGTGCCCACCGGCCTGAGTCCCAGGCGGTGGGCCAGAGCCAGGTTGCTGGTGCCGGCAAACTGCACCGGCAACTGGTGGGCGAGGCAGGTCACCACCTCTTCCTGCCAGCGGCGGGAGAAGCGGCGGCGGGTGCCGAAGTCGGAGAAGCGGAAACTGGCGGGCGCCGCAGCCGCCAGGGCTACCTTTTGCTGCAGCCGCTCCCGGGCCTGGTTCCAGTCGGGGACGGGGTAGTGCCGGCGGCAGTAGACTTCGCTGATGATGGCCAGCAGCGGTACTTCGAACAGTATGGTGTGCAGCCAGGGGCCCCTGATCCGCAGCTCGAGCCGGCCCTGCTCGCAGCCGAGCTCGACAAAGCGCCGATCCAGCCGGAACAGGCGGAGGAAGTGGATGAAGTCGGGCTTGATGTAGTCGAGCCCGGCCAGGTAGTCGAGCTCGTCCCCGCCGAGCCGGAGCCGGCACAGGTGATCGATCTCGGCGTCTATCTCGTCGAGGCAACCGGTGAAATCGATGCCCGGGGTGCGGCAGCGAAAGCGGTATTCCACCGGCGCGGCCGGGTGCTGGTGCAGTACCGTCTGCATCATGGTGTACTTGTACAGATCGGTGTCGAGCAGGGAGCGGATCACGGGCTCAGCCATCGGTCTGCTCCAATTGGTTGCAGTCGTGCACGAAGAAGGCGCCCAGCTGGATCATCTCGGCGATGGCGTGGCGGCTGCTCTCGTCGGCCACGCCGCGGATGGCGGAGCGGTTGACCACCACGGTGAAACCGGCGGCCAGCAACTGCAATACCGTTCTGTGCACGCAGTAGTCGGTGGCCAGGCCTCCCACCAGCACGGTGCTGACCTGGTTGCAGCGCAGGAACTCGACAAGGCCGGTGCTTTGGCGCTCGGCCAGGTCGTGGTAGCAGGCGCCGTAGGGGTGCATATCCGGCTCCACTCCTTTCCACACGAAGAAATCGTAGTCGGCGGGGTGGGGCAGTCCGGCCAGCAGTTCGAAGCCCTTGGTGCCGGGCACCGCGTGGCGGGGCCAGCGGATGTCCATGTGGTCGGCGCCTTCTATCGGGGCAAAGGGGGGGTGTTGTTCGCTGGCGAGCCACAGGGCCCGGGGAGAGTGGGCATCCTTGGTGCCGAGACGATAGCGGGCGAAGGCGGCCTGGCGATTCAGCTCGCCGGCAATTTCGTCGCCGCCGGCCACCGGCAGCTCATCCGGGCAGACCGGGGTAAAGGTATACTGGGCGTCTACATCCAGGCTGGCGACACGATGTTTGGCGGGTAATTTCATGGGCCACCTCCTAAGGTTAAGTATGGGCTTCTGGTCCTTGCGTTGCGTTGTATTAATATTGTTTTGATTGAGTCTAGGGGGGATTTGGTTCAGTATCGCCCCATTCGGGGTCTCTCCCCCATTATCAGCCAAAGGTGAACAAGATGAGCGACAGCCACCAGCAAAACTACCAGCGTTTTATCGATGAAGTACAAGTCAACCGGGTGATGTGGGGATTGCGCTTCGGTGATGAATGGGTGGTGTGTGATTCCTCCGAGTTTGAAGATACCGAGGTGATGCCGGTGTGGTCCACCGAGGCCGAAGCCAAGGTGCAGTGCGTGGACGAATGGGCCGATTACGAACCCTTCGAGATCACCCTGGCCGAGTTTCTGGAGATCTGGGTAGAAGACCTGTCCGAAGACGGCGTGCGCATTGGCCCCAACTGGGACGAGGAGCTGGACGGCATCGAGGTAGACGTGCTGGAGCTGGTCAAGGCCCTGGCCTGAGGGCCTTTATTCTCTTCCGTGAAAAGGGCCCGGTTCGGGCCCTTTCCTTTTCCTTGCCGGTCACGCCTGGCCGGTCTTGTGGTAGATCCGTTCTGGCCGGCCCCGGTTGCCGTAGTGCAGGCGGATCTGCAACTGCTCTTCCGATTCCAGGTATTCCAGGTAGCGGCGGGCCGTGGTACGGCTCATGGACAGCTGCTGGGCCACGGCGTCGGCGGATAATCCCTGCTCCGGCGATGGTTCAAACAATTGCAGCACCTGGCGCAGGGTGAGGGCGTCGATGCCTTTGGGAGTGCGGCGCTGGGGCTCGTCGCCAGGCCGGCTTCTGCCCAGCATCTGGTCGAGGGTGCCCTGATCCAGGCTGGCCGGCTGGCGCAGCCGGGCGTGAAAGGCGCGCAGATCGGCCAGGCTCTGCTGGATGCGGGCCAGGCGCAGGGGTTTGATGATGTAGTCGAATACCCCGGTGTTGAGCGCCCGCTGCACCGTGGCCACGTCGTCGGCGGCGGTGATCATGATGATGCCGGCCTCCAGCCCGGCGCGGCGCTGCTCCTCGACCCAGTCCAGGCCGGAGCCGTCGGGCAGGGACAGGTCCACCAGCAGCAGTTCGGGGCGGCCCGCCGTCAGCATCAGCCGGGCCTCGGCCAGGGTGTCGGCCCGGCCCAGCACCCGGAAGCCGGGAGTGGCGCCGACCACCTCCTGCAGGATACGGCCGACTCTGGGATCGTCCTCGACGATCAGGGTGACGATGGGATCCATGTGGTTTCGTTCAGTCCGCTCTTGTCAATATAGATACCGAACAGGGTAAAGCCTTCCGCCGTCCGGCGCCATTCCAGGGTGCCACCCAGGCGGGAGACGGTTTCCTTCACCAGGTAGAGACCCACCCCGTGATCGCCACCCCGGCCGGTGACGCCGTAGTCGAACAACTGGTCGGCGATGGCCTCGTCCACCCCGGCGCCGCTGTCTTCCACCTCGATGATCAGGTGCTTGCCGAAGTCGCTCAGGGACAGCAGCACCCGGGGCGCGCGCTGGTCGCGGTTGGCCCAGGCGGCGCTCATGCCGTTGTCGAGCAGGTTGCCCACCAGGGTGATGAGGGCGGCGGACAGCTCGGCGCCGTATGCGGCCAGGCAGCTGTCCGGGTCCAGTTTGAATTCCACCCCCAGTTCCCGGGCCCGGCTGAACTTGCCGAGGATCAGGCCGGCCAGCGGCTTGTCGGCGATGGTGCGCAGCAGCTCCTGCAACAGGTTCTGGTAGTCATCCTTTTCCCGCTGGATCATCTCCACCGCCTCGTTCAGGTGGCCCAGTTGCAGCAGCCCGGACAGGCTGTTGAGCTTGTTGGCGTACTCGTGGGTCTGCATGCGCAGCAGTTCGGCGTATTGCTGCAGATGGGTCAGTTGGCGAGACAGATCCGAGGCCGCCTCCGGCCGGCTGAAGCTCAGCAGCCGGCCGACCGTCTTGTGCTGGCGCCGTATGGGCAGCCACTGGCCCTGGTAGGCCTGCCCCTGGACTTGAAACCGTACCAGGCCGTCGCCGGCGGCCTGCTCCAGGGACTGGCTCAGTTCGGGGCGCAACTCCGCCAGGGGGAGGCCCAGGGCCTGCTGCCGATGGAGCAGCGGCAGGCGCAACTGGTAGAAGGCGGCGCTGTTGAGGCTGGTGATCAGTCCCTCCCGGTCCAGGGCCACTATGCCTTCGGCGATGCTTTCCAGCACCAGTTCCTGCTGGGCGAAGCGGCGGGCGATGTATTCCGGCTCCAGATCGAGCAGGGTGCGGCGCAGCCGGCGCAGCAGCAAGCCGCCGAGCAGGCCGCCGAGCAGCAGTATGGCGCCGATGGCGGCGGCCATCAGCCCTATCTGGGCCCGGTAGAGGCGGGTGATCTGGCCCTGCAGAAAGCCCACGGCCACGGCGCCGAGCGGGGGGCTACCGGCGTCGCTAACGGGAGCGAAGCAGCGGATGGAGGGGCCCAGGCTACCCTGCCAGCGGGAACAGTGCCGGCTGCCCTGGCTGAGGGTCGGCCAGATATCCTCGCCCTGGAAGGATTCGCCGATCCGGGCGGACACCGGATGGCTCAGTCGCCGGCCGTGGCGGTCGGTCACCACTATGTAGGCGGCGCCGGTCTGTTCCCGCAGTCGCTCCATCCGTTCGGCCAGCCCGGCCGGCTCGCCGCGCAGCGCCCGCGCTACCCCGGGATCATCGGCCAGCACCCGGGCCAGGGCCAGGCCCTTGTCGGCCAGGCCGGCCTCTACCTGCTGGCGCAGCAGGGCCGCCAGCAGGACACCCAGGGCCAGCACCAGCAGCAGGGAAAACAGCAGGGCCAGGGCGACGAACTGGTGGCGCAGCTTCATGGCGGTGATCCTTCGGCGTTGGCTAAAGGCACCAGTTTACCCCGTTCACGGCCACGCTGCCGCTAGGCCCAGAGGGAAATGATCAGGGTCGCCAGGATCAGCATAAAGGCCCCGCCCAGGCGGGACGAGATCTGGGCGAAGGGCATCAGCTGCATACGGCGGGCGGCGGACAGCACCGCCACGTCGCCGGTGCCGCCCATGTTGGCCATGCACAGGCTGCCGGTGATCGCCGCCTCTATCGGGTAGAAGCCGACCAGCCGGCCCACCAGGGCGGCGCCGAGGGCGCTGCCGACTACGGTCACGGTCACCAGCAGCAGATAGCTGAAAGAGAGCGCGTCCAGCAGGGCGTTGATGTCGGTATAGGCGATGCCGATGCCCACCAGCAACGGGCCGGTCAGGTTGGTGACCACGAACTGATACCAGCTGGCGGCGGCCTCTTCGTAGGCACGCGGCAGCACGCCGGCGACCTTGATAAGGGCCACGGCCAGTATCATCAGGGCGAAGGGGTGCATGGGGATGACCAGGCTCAGCAGGGAGCCGAGCACGAACATGCTCAGGCTGATGAAGAGGCCGATGCCGAGGGTTTCCATGGCGGGCGAGGCGCTCTTCTCCTGTTGGGGGGCGTTGGCTTCATGCACCATCAGCCGGCCGTTGCCGGTGAGCGAGGGGTAACGGTTGCCCAGACGGTGCAGCAGTCCGCCGAGTACGATGGCCAGGGTGTTGGCGATGACCACCGCCGGTACCATACGCGACAGCAGTTCGGTGCTGCTCATCTGCATGGGGGCGGACAGGATCTCCACCAGCGGCACGGCGCCGGCACCCATGCCGCCGCCCATGATCGGCAGGCCGATAAGCAACACCGCGCTCTTGAAACCGTCGCCGAGCAGCATGCCCACCAGGCCGACGGCGACGAAGGCGGTGATCACGCCCCCCAGTATCACCGGCAGGTAGCGCATGGCGGCATTCTTCAGCAGGGCCCGGCTCATGCCGAACACCGAGCCGGTGACCAGGCTGGCGATAAAGAAGTTGAGAAAGCCCCCTTCCTGCATGAAGTCGCTGATGACCAGGCCGGCCTGCTCCGGCAGCAACTGGTACTGGAACAGGGCGGCAGAGCCGAAAATGGTGATGATGGTGCCGCCGCCCAGGTATTCGCGTATCGGGTGGATGCGTTCGCCGGCTTCATTGAGCAGTACGGCCAGCACGTACATCAGGGCCAGGGCGCCGACCATGCCGAGCGGCAGGCTGCCGTGCCAGCCCGAGAACAGCACGAAGCAGGCCAGGGCGAGGAACAGGGCGGCCGGCATGCCGCCGAGTTGCGGCCAGGCCTGCCAGGCCGGTGTTGCGGTGTTGAGTTTCTTCACTGAAATCGTCTCCGGTTACAGATTGCGACCGTGCAATCGAGGCCGGCGACTGTACCCAAGATTCATTTTTAACGCTTTGGTAACGCCCACAAGGTGAAATAAAAACATTTAGAACTTAAAGAATACGGTACAGCCCCTCAGGCCAGGCTGCCGTTGCCGGCCTGAGGAGCCGCCGAGCCATTCAAGGTTGAAAATGCTTCAACGGTGGGGAGCAAGACCCCCAGGGCGGTGGTCAGGACCACCTTGTTTCGTCCGGCCTGCTTGGCTTGATACAAGGCCTTGTCGGCCAGCAGCAGCAGTTCGGTCGGTTGTCCGAGCTCGGTGCCGGATTGCAGGGCGGCGCCAATGCTGACGGTAAAGCGCATGGGAGGGCCGGGCTCCGCCTGGGGCAGTACGAGTCCGGCGATCTCTTGCCGAATGTGTTCGCACAGCCGCCCCAGTTGCTGGTGGTTGATGTCGGCGATGATCAGCGCGAACTCTTCACCGCCGTAGCGTATGGCCAGTTCACCACTGCGCTGGCTGTATTGCCGGAGGATGCGGGCAACGGCTTTCAGGCACTCGTCGCCGTTCAGGTGGCCGAAACCGTCGTTGAGGCATTTGAAATGGTCTATGTCCAGCATCAGCAGGGCCAGGGAACCGTGGTGTCGTCGGGCACGGCTGAGCGCTTCCCGCAGGGCCTGATCGAAGTGACGGCGATTGGCCAGGCCGGTCAGGCCGTCCTGCTGCGACAACTGGTGCAGCTCATCGTTGGCCTCCCGCAGCTCCCGGGTCATGGCGGAATAGTCTTCCACCGCCCGGCAAATGGTGTCCAGTTCGCTGAACAGCACTTTCGGCAGGCGGACGTGATCATTCTGATCCTGCTCTATGGCACGCAGGGCCTGCACCGAGGCCTGCAGCGGCTTCAGGATAAAATGCTGCAAAGCACCGAACAGCATCAGTGAGATCAGGGTAACTACGCCGATAAGCAGGTAGGTGTAGCGGGTCACGGCCTGGGCGTCCCGGCTGATATCGCCGGCCAGTTGCTGGATCCTGAGGGCCGCATCCGTGGTCAGGTAATTGGCTATCTGCTGCAGTTGTTGCTGCCCCGTGGCCAGCCGTTCATCTGCCCGTTCGTTGAGCGTAGACACCTCCTGCAGCCGAAGGGAGACTTCATCAAGCAACTGCCGCGGATGCTCCCGAGCCGTGGAGAGTCTGGATGCCGGAGACACATCGTCCGGCAGCCATTGCCGGTACAGCTCGGTGATCCGGGGAGCCAGTCGCTGCCAGCGAATGTCCGTCAGTGACCCCGAGGCCAGCTCGGTATTGAAACGGTGCAGCGCCTGCACCAGCCGGTCGGAGGGTTCGATCTGCGCCGGTGCCTCCGTTACTGCAAGCCGATGGAGCAGCCCGCGGACCTGCCCCATGCGTTCCCGTTGCTGGCTCCGGATGTGGATAAGCTGTTTTATGTTGTCCAGGGAGCCGGCGGTGGCGGCAGACAGGGAAGATTGATCTTCCAGCATAAAACTCTGGATCAGCACCTGGGCCTGCAGCCGGGCCCGGCGCTCCATGTTGCTGTTCTGAGCCCAGTAGACGGTGTTGAGGTAACTGCTGATCTTCTCGATTTTCAGAGCATAACGCTGGTTGTTGAGGATTTCCGGCATATGCTGCTCACGGGTCTGGCCCGAGCTGTGGCTGATACCGGACAGCAGTGGTACCACCAGCCAGGTGATCGCGGTCATAAACAGCAACTGAGCACAGACCACCAGGGAAAGGGTGGTGGACAGGCTGGGATGAAAACCCTGGGATTTCGACATCACCGCTCGGTGGCCTCCCTGAATGCTCAATATACACTGAATGGAATATATTGACGGTTGATATGGTCATAGCTGCCGTTGAGGCGGATGGTGGTAATGGCCTGGTTGATCCGCCCGAGCAGTTCCTGCCTGCCCTTGGCTACCGCGATGCGCGCTTCCGCTTGCAACATCTGGTCGAGCAGGGGCTCGCCCACATAGTCGAAATGTTCGCCGGCCGGGCTCTGCAGGAAGTTCAGCAGGTTGATGCTGTCGGACAGCACCAAATCCACCTCGCCCTCTACCAGCCTGGCCAGGGCTTCCTCCTGGTTTGGAACCAGCATGATGTGGCTGTTGCGATAACGACGTTGCAGAAAATCGGCCTGAATGGTACCGGCGCCGGTAGCGATGCGCTGGTTGTTCAGGGTGTCCGGAGCGGCATCGTCGTAAGTATTGGCCAGACCGATGAACATCGAATGGGTACGGTAGTAATATTCGGAGAAATCGGCCCGTTCAGCACGGGCGGGCGTCTGGGCCATGCTCGCCACCACCAGGTCAAACCGGCCCTGCTCCAGACCGTCGAGCAGCCGGTCCCAGTCCTCGGCGACCAGTTCGCATTCGGCGGCCATGGCCTGGCACAGGGCCAGGGCGATGTCCACGTCGAAACCGGTCAGCCGGCCCCGCTCATCGTGGTAGCTAAAGGGAGGGTAGGTGCCTTCGGTGGCCACCACCAGGCGTTCGGTGGCCCGGGACGGCATCGTGCCCAGGAGCAAAATCGGTAAGAGGGCGAATATTTTGAGAAGCATTGCCAGCGTCCATACACATTAGCTAAATCTCGAGGAGGCATCTTGCCATTAAAATGAACCCAATGTCACTGCAACCAGTGGGTGTTACAGCATACCCTCCTTATCTATGCCGTTTTACATCGGCACTTGTTCCTGCCGACGTGGTCGTGGCCTAATATGGGACCATTCCGTCACTCAGGAAAGTCATGTCGCTCCTATCCCCCTTCGCCGCCTACCTCGCCGCCCTGGATGCGGGCTTTCGGGACGACGCGGCCCAGCGCCGGGCCGCCGAATGGCTGGAGCAGTGCCATCGCCGGCTGCAGGCCGGCGAGCGGGATATCGGCGGCGTCTACCTGTGGGGGCCGGTGGGGCGGGGCAAGACCTGGCTGATGGACCTGTTCCATCAAGGCCTCTCGGTACCGGCCCGGCGTCAGCACTTCCATC
The DNA here is from genome assembly GCF_041950555.1 of Zobellella sp. DQSA1. Lineage (GTDB taxonomy): Bacteria > Pseudomonadota > Gammaproteobacteria > Enterobacterales > Aeromonadaceae > Oceanimonas. The sequence continues at coordinate 914,718 of NZ_CP169531.1, forward strand.
ACTTTATGCGCTGGGTGCACCGGCGGCTGTTCCAGCTGACCGGCACCGAGGATCCGCTGGCGCAACTGGCGGCGGAGCTGGCCGCCGAGGTGAGGGTGCTGTGCCTGGACGAGCTGTTCGTGAGCGACATCGGCGACGCCATGCTGCTCGGCCGCCTGCTGCAACGGCTGTTCGCCGAGGGCCTGGTGCTGGTGGCTACCTCCAACCAGCCGCCCGAAGGGCTCTACGCGGACGGCTTCAACCGGGATCGCTTTCTGCCGGCGGTGGCGGCCATGGCCGAGCGGATGCGGGTGGTGGCGGTGGACGGCGGCGAGGATCACCGGCTGCACCCGGGCCAGCCCCGGCAACGTTACTGGGTGAATGACCCTCACGCCCTGGCGACCCTGTTCGCCGAGCTGGCGCCGGCGGGCAGCGACCGCGACCCCTTGCCGCTGGGCCACCGGCAGATAAGGGTGCAGGGGCGGAGCGAGGCCGTGCTCTGGTGCCGCTATGCCGACCTGTGCGAACAACCGCTGGCGGCGCCGGACTTTATCGAGCTGTGTGACCGCTATCGCCATATCCTGCTGGGCGGGGTGCCCCGCCTGAGCGGCGGCCGGTGGCAAGCCGCCATCGCCCGCGGCACCGAAGACGGGGCGGTGCAGGTCGCCGCCGGCGAACGCAGACTGCCGGTCCTGTCCCGCCAGGACGACGGCGCGCGCCGCTTTATCGCCCTGGTGGACGAGTGCTACGACCGGGGCATACCGCTCTGGCTGGAGGCCGAGGTGCCGCTGGACCAACTCTACCAGGGCGGCGCCCTGGCCTTTCCCTTCCGCCGCACCCTGAGCCGGCTGCGGGAAATGCAGCTGGCGCGGTTCGCGGGCTGAAACGGCATGGGGAACGGGCCATTGAACAGGGAAAAAATAACGAGGTGCAAAGGGAGGCTCGGCGTTTATTGTGCCGTCTCGCTCTGGCTTGCCCACTTTCCGGGCGGGGCCGAGTCTTTGGGGATTGAGGTGTTCCACTGGTGGACTACCCGGAGCGGATCCACTATGCCGACCGGCGCGACGAGGTTGGTCAGATGGCCCAGGCGCTGAAGGTGTTCAGGGACACCATGCAGAAGGCCGAGCGCCTCGAGCTGGCGGAGCAGTCGGCCAGGACCAAGGCCGCCTTCCTGGCCACCATGAGCCACGAGATCCGTACTCCCATGAATGCCATCCTCGGCCTGGCCCGGCTGGCCCTGAAGCATCCCCTTGCGCCCCAGCAACACGAGCGGGTCGAGAAAATAGAGCGTGCGGGGCGAGGTGCGGGTGTTACTGCGGCTGGAACGCCCCGCGTCCGGCGGCGTCTGGCTGTACGGCGAGGTGGCCGAACAGGGCATGGGTATAGCGCCGGAAGACTGCGACCGGGTGTTTTCTCCCTTCGAGCAGGCGGACGCCTCCATCAGCCGTCGCTTCGGGGGCACCGGCCTGGGGCTGGCCATCACCCGCAGCCTGGCCGAACTGATGGACGGGGAAGTGGGGGTGAGCAGCGTCCCCGGCTCGGGCAGCACCTTCTGGTTCAGGATCAGGGGGGAGCCGGCAACGGGGCTGGTTACCCCGTCCGTCAGGGCGGAAAGCCTCAACCCGGGGCAACTGAGCGGCCTGCGGGTGCTGCTGGTAGACGACACCGACGTCAACCTGATGGTGGCGACGGAGCTGCTGCAGGAGGCGGGGCTGCGGGTGGAAACCGCGACCAGCGGAGAGGCGGCGCTGGAACTGCTGCAGGGCAGGGCGGACGGCCACTACGACGCCGTCCTGCTCGACCTGATGATGCCGGGCCTGGATGGCCTGGCAACCTGCCGCCGCATCCGGGCCCAGGAGCGCTGCGGCGCCTTGCCGGTGATCGCCGTTTCTGCCAACGCCAGCCCCAGGGATATCCTAGAGTGCCGCAAGGCGGGCATGAACGGCCATGTGGCCAAGCCCATCGACGAGCGGCAGCTTTGGCAGGTGCTGCTCGGCTGCCTGGTGGGAGACAATCCCGAGCCCTTTGCCATGCCGGTGGCGGGGACTGCGCCTGTGCTGGATCCCGAGCCCCTGTCCCGACTGCGGCAGAGGCTGCCCCGCGCGCGTTTCGACCGGTTGCTGTCCATGCTGGTGACGGACTGTCACGGCTGGCGGGAGGCTGTCCCGAGGATGGCGGAGGACGGGCGATGGGAAGAGCTGCGCCGACTGGCCCATGACATGACAGGAACCGCCGGCCATGTGGGCATGAAACGGCTGGTGGCCCATGCGGCCGCGGTCAATCGGGCCCTGCATGGGGGGGACGAGGCGCAGGCGAGGCAGCTTGCCGGCCAGGTTGCAGCCTTGGTGGAAGAGGCGCTGGCATTGCTCGAAGAGGAATTCGGGGGGCCCCCGCCCGGTACGGAGGGAGGATGATGTGTCCCTGAACCGGCAGTTCGCCCCCGCCGAGTTCGAGAACCGCCGCCCGCAGCGGCTGGCCGGCAGCGCGGTGATGTCTGGTGGCCAGCGGCTATACACCGCCAGGGCCGTGGGCCGGGACAGGCTCAAGATCTGAAACCGCGGCCTCTCCCGCCCTGCACTGGCGGAGGACGCTTTGCAGGAACTCGTCGCTGCCGGCGGGCTTGAGCAGGCTATGGTCGAAGCGCAGGTGGCCGTGCTCACTGCCCGGTTGCGGCGGCAGCGCCGAGTAGAGCAGCACTGGCAGTGTCGGCTGACGACGTCGCAGGGCGTCCAGCAGTGCCCAGCCGCTCATGCCGGGCATCAGCTGATCGGTGATCACCAGATCGACCCGCTCCCGTTCCATGTGGTCCAGGGCCTGCTCGCCGTTTTCCGCTAGCAGGGTATCGAAGCCGTACCCGCCCAGCAGCTCGCTCAGGTAGTTGCGGGTCAGTTCCATATCGTCCACCAGCATCACCCGATAGCCGCTGCCGTCCAGTTCTCCCACCCTGTCCTCGATGAACACCTGGCCGACCTCGAATTCCTGGGCCAGTTGCAACGCCAGGGCGAATCCGAAGCAGCTGCCCCCGTCATGGGGCAGGGTGATCTCCAGCCGGCTGTCCATCTGCTCGAGCAACTCCGCCACTATGGCCAGCCCCAGGCCGTATCCTTCTTCCTGGTGGTTTCCGCGCTGAAAGGGATCCAGCAGACGCCGTCTCAGCTCGGGAGGCAGGCCGGGGCCAGTGTCCGAGATGGAAAAACGCAGCAGGACACGATCGCCTTCCAGGGGGCTGGCGGTAAGGCGCATGCGGATCTCGCCGTGGCGGGTGAACTTGGCGGCGTTGTCCAGCAGGTTGACTAGCACCCGCCGTAGTTGCCGGAAATCCGCCATCACCAGTACCGGAAGCTGGCCGGATAGCTGCAGCTCAAAGCGGTTGTGGCGGCGCTCGGCGAGCAGGCTGCCCTCTTCCTCTATTTCCTGCAGAAAGGAGTACAGGTAGCCGGATTCCAGGCCGAGTTCCTGTCGCTGCAACTCGCCCCGGGCGAAAGCCATAAGATCATCCAGCAATTCCAGTTGGCGGTGGGAGTAGCGCACTATCTGCCGGGCTTTTGCGGCATGGCTGACCGTGTACAGCTGCCGGGCATGGCTGATGATGTGGTTGAGTGGCGAGCGCAAATCGTGGCTGATACGGGCCAGCAGCTTGTTGCGGGCCTGCAGGGAAGCCTTCAACTGGTGCGTCCGCAAGTCCACGGTTCGCTCCAGGCGTTCTCGGGTCGCCAGCTGCAATTTGGCGAGACGTTGCCGTAGGGCTGTCTCGTTGCGATGGTGCCGCCGCCCCGTCATCACCAGGCTGCCGACCAGCAGGGCGGCCAGCAGCAGGCTGAAGCCGAGGGCCAGCCTGTCCTCGCCATAGACCACCGGATCGTAGAGCCGGCCGGCGAGCAGGACGGTCATGCCCTGCAGTGACATTAAGCCACCGGCGGCCCAAGCCAGCGGGCCGAGCCGGACGCCGTGACGCATGGCCAGGAGCATCAGCAGCGGGATCAGCAGGTAGGCCAGATGACGGTAGGGGATGAACCATTGCCGGGCGGTGACGATATCGCCGAACAGCCCCCACAGCAGCAGCAAACCGCCGCCGAGGGCATAACACCACAGCAGCAGGGAGACGCAGACCGGCTGGCGTCTGAGCTCGAACAACTGGTGGAGGTAGCCGAACAGCAGGATGAAGGCCAGGGCGGAGAGCAAGACACCCCCTTCCAAGGACCAGGGCAACCAGGCTGGCAGATAAAACAGATAACCGTTGGCCACCAGGGTCAGCAAGAAGCAGGCGAACAGCCCGAGGGCATTGAACAGCAGCAGCCAGGAGCGGTAAATCCAGGACATGATCAGGGCAAAGGGCAAGGCCATCAGGATCATGCCGAGGGCTACGCCATCCAGCAGTTGGCGATGCTGACTGTCTTCTAGCAACCGATGCTCGCTTTTGATCTCGGGGGCGATGAACAGCCGGCTGCGGCTTTCTATCCGTACCAGCAGCTCTTTGGGCCCGGATGCCTCCGGGCGCAGGGGGAAGCGCGGCTGCCGGCTGACCACCGGCCAGGCCGGCAGCGGATGACGGCTGCCGGCCACCAGCGATTGCCAGCCTGCTTCCCGTTGCAGGTAAAGGCGCTGGTCTTCCAGTTGGGGGGCGCCCAGCGTCAGCCAGTATCGGCAGGCGTCGGCCGACGGGTGATCCAGTCGCAGACGCAGCCAGACGGCCGCCCTGGAAAATGCCGGCAGGGTATCCAGCCGGGGTTGCCAGTCTGTTTCGGGGCGGTCCAGCACCTGCTCCGGGGTGAGCCGGCCGGTTTCGTCCGCCAGCCAGCCTTGTAGCTGCAGGGAGGCGGGGGGACATGCGCTGGCCAGGACCCGAGTCGGGAACAGCAAGCCGAGGCAGCAGCAGCACAACAACAGGCGGCATAATGGATGCAAGGTGAACTCCGGGATCAGCAGCCGTCGGTCTGGCGGTACAGGTTTCGGTACTCCCGGGGTGTTATACCTTCCCGGCTCTTGAAGGCGGTGGCGAAGTTGGCAGCGCTGCTGAAGCCGATCAGGGCGGCGACATCCTCGACAGACAGCTGATGGCTGGCGAGCAGTTCCTTGGCCTTTTGCAGGCGCGCCTCCCGCACGAAGGCGAACACCGTCATGTTCAGCCGGTCCCGAAAGATTTTGAGCAGCCGCTTCTCGTGAGTACCCATGGCCCGGGCCAGTTCGGCCAGGGCAGGGGGAGCCGCGAGATCCTCCAGAATAAGGCGGGTGGCGGCCCGCAGCAGGAGCTCATCCTTGTCCGTCCTGGTCTCTTCCCGCAATCCGGAAGTGCCTTTGCCATGTTGCCGCCTAAGCCGCAGGTGGACACGGATCCGGGCCAGCATCTCTTCGGGGGCATAGGGTTTGGTCACGAAATCGACCCCGCCCAGCTGCAGGCCTGTTAGGCGTTCCTCCAGAGTGTTGGAGGCGGACAGAAAGATGATCGGGGTCGCCTGCAACGCCGGAGCCTCCCGCAGCAGCCGGCAAACGGAGAAGCCGTCCATGCCCGGCATGTGCAGGTCCAGCACGATGAGATCCGGGGTCAGCGCCAGCGCCCGCTGATAACCCTGGCGGGATGAATCGGACAGGGAGACACGCATGCCGGCCGAACGCAGCAGGGTAACAAGGGGGATGAGATCCTCGGGATGGTCGTCAATCAGCAGTATATGTGCGTGAGCCATGGTGTCCATGTCGGGGAACAGCCTCTCGAGTTGTCAAGATAAAAGCGGGGGGATCCTTGCCAAGTGACCGCAGAACAGGCAAACGGCGGGCAGTATACTCGAGAATTTTCCCTTTAATTTCTTATTTGCTCTTATTTGCGAATTTTTTGTTTTTTTCAAAGCAATTTTCCAGTGGTGCAAAGATGAGTCCCCTGCCAGTGGATAGAATCCCGGGCCAGAAGCCGATCTGTAACCGGTTGGCAGTTATTGACAGCGGGATAAACAGACTTGAACCAAATCACTCTTGCCATGGATCTGCTCCCCCGGCGGCTGGCTCTGCTCAATGCTGCCGGTTTGCACTGGTTGTCGATGGCGAGCCAGGACTGCGCCCTGGTACTGGGGCGGCAATTTTTGAGCGCCATGCCCGCCGGGCAGAACGCCACCCTGATCTGTGCCGGCGAGGAAGAGGAGCCACTGATGTCCTCCCTGGAGTCCGGTGTAGGACCGGTGCGGCTGGCCTTGTTCCAGTTGTCTCCCGGACGGCGGGGCGCCGGCCTCAAACGGTTGCGCCATGAACTGGAGCGGGCCAGCCAGGCGAAGGGCGTGCTGCTCCTGATGCTGCCGGCGGTCCAGTTACAGGGACTGGAGAAAGAACTGGTCCCCTGGGCGCTGGAGCTGGAGGCTTGGCTGAGCCACCGGCAACGGGTGATGCTGGTGCTGTGCCATGGCCCAGGCCCGCAGATGTCGCCTGAACTGGCGGGGCGACTGAGCGGCCTGGCACGGCTGGAGCCTGAAGAGGGGGGCTTTGTCTACCAAGTGTACGGCTGGCGCAACGAACTGGGCCTGCTGGCGGGGCACCGCCAGGAACTGGAGTTGGCCAGGGGACGGTTCGGTGTACCACCGAGCCGCTGGCGGGACCATGATATTGACACGACCGGCTCGGGTTGCCTGATCCAGCGTGCCGCCCTGTTGAACAGGCCGGCGCCGGCCGACAACTGGCGGGTATCGGAGCGGGCGGAGTCCTTCTGGCAACAGGCTTTGGCCGCCAGGGAGGCCTCCGTCGTCGTGGCGGTGGAGCACAATGGCGAGGTGGTCGAGCTGGCCCGTCATCTGCATCGCCTGCGTACCTCTCGTGGCAGCCGGCTCGTTGTGGCCGTGCGGGAGCTGACATCCTGCCTGAGGCATGCGGATCAGCAGTTGCTGCTGCATTGTGGTGCCAACCTCATCATTCCGGCGCAAACGCCCCACACACATTTCCTGTTGCTGCTCAACTGCCTGCAGGGGCAAAGCTGGCACCGTCCTCTGGTGGAGGAGCCCGACGCCCTGCTGCGTAAGCTGTATCCTCCCCGGGCCCGGGGCCTGCAAAGCCCGCATGACTTTCTTCACCTGGTGGAGGAGGTGCAGCGAAGCGCTGCTGCAGAGATCCGGCATCAACTGCTCGAACTGCCCATTCGCGGGGGGCTGGCGGCGGAGCAATGCCTGGGGCAACTGAAGCTGAGGCGGGAAGGTGATCTGGCCTGCCTGCTGGACGGGTATTGCTACCTCTTCCTGTTTGCCTGCCGCGACGACGGGCTTGAGGCCGCCCTGAGCAATATCTGTCGCCTGCCCTGGACCGATCTGTTCAGTGAGCGGCGTGTGCTGCCGGGCCCCGAAGCGTTGCCCCGCAAGCTGTTCGAGCAGGCGGTAGCATCGCCGGTGACCGAGGTGGCGACAGGCTCCGAGCCTGAGTCCGGGCGGCACGGCTTTTTCCTCCCTCGCCCCATCGCCCTGACACGCGGAGAGATTAACTCATGATGTATGCGGATATCCTGCAAGTGGCCGCTATCAGTGGCCTGTTCGGCCTCTTCCTGGGAGGGGCGCTGATAAGACTGGGACGGAGCATTGCCGACTGGTATCGCGCCCTGCTGCCGCCTCGCTACCTCAAGGCCAGGGGGATTAGACTGGTCAGGCCGGGAAAGGGGGACGACCATGCACGCTGAGCGGACAGCCCGGCACGGCGAGAGCCGCGTCTTCTGGTCGGGTCTGGGCTACTGGAACCTGTATTTTCTGTGCAAGCTGGCATTGTTCTGGCTGGGTTACCTCAACCTGCAGCCCTTGCCCAACCTCGCCCTGGTGGCCTTCCTGTTGCTGCCGCTGCCGGGGGTATGGCTCGGACGGCTGCGTACCGTGGTGGCGATTCCCCTGGCCATGGCCCTTCTGTATCAGGACAGTTGGCTGCCGCCATTCAGCCGCCTGCTCAATCAGCCCGGAGTGCTGGACTTCAGCGGCAGTTACCTGCTGGAGCTGGCCGGGCGCTTTATCAACTGGCCCCTGTGCGCACTGCTGCTGGCACTGGCGGTGTTCTACGTCTATCTGCAGGCCTGGTTGCGTTTTACCACCTTTACCCTGGCCGGCCTGGGCTGGCTTGCGGCGCCGCCGCTGATGAACCTGGCCCAGCCGCCGGCCCAGGCGGAGGTTCGCCTGGTCGGAGCCGAGGTGGCGCAGGGAGAATCCGGTCGGGTCTCGCTGGACGATTATCTGCGGGCGTTTTACGACGAGGAGAGCCGGCGGGTGACCAGGTTTCCGCCCCCGGCCGCGGAAGCCACGCCTTTCGATCTGCTGATCCTCAATATCTGCTCCATGGCCTGGGAGGATCTGGAGGCGGTGGGGCTCAGTGACAACGCTCTGTTCCGCCAGATGGACGTGGTGTTCGAACGTTTCAACTCCGCCACCTCCTACAGCGGCCCGGCGGCGGTACGCCTGTTGCGGGCCGGTTGCGGCCAGGGCAGTCACCAGGGCCTGTACCAGAATGCGCCCAATCAGTGCCTGCTGATGGACAGTCTGCGTGAGCTCGGCTTCAGCACCGAGCTGGCGATGAACCACAACGGCCAGTTCGATGACTTTCTGGGAGATGTGCAGCGGCAGGGCGGGCTTGCTGAGCCGGTGATCAGCGACAAGGGATTGACCCGCAACATTATCGGATTTGATCGCTCGCCCATCTGGCGTGACCGGGAAGTGCTGGATCTATGGTGGCAGCAACGGCAGCGTGCCGATCACCAGGGTGCGGTTCTTTACTACAACTCCACCACCCTGCACGACGGCAACCGTATTGTCCTGCCCGATGGCAATACCCGCGGCGCCGATTACCGGGAGCTGGCGCGGCGGCTGTTCGACGATCTCGACGGTTTCTTCCGGCAACTGGAGCAAAGCGGCCGGCGTGTTGTCGTGCTGCTGGTGCCCGAGCACGGAGCCAACCTGCACGGGGACAGGATGCAGATTTCCGGCATGAGGGAACTGCCCAGCCCGGCCATCACCCATGTGCCGGTGGGCATCAAGCTGTTCGGCATGGGCACCGAGTCCGGCGTTCAGCTCACCGTAGATGAGCCCAGCAGTTATCTGGCCCTGTCGGAATTCGTGGCCCGCCTCTACCGCCAGCAGGCGGAGGAGGAGGGGCCGCCCGAGCTGAGCCGCCTGGTTGAGGACCTGCCGGTCACGCCTTGGGTGGCCGAGAATGCGGGTACTGTGGTGCTCGAACATGAAGGTATTCCCTATATCCGACTCGAGGAGAAAGGCACATGGCTACCCTATCCGGCCCGTTTCAAATGAACGGTCGGCAAAGAGACACCGACGACACCCTGTTGCTGCGCCGGGAGTTGGGTGAGTGGACCCATCAGGACGTGGCCACCGGGCAGCGACTGTTGAGCGCCTTGCACCACTGGCCCCTGCTGGCCGAGTTGGAAGGCCTGGAGCCTGTGCGGTCCGTGTTCCGGCAGCAGGAAAAGGTAGCCACATGACCTTGATGAGATTTAAAGGCATCCGGGGCGGGGTGGGAACCAGTTCCCTGTTGGTTGGCCTGGCCTACGAGCTCAACCGCCTGGATCAGCGGGTACTGATGGTGGATTTCTGCCCGGAAAACCAGCTTCGCCTACATCTCGGACTGCCCTTCAATGAGCAATCGGGCTGGGCGCAGGCCTGGAGGATGGAGACGGACTGGTGCAGTCAGGCCTGGGAGCTGTTGCCGGGCCTGTGCCTGTTGCCTTACGGCCGCCTGGAGCAGGACGAATGGGAAAGGCTGGAGCACTGGCTGCGCCGGCACCCGGACGAGTGGCGGCGACGGTTGGCCGGCCTGAGCGAGGACTTTGACTGGATACTGATAGATGCGCCCCTGCGGCTGCCCGGCCACGCCGGCTGTTTCCGCCCGCAGTTGGATATCCAGGTGCTGTGCGCCGACGCGGCCTGCCATGCCCTGCTGCAACATCAGGATGGGGATGTGAAGCTGCTGGTCAATGGCCATGATGCCGGCAGTCGGCTGCAGCAGGATCTGCTCCTGCTGTGGCGGCGCCAGTACCAAGGACGAATGCTACCCCTGTCCGTCTGTCAGGACGAGGCCGTGGCGGAAGCCCTGGCCCACAAGAGGCCGGTGGGTGCCTATGCACCCGACAGCGCGGCGGCGGATGTCCTGCGCAGCCTGGCGGTATGGTGCCTGGGGCGCAGGGAGGCGACATGCTAGCCGGCATTTTTCCCTATCATCGCCTGCGGCACAGGGGGGCCGTGCGTCTCACCGCCCTGCTGCTGGCAAGCTGCCATCTGCTGGCCAGGTTGCTGCTGCGTCTGGAGCAGCCGGGTTGGCGCCGCTTGTGGGCGCAGCGGGATCTCTGGTTTCCCCAGATGGCGGAGAGGAGGCCGCGTCTTGGCGATCCCCTGCGTTACCTGATCCAGGGCGGCTGGCTGCTGCTGGTAAGACCCTGGCCGAAGCGTTCGGTCAGCCTGACGGCCCTGCTGCTGGCGGGAGGGCGCCGCGTCGGTCGCTGGGGTGGCCGGCTTATGGCCCTGCTGCGCCGGCCGCTGCTGAGCCTGCCTCGTCATTCAGCCAGGAGCGCGCCGGTGCAGCAGGGCCGGGCCTGGTGGCGGACGTTGAGTTCGCGTGGACGCACCGGCATCTACCTGCTGGCTGGCGGGCTGGCCCTGTTGCTGGTGGCACTCAGCATCACCCAGCCATTCGGCTACACGGCCCAACTGGTTTTCGTGCTGCTGCTGTGGGGCATGGCGATGGTGGTGCGGAAACTGCCCGGGCGTTTTCCGACCCTGCTGATGATGGTGCTGTCGGTCCTGATCTCCTGTCGTTATCTGTGGTGGCGCTATACCTCCACCCTGAACTGGAACGATCATCTGGATCTGGTACTGGGACTGACACTGCTGGTGGCGGAAACCTATTCCTGGCTTATCCTGATACTGGGCTATGTGCAGACCTGCTGGCCGCTCGGGCGCAAGCCGGCCCCCCTGCCGGAGGATACCCGGCTCTGGCCCACTGTGGATCTGATGATACCGACCTACAACGAGCCGCTCGCCGTGGTGCGCACCACGGTTTATGCCGCCCTGGGAATGGACTGGCCCGCCGACAAGCTGAAGGTTCATCTGCTCGACGATGGCCGGCGCGAGGAATTCCGTCGTTTCGCCGAGGAAGTCGGGGTGGGCTATATCATCAGGCCGGACAACCGCCATGCCAAGGCGGGCAACCTCAATCACGCGCTTGGCCAAACCAGCGGCGAACTGGTGGCCATTTTCGACTGTGATCACGTGCCGGCACGCACTTTCCTGCAACTGACGGTGGGCGGATTCCTGCGGGATCCTCGCCTGGCGCTGGTGCAGACGCCTCACCATTTTCTGTCCCCGGACCCGGTCGAGCGCAACCTGGGGCTGTTCCGTCGTGCTCCCAACGAAGGAGAGCTGTTCTACGGCCTGGTGCAGGACGGCAACGACATGTGGAACGCCGCCTTCTTCTGCGGCTCCTGCGCCCTGCTGCGGCGCAGCGCCCTGGAAGAGATTGGCGGCGTGGCGGTGGAAACCGTGACCGAGGATGCCCACACCGCCCTGCGGCTGCATCGCAAGGGCTGGAACTCGGCCTACATGCGTATTCCCCAGGCGGCGGGGCTGGCTACCGAGAGCCTGTCGGCCCATGTGGGGCAGCGCATCCGCTGGGCCCGGGGCATGGCGCAGATCTTCCGCATCGACAACCCCCTACGGGGGCCGGGACTGAGCCTCTTTCAGCGGCTCTGCTATGCCAACGCCATGCTGCACTTTCTGGCCGGCCTGCCCCGGCTGGTGTTCCTGCTGGCGCCCTTGGCGTTCCTGTTGCTGCATGCCTACATCATCTACGCGCCGGCGGCGCTATTGGTGCTCTATGTGCTGCCGCACATGATGCACTCCAGCCTGACGGCGGCGCGCATGCAGGGGAAATACCGCAAGACCTTCTGGGGCGAGGTGTACGAAACCGTGCTGGCCTGGTATATCGCCCGGCCCACCACCGTGGCCCTGCTCAACCCCGCCAAGGGCAGTTTCAACGTTACCGCCAAGGGCGGGTTGATGGAGCAGGAGCAGTTCGACTGGCGGATCGCCCGTCCCTACCTGGTGCTGGCCCTGCTCAATTTTCTGGGGCTGGGGTTTGCGGTCTGGCGCTATTTCACCGGTCCCGAAACCGAGCAGGGCACAGTGGTCATCACCAGCCTGTGGGTGATCTACAACCTGTTGATCATCGGTGCCGCCGTGGCCATAGCCGCCGAGGCGCGCCAGGTCCGGCAGAGCCACAGGGTGAAGTTCAGGCTGCCCGCCGGCCTCAGGCTGGCCGACGGCCACGGTTACAGGGGCACCCTGCTGGACTATTCCGAAGGCGGGGTTGCCCTCCAGTTGCCCGCCAGCCTGCCCCTGGTGCCGGGATCCCGGGTTTCCCTGTCGCTGAGCCGGGGAGGGCAGGATTTTCTGTTTCCCGGCGTGGTCAGCCGGGAACGAAACGGTGTGGTTGGTATCCGTTTCGGCGAGCTGAGCCATCGGCAGAAGATCGATTTTGTGCAGTGTACCTTCGCTCGTGCAGATGCCTGGTTGGACTGGCGGGAAGAGCCGGAGGCGGAAGAACGTCCCCTGCACAGCCTGCTGGACGTGCTGCGGGTCGGGGGCAAGGGATATGCCTGTCTCTATCGCTTTCTGCCCCTGTGGCTGCGTGACCTGTTTTATCCCTTGCTGCGGCTGTTGGCCTGGTTGGGCTCCTATCTGCCGCGCTGGCCAAAGGCCTGGCAATTTACTTCCCATGAACAAAGGTTAACGACCTTATGAACCGAATCCGAACTTCTCTGATCGCAAGCCTTGCCCTGTTGATGACGGGCGCCCTGCATGCCACCGATGAACCGGCGGCCCCCGAGGCGCCGCCGAGCTGGCCGCAATCCCGCAGTTTCGCCCAACTGGGTGAAAACAAGGATCTGCTGCTGCTGGGGGTGCATAACAGCCAGCAGGTGGAATTCACGCTTCCGCGGGACAGAATCGCCCAGGAAGCCAGCCTGCGGCTGGATTACACCCCTTCGCCGGCCCTGCTGCCGGGTCTGTCCCACATGCGCATCTATCTCAACGACGTGCTGATGGACACCGTGGTGATCGAAGCGGAGCAACTGGGGCGGCGTACCCGGCAACAGGTCGCCCTGGCACCCAAGCTTGTCTCCGACTTCAACCAGGTGCGCATCGAGTTTGTGGGACACTATACCGACGTGTGCGAAGATCCGGGGCACAGCTCCCTGTGGCTGAGCCTGGGCCGGGACAGCACCATAGAGTTGCGGGAGCAGGCGTTGACCCTGCGCAATGATTTGGCCTTCTTTCCCCAGCCGTTTTTCGATAAGCGGGACCGGAATCCGCTGCGGTTGCATATGGTGCTGGCCTCGACTCCGGATGAACAAACCTTGCAGGCCGCCGCCGTGCTGGCTTCCTACTTCGGCAGCCTGGCCGGCTGGCGCGGCGCCGAGTTCCCGGTGCTGTTCGACCGACTACCGTCCTCCATGGCGGATGCAAAGCCGGGCCATAGCCTGGTGCTGGCCACCAATGAGCGGCGGCCGGCTTTTATGGACGATATGGAGCGTTTTCCGCCGGTAGCGGGGCCGGAGGTTCGTCTGATCGATCACCCGGCTGCCTCCTACAGCAAAGTGTTGCTGGTGCAGGGGCGGGACGAGGATGAGTTGGCCCTGGCGGTACGGGCCCTGGCCCTGGGCGGCAAGCTGCTGCGCGGAGAGCGGGCGGAAATCCGTGACGTGCAGTCCCTGGCGTCGCGCAAGCCCTACGACGCCCCTAATTGGACGCCGACGGACAGGCCGGTGCGCTTTGCCGAGCTCATCGATTATCCGGGCCAACTGCAGACCCGTGGCCTGATGCCCAGGCCCATAGAGCTGGAGGTGCGCTTGCCGCCGGATCTCTTTGTGTGGCGCAACCAGGGGATCCCCCTGCACACCCGTTATCGCTACACGGCCCCGACGGCCAACGACGAGTCCCGGCTCAACATCAGCATCAATGATGAATTCATTGCCGGCCTGCCCCTGATCTCGGGGCCGCAAAACAGGCAGGAAACCCTGCGTCTTGCGGTGAGCCCGCACGAGACCGCCAACGCCAGGGACAAGTTGATGGTGCCTTCCCTCAAGATTGGCGCGCGCAACACCATAAGGTACGACTTCAGTTTTGCCACCACCTTCGGCAGCGCCCAGCCGGATCGTTGCCAGACCACTTTGGCGGTGGACAACCGGGCCCTGATAGATGAAGAGTCGACCATCGATTTTTCCGGTTACTACCACTTTATCGCCATGCCGGATCTGGCTGCCTTTACCCGCAGCGGATTTCCCTTCAGCCGGATGGCGGATCTGTCCGAAACCTTGGTGCTGATGCCAGCCACCCCGAGCGCCATGCAGATAGGCCTGATGCTGGAAACCCTGGCAGGCATCGCCGCCCAGACCGGCTATCCGGCCATAAACCTGAGCCTGAGTCACGACTGGCGTGAGGCCAGGGAGCGGGACGCGGATCTGCTGGTGTTCGGAGACATGCCGGAAGGTCTGGAGCAGACAACCGAGCTCAACGCCCTGCTGCGCGAGCCCGGTGACTGGCTGTTGCAGGCCCCCGCCCGGCAGTCGGCCCAAATGCGGGCACCGGCGCGCCTGGAGCAGGCGGCCTTTCCTGCCGAAGCCAGAGTGGAGGTGAAGGCGCAGGGGCCCCTGGCCGCCATTGTCGGCGTGGAGTCCCCCTTCGTCAGCCAGCGCAGCCTGGTGGCCTTGCTGGCCCGGGACGAGCAGGATTTCCGCCTGCTGCGCCAGACCCTGAGCGACAACGGCAAGCTGGGCGAGATCCAGGGGGCGGTCGCCCTTATCCGGGAAAGCGGCGTGGACGCTCAACTGGTGGGCAGCCAGTACTATGTGGGCTATCTGCCCTGGTGGCTCAAGCTGTGGTATCTGCTGTCGGCCCACCCGGTCCTGCTGGCGGTGCTGGCGGCTCTGAGCGCCCTGTTGGTGGCTGTGCTGCTGTGGCGGGCGCTGCGCTGGGCGGCCCACAGGCGGGTGCAGGAGAACTGAGCATGAGCATCGCAAGGTGCCTGGTCTGCTGGCTGCTGGCTCTGGCCTGGCCGGTATGGAGCTGTGACTGGCCGGCCTGGGAGCAATACAAGGTAGCCATGATGAGCGAGGATGGGAGAATCATCGATTATTCCTCACCCCGCAGCATCACCACCTCGGAAGGCCAGAGCTACGGTCTCTTCTTTGCCCTGGTGGCCAATGACCGGGAGGCCTTTGCGCGACTGCTGGACTGGACGAGTGACAACCTGGCCGGGGGCGATCTCGCCGCCCGCCTGCCGGCCTGGCTGTGGGGCCGGGACGACGAGGGACGGTGGCGGGTGCTGGATGCCAACAATGCCGGCGATTCGGATCTCTGGATCGCTTACAACCTGCTGGAGGCGGGGCGGCTGTGGCAGGAGCCGGAGTACAGCCGGCTGGGGCGCGAACTGTTGTGGCGTTCGGCGGCCCAGAGCCTGAGGCCGATGGCCGGGCTCGGTCTGGGGTTGCTACCGGGCAACCAGGGGTTCGAGTCGGCCGATGGCTGGCGATTGAACCCCAGTTATCTGCCGCTGCAGCTGCTGGCCCGTTTTGAAACGGAATCCAGGCTGTGGGCCGATGTGAGCCACAGCACCCGCCGTATGTTGCTGGAGGCGGCCCCCCGAGGGCTGGCGGCGGACTGGCTGGAGTGGCGGCCTGGCACCGGCTGGAGCATTCCCGCCGACCAGGCCGAGGGCAGCTACGAGGCGATCCGGGTTTATTTGTGGCTGGGCATGCTGGCTCTCGATACCCCGGGGCACGAGCAGTTACTGGCCCATTACGCCCCCATGCCGGAGTGGGTACGCGTCACCGGGTTGCCGCCGGAGCGGGTGAACAGCCTGGACGGCTCCGTCACCGGCACAGGGCCTGTCGGCTTTTCCGCCGCCCTGCTGCCCATGCTGGCGGCGCGAGCGGATTGGCAACCCTTGCTGGTGCAGCAGTTGGACCGGGTGCGGTCCCAGCCGCCCGAACCACAGGCTTATTACAATAACTCCCTGCTGCTGTTCGGCCTTGGCTGGCATCAGGGACGCTACCGTTTTGACAAGGAGGGCCGGCTGCATCCGGCTTGGCTGACACCATGCGAATAGTTCCGTTTTTTTCGGTTTGCCTGCTGCTGCACGGCAGCCTCGTCCTGGCCAGGCCCGACAGCCCGGAGCAGCAACAGGAGTGGTTGCTGGAGCAGTTGCGCATGGGACAAGCCCTTTACCGGGACGACATAGTTCAGGATGCCCTGGGCCGGCTTGAACTGGTGGCACCCCATCATCCCGAAGTGGTCCTGACCGGTATCGAATTCAGCCTGGAGCGGGGGGAGCGGGGACGGGCGCAGGCACTGCTGCAGGGCTGGCTGAAACAGGGGGCCGATCCGGCCGCCGTGCGCCAGGCGCAGGCCCTGCTCCGCATTTACGACGAAGAGGGGCACCAGCAACTGCAACAGGCCAGGCTGCTGTCGGCCAGCGGTCAGGTGGAGCAGGCGATGGAGCTATACCGCAACCTGTGGGGTGAGCAGCCGCCCGGTCTGACCCTGGGGCTGGAGCACTGGCGCACCCTGGCGAGCCTTGAAGGGCAAAGGCTGCCCGCCATCCGGCGCCTGGGGCAGATGGAGCGACAGTATCCGGGCAACCCCGAAATTCGTCTGACCCTGGCGCGCCTGCTGCTGGCGGAGGAACGGCCCGAGGAGGCCCTGGCCCTGCTGGACGATCTGGCGAGGAATCCGAACGCGGCCAACCGGGCGGCGGAGCTGGAGTACAACTATCTGGTGGAATTGCCGGTGTCGGACGAAACATCCCGTTTATGGCAGCGTTTTTTAAGGCGTTATGACGGTACCGGCTACCACCAGGGGGCCGAGCGGCAATGGCAGCAGCAACGCACCTTGCTGGCCGATCCCGCCTGGCGGGCCGGGGAACAGGGCAAGGCCCTGGTGGCGGCGCAGCAGTACCAACGGGCGCAAGCCCTGCTGCGCCGGGCGCTGGGGCGTTATCCGGAGGACGCCGGCCTGCACGGCGCCCTGGGCCAGGCGCTGATCCAGCTGAAGCAATATCCGCAAGCGGTACGCTCCCTGGCGGAGGCGGAGCGGCTGGAGCAGGACGGGACCTATATTTCCAAGTGGCAGGACTTGCGGGTGTATGGACAAAGCCTGGTGTGGCTACAGCGGGGAGACGATGCCCTGGCAAGGGGAGAGCACCAACTGGCCCGACAGGCCTACCGCCAGGCGATACACATCCGGCCCAATGATGTGGATGGCTTGCTTGGCCAGTACCAAGTGGCGTTGGCCGAAGGGGACGAGGTGGCGGCCGAGCGCTGGCTGAACCGGGCCCGGCAACGGGATCCGGAAAACGGCAAGCTGGTGTATGCCCTGGTCGGGTTTTATCGGGAAAGAGCGCCGGAGCAGGCCGAGGCCGTGCTGGCCGGATTGTCGCCGGCATCCCGCCGGATGTTTTCCGACCTGGCGACAAGCCTTCGGCTGGAGCGGCTGGAAAGGGAGGCCCGGGCCGCCCTGGCGAGGGAAGACAGGGCGCAGGCCACCTTGCTGTTGCGCGAGGCGATAGAGCTGGGGCCGGATCGGCCCTGGCTCAGTTATCAACTGGCTGGTCTGCTGCAGGAACGCGGCCAGGCCAAGGAGGCGGAAGACATCTTCCGGCAGTTGCTCCGACGGCAGGGCCAGAACCCCGAGGCCCGACATGCCCACGGCCTTTACCTGGCGGCCCAGGACAGGGACGAAGAGAGCCTGGCCACCCTGGCGGCCATAGAGAGGGAGAAATGGTCACCGGCCATGGAAGAGTTGGCCTCCCGGGTGGAGGGACAGCAGCGCCGGGCTAGTGCCCTGGCATTGCGCGAACGCGGCGACGTGGCAGCAGGCAGGGCCCTGTTGAGCCAGGACGGCAGCCTCGAGGACAGATTGCTGCTGGCGGACTGGTGGCTGCAGGACGGTGCCTACGAAGAGGCCATTGACTACTATCGACAGCTGGAGAGCGAGCCGACCACCAATACGGATGCCCGCCTGGGGTTGGCAGAGTCTTATGTGGCGCTGGATAATCCGGCCGCCGCGAAGCTGTGGCTGCCAATCGAGTTGCCCGACAACGCCAGCATCAACCAGCGCCGTCGTTATATCAACCTGCTGGCTGAGCTGGGAGACAGGGGCAGGGCCGCCATGCTGATGAATAAACTGGTAGCGGACGCGCCGGCCGATTCCCTGCTGCTGCGGGACGCGGCCCGTCTGCAGGAGGATCCCGCGCAGGCGCTGTCGCTCTATGCCCGGGGATTGGCCGCCGCCAATCTGCTGGCGCCCGGTTACCTTATCCCCCGGGATGATGCGGCCCTGACCATGGCGACCCGCTCCCGGGAGGACGACGACTGGCTGGCCTCCAGCCTCAAGGCCGAAACGGCCGATCTTTATCGGCGGCAAAACCCCAGCGTTCAATTGCAGCACAATACCGGCTGGCGTACCGACAACAATCCCTCCGGTGTGGCGGATCTGAGCCTTCAGACCACCCTGTTGCGGGCGGAGGTGCCCAGGGAGCAGGGGAGGGTCTGGCTGCAGGCCGAGCAGGTTTGGCTGGATGCCGGCAAACCCGAGGCGAGAGACAGGTTTGGCGCCTGCAATGCCACCCTGAACGGCTGCACCTTCGGCAAGATGGACGCCTCGGGTACCGGGTTGGCCATGGGTTGGGACGACGAGCGCTGGAGCTGGGATCTGGGACATTCCCCCCTGGGCTTTGAGGTGGGCAACTGGCTGGGTGGGGGAAGCTATCGGGACAGCTGGGGCCCTTTGGGCTACCGCCTGACCCTGTCGCGCCGGCCCATGAGCAACTCCCTGGTGTCCTATGCGGGGGCGGTCGACCCTGTGACCGGGCTGAGCTGGGGAGGCGTGACCGCCACCGGCCTGACCCTGGGATTGAGCCACGATCAGGGCGGAGCCGATGGCATTTGGGCCAGCCTGGGAACCCATTATCTCGATGGCAAAAGGGTGGAGGACAACTTCAGGTTCAGCGCCATGGGGGGCTATTACTACCGGCTGATCAATAACCTTGATGAGCAGCTTCGGCTTGGCTCTTCCCTGATGTACTGGCGCTACGACAAGGATCTGAGCGAGAACACCCTGGGTCAGGGCGGCTATTACAGCCCGCAGAACTATGTATCCGTCGGTCTGCCCGTGGGTTATGCCCGCCGCGGCGAAGACTGGTCGGTGACGCTGGATGCCTCCCTGGGCTGGTCCTATTCCCGTTCCGAAGGCCATGTCCTTTATCCGGGCCATGAGCAGCAGATCGCCAACAGCGGCCTGGCACCGGCTCCCGGCGCCGCCCGGGCAAGCGGGGCGGACAGCAGCAGCGGCCCGGGGGGACGCATTGCCGGGCAGGGAGAGTACCGGCTGACGGATCACTGGATACTGGGCGGTGGCCTGAGCTGGCAGGTTAGCTCGGGCTATGCCCCCGGCAACGCTTTCGTTTATCTGCGCTACCACCTCAACCCCTGGCGCGGCAAACTGGATTTTCCGGTGGAACCTTTGGCCCCTTATGCCGACTGGAGATAAATCGGCGATACATTCTGCCCCATGTTACCGGCCGAAGGGAGTGGATGGATCCCGCAGGGGCGCTCCCTTTCAACGGCATCGAGGCCTGAGTTTACCCAGCTCCGACGGTAGGCCGGCGAGCGTCAACTGCCGCCCCTGTCCCGCCAGGACGACGGCGCGCGCCGCTTTATCGCCCTGGTGGACGAGTGCTACGACAGGGGCATACCGCTCTGGCTGGAGGCCGAGGTGCCGCCGGATGAGCTCTACCAGGGCGGCGCCCTGGCTTTTCCCTTCCGCCGCACCCTGAGCCGGCTGCGGGAAATTCAACTGGCCCGGTTCGGGGGTCGAGTCCGGCCGGGCGGCATCATCGGCAAAGGCCCATGGCGCGGATCAACGACACCGGGAAGATACAGGAAGCGCTGATCAACGCCTGCCTGAAGGCCCGGGGGTTATATGCGCTGCGCGATGGAAGGAGCAGGCTCCACCATGCCAAGTGAAACGCCCTGTGCGGACAGCATGCAGGGAGTGGTGTGTGTAGGGGGGGAGGATTAGGAATCCTCGGCTACCTGATTAAATACCACCTTTTATTGTCAATTTAGCACCTTCAGAAAGCACCAGTTTAATGGCAGACAAAACAGCATCTTTGCCTACGGATTTAGCACCATTAATAAATGATGCACCTATGGATTCCTTGTTAGTAATGGAATTGGGCACTAAATTCAACAGCTCTAGACCTTTGCTTGATAACGTAACCCTGTAAAAGTCCCTCAAGTCACGGCTTTCAACCCAAATAAAACCCGCTTGTTCTAACCATGCAACCGTTGCTGATGAAATACCGAAGAGCTTATCCATAAAGTCTGGGTGCTTCTCTAAGATGTCATCGCTATAGTATTCCAGCACCTTATATGCAATATCAGACTCTTTTAAATTAATACGTTCCGGAAAATTCTCGTAACACTCACCTAGAACTTCCGCAACAGCCAAATTGAACAGCTCAATATTGATCAAGACCTATTTCCTCAAGATGTTCATGTGGCTTTGCACGCCTAGCGAAATAAGCGTAGCTTATTGAGATCCAACGGCTACTGTAACTCTTTGTTAGCAATTTATCTTCCTCGTTGCGTGTTCCTTTCACTTAATTTGTGATAGCAGCTTGGGGTTTTTGATAAGATTTCTTACACCATGCGCATGATCTTCATTGAATACATTGCCTTTGCACCATTCGCCTACCGTTGCGATGTTGACCTTGGCGACCTTAGGGCGAACGCTCCACGTTACCTGAAATGGAGAGCCCTGTTCGTTGTAACCTGGGCCAGTTGTAGAGCCACGATACTGAATAGGTTTTCCTGTGTTTCCAGGAATGTTTAGTGCCTGCTGAAAGCCATCTTTCTCGCCGTATGCTGTTAGCTCACCAAAATCCAGTGCGTCAGAGTCATTCACAAGAACATATACTTGTGCTTCCACGCGAAGTTGAGGATTTTTGATTTCCTCGCTAAGGCATGCACCTAAGGTTGGACCCGGTAGAATTTGGGCAGATGAGTGCACGTAGTGAATCTCGATGGTGTCGCCAGGATGCAGGCTGCCATGTTCACTCGGGCAAACCTCCTGATCAATCGGTGCCAACTCAGAACTACTCAGTTTTCCAGAATAAGTGAATCCAGTGAGATAATCGTGGCCATCACCACTGCCCGCGTATTTCGTGAATTCCCCGCCTCGGTGTTCCGCATTTTTATGAAAGTGAATGTTGCAAAGATTCATCTGGGTGTAAGCTGGCGCGGTCCCGAATGCAACAGTGTTGCTGCCAGTGGCTGAATCAATATCGCGTGGCGATTGAGGACCAAAGCCTTTTCCTTCGGTGTTTTTCGCGAGGTTTGAACGTTGCTGCTCAATCAATGCTTCGGGAACTCCGCCAGAATGGCTATCCTTAGCAAGAACATTGAAATGTACGGCTGTTACCGCAGCCAGGGCAAAAAGCATTCTTGCTTTCATGATTTCACTCCTAATGGTGGTGTATTGTTGTTGAAAAATAGAAGGTGTCTACTGTTCGTGGGTAACTCGGTTGCCTAACGCGGAGCGAAGCGGCGGCTGAAAGCCGTCCGTCTTGCGCGGTTGGTTATAGAGGCCTCATGGCAGTAAAGCAGCATGAAGTATCTCAGCTCCTTCAGTTTCTCTAGTTTCGACGGAAAACCTGAAGCGACTACAACTATCAACAACATGAAAGAAATGATTGCAGCAGCAACGAGAGCAAGCTCCGCATACTCCATCCTACTCCAGACCGATCCAATCAAACCGGCAAGCAAACCCAAAGAGAAGGTAACAATTTTTTTCGTGGCCGCAGACTCTGTGGAAACAATATCTATCTGCGAGTCTAAGAGCTCGAAACATCCCCTCACGGTTGACTCACCAATAAAGGACTTTTTTAGCTTTTTCTTGAACATCAGATATCGAGTATCCTGATAGTTATGGGATTTTAGAGGTTGTTTTTCTTCCTGATCGCCAAACTCCGCGTACACCATTCGCTCATTCAGGGATGTGAACTTCACAATCAGAGCGACTTCAGCAAGCAAAACCGGAACAAGCAGCCAACCTTGTAGGAAGAAAAATAAGACCAGCGAAAAGAGAAAAATTACCAATAAGGCGATGGTGTAGAACCTTTCCCATAATGACGTTGAAGCCCATATTCCCAAAAAAATTTTCAGGCGCGTAGCTTCAGCATGATAAGCGTCCCATACAATTTTCCAATAACTCATCGGTTCAAATGCCCGTCCTTCCTATAACGCCAGATTAAGGGGATGACAACGCTACTACCAAGATTCCGCATAACACTGAAACCATAAGAATCAACGCATAACGAAAATGCCACGCGTTGGTCCCACATTAATTTTTTGTTAGCTGTTTTAATCAAGACTTTTTGCTAAGTTTTTAACTATATTTGCCTTGTCATCATTCATTTCACTGATTTTAGTAATCAATGAATGATTGGGAAGGAGATGTTCTCTAAGCTTTCCAACAGCAGCTATATCTAATTTGTACTTATTCGGGTTTGATTTAATTTCAAAGAATAAAAAATCCTTTTTATTTTTATTTAAGTCTAAAAGGTGATGGCAGGCCGCCGCAATGTTCTCTCTATCATTGTTAGAAGTCTTTGAGCCAAAAATAATCCCTTTAATGTTGTCTTGGGAAACCTTCAGTGTTCTTAATGGTGAAGCTAAGTTGGTATATGTTGGGAATATTAGTCGATATTCAGATTCATACCGCCAATCAGAATATTTTAAGAGACCAATATTATCTTCTTCTAGTAAGTTTGTATCACCAGTTAATGATTCAGGAACATCATAATGAGATTCTTCTTCTGTAAATCTAAAGTAACGAATTAATCTTCGGAATGCATTAACTTTGGCAGGGTTCTGCGCATAAATTACCTTTTTAAACTCTAAACTACACTCATTATATAACCCTATTTCATATGTTTTGTTTTCTTTATGTCGTACACCATTTAGTATTTTTAAGTCTGAGCTTAAATTTATAATGTTATTGTGCGTTTCATAAATAGTTATAAAGCCCTTTTCTGCTGCTCCATAATGTCCCCACATGGTTGGATTGGTAGCATTTGTTGAAAAGGCAGAAATATATTTAATCTCGGTTAAATCATCTTGTAGGTTTGAATTAAAAACGTTCTCAAATGATTCAGTGATATATCTTAGCTCTATTTCACTTAAACTAGAACATACTTCATCGATGATCGTGTTTCGTAAGAGCTCTCTTGCATCAAGTAGTGCAATGTTTTTTAATCTTCTTTTTGATTTTATTTTCTTGTGAATTATTTTACCTAATGGAATTAATTTTTTTTGCTATTGTTGATTCAGGTTTTACTCTTAGATTTATGCATATATTAACCAGAATGTAATCAATAAGTCTCGCCCATATTTCGTCAGCCCCATCAAAAACGAACTTTGGTTTGCATTCATGTGTGTCGTTAAGTTCATTGGGTGATGCAAAATATATCTCACCTCGTTTCAACATCGAAAGAGATAACGGAGTAATGCTCTGATACTTAAAAAAATACATTAGGTCTCCATGCAACTAACGCCGCCAGCAGGCGACCATTTGTAGTGGAACCGAAGGCGCAACGAAAAAGGTCCGACAACATGCGCTTGTTATACGGTATTCTCAATAGGGTCTCCCACCATTGGAAATTATTCTTTCTGCATCTCGGTCATAGCTGTCAGCAACATCACGCAAAGTGGTGGCCAGTCGCTGGTATCCAGCATTCTCCACGGCCTCTGCTTTCCCCCGGTACTTCTCTGCAAGAGCCTTTTCCGGTTTAGCCTCAGGATCAATAGTATGGGCACCTCGAGAATTTCGAACACTAGTGCTATACCCGTTCCGTAAGCTGGATCGATCCCTATTATTCATTGCTTCTGCAATAACGGGGTGTATCCATAGGCCGTTCGGCCCTTCAGGAGAGTGAATAAGTACATCGCCTAGTTGAATTAGTGCGACATCATAATGCCCTGAAGCTTTAACTATCTCTTCCATTGCCATTAACCATTCTGAGAATGCTTTTGGGTTAAACTCCCCATCTGGTTGAGTGCCTGGAACTGTGCTCCATGTGGAGAGCAGGTGATACGCGTTGGTGGCAATATTGCGACTCTGTTCAGTTGACTCTGCTGCATCAGACTCAACGCCCTCTGCACGATATATCAGCTGAATCAGCTCACAGAAAAAGCTAGGGGTGGATGCCAACCTGTTTTCCAAGGTCACTGGTGAACCTTCAGAATGTCGATCCAGCAAAGAAACATATGCCCATTCAACCTGAAAGAGCTTATCTTCGTCTGTGTCATCATTCTCTTGAAGGGACTTAATGATTTGCGTTATATGATAACTGTCGATTCTTCCCGCTTGGTCTTCTGACTGCACAAGCGCCAACAATGCCTCACAAGCAAGTTCAGGGTTAATATCCTTTTTATTAAAGAGGTTTCTCGATAATCCATCAATGACAGCATTTGGTCTATCATGCTCGAGAAGTTTTACTAATGCATACTCAGTATCATCATCAGTCTGGTAAGTGTTAGCCCCTGTACTTCTCCAGTATTCGTATTCATTCTCGCCAAGTAACTGCGCGGCTCTATCCCATGCATCTTTACCAAAAGGCAAAGCGCAGAGCAGATTGGAAATCTGTTTTGGTTTCCACTCTGACTTATCTATATCATCAAACCATTGCCAGCCGCCCATATATCTACGATGCCATGCATATGAGGCGACTAGAGACCAGCTCTTTTGCTCTGTCATATCGAGTAAGCCAGGCAATAGCTCTGCATCAAAGTCTAGCCTGTCAAAACCTGCGAGCACTTCTCCGACTAGGTGGGAATTTTTCACCTCTGACGAAAACTCTAGCGCTTTATCGATACCGCCTTCAGTTAAAATATCTTCTATGGCAGCCTTACGAACCTGGAATAGTTTCTTCTGCTCTTCCCGCCAATCACCATCACCTTCGTAGAGGTAGGAATCTGAGTCAGAGAATAACCTCCTGTGTAATAAGCTTGGAGTATTTGGAGCCAGCTTATCGGCAAGCTCCTCCAGTGGTACAAGAGATTCGTCCCCGAGTGACCATTCGGCCTCAGGGAAACGACGATGACGTGCAATTAACTTGCACAATTTGCTCCAGATAGGCAGCCGTTCCTGTTCCGGTAAGCTTAAACAATGGTCCGACAATAGTTTGCGTCTCAACGCTTCCGATGCGGGTGATGGCAGGTGGTCATAGTTTTCCGCGAGTGATGCGAGCTTTGCTGTATCAAAGTCAGCTTGCTCCACTATAAGCTCGGCACAGAATCGAGATTGCTCCCAATACTCACCGTTTGTAACCCCTTTTTCCCAATCTTCAGGAACTATTTTTCTCCAAACAGGCTTGTGAGTTCCCGACGTTGTGGAGTGCTGGTTAGGCAATAAACTTTCAAGCAGCTTCCATGCAACTTCTGGCTGTTCGGCACATATTGTTTTCAAAGCGGCCTGCCGCTTCTCAATTGAAGCCAACGTATGGGGCATCCATGGTAGGAAAATATCCGTTAAGGAATTTCCTGGCCTATTTGCCCAATTGCCTCCTGGATCATGTGACGCTATCTCCGCCAAAACAACCGTAGACCGACTCAAGTGCACATCATCCCAAGCAATGCCTTCAAGTGCCCATAGCAAACCAGTTATATAGCTTCTACCAAAAACGCCAGTATCTTCTTGCTCAAATAACGTATCAAATGGAGAGTGAGAGGCGGCTATAGCATTTTCTACAGCAGAAAGAAATTCACCTGGATGAGCTTCAGAAAGAGTAGGAAGTAAGCTGTTGAGGCTCCCCCAACGCAGCCAGTCACTATTCTCAAAAAGTTCACGGATTGATAATGCCGCGATACTGTCAGCCTTACCTAGGCTGCAATTTGATAATGATGCATGCTGGCTACCAACTAGTGCCAGTGTTTCGGTTAACCCCGCACGTAAATTGCCTGAGTGTGGGAGCACCTTACCATGAATGGCAGCTGCGTACCGCTCATCGCCCGGCAAATCAAACGACGGATCGTTGACACGAAGGACCTCTAATGCAACGGCTTTTAAAGTATCCAAGTGGTCATCGAAAAGTCTGCCGCCTAAGTCTTGCCATGATTGCAAGCGCTCCTTGAAGCTCCAAAGACCATTTTTGTAGGTTAAAGGGGTATCGTGAACCTGCAGCGTTTCCCTCAGGTCAGTTATCCAGTCACTATACTTCTCACCAACCACCTGACTGACCACTTCAAGATCTGCCTCATTGGACTCATTCCAACTACCAAGTAGCATTGCTAGAGCCAACTTTGAAGCTGACGCATGCTGATTCCAGTCAGTACCGATAGGTTTATCTGTTACTTCAGCTTCACCAACAGCTACTTCCCTGGTCAAACCCTCCGGGATATGGGTAATCTCAGGTTCTTTAAAATGCTCGACCAGATCCTCAGATAGTGTTTCGACTGTGATTGTCCCGGCATACTGATTGAAGTCTTGTACTTCGCTAAGGATCTGATACCAAATTTTATCTGGAAGATCTTTGTTAAATTGGGAAATGTGCGACTGTAATAGCGACGACATGACACTTCCCTTCTTAGCCAGATCGTAGCCAAGAAGGTGGAAGTGTTTCAGAAATTCATATAAGTCAGTGTTATCAACATCATGACCACCATTAGCGGCCTTTAGTTGTATCTTGAAAGCTTCAAGCTTAGTTCTAACTGTATCCGAGCAGAAATTCGCACGGGCAACCTGAGTGATAAATTCGTCAGCATCACGGGTGTGGCGAGCCTGTTCCAATAGACCATTTACTCCATCGGTATCCGTTGCATTAATAGGCCCTGTGATTAATGCGATGATATCTTTTCCTTTAGTAAAAACATCCGTATTGTTAAAATCCTTCCAAGCAGCCTGGACAACCTCGGCAAAAAGCTTACTTTTAGCGGTAATCGCAATAGAGTTTTTAACTTGGCCGAGTAATCGGCGGCGTTCATTGGTTGCTGGATTCTCAACAAAAACAATCAGGTCATCGGTACCATATCCGGCAACCGCACCTTGTAGCTTAATCTCTACAATTGGCCAAGAGGGTAAGCATGGAGCATAGCCTCCACTTAGCATTAACGTGACAAACGTGGCTTGGATATTGGCTTCAAACCTTGAACCACCACTGCCAGTAGAAAATGGATTACTAAGTTGTTTGCCAGCGCCTACCATCGATTTAATTTTTCCTTCTATTTTTTGATATGCTTTTTAAGGCAATACACTTGCCGATGAACACATGCCGTATAACGCTGCCAACAGCGGCCGAGCATAGCGAGGTCCAGCGCACAAAGTGCGCGATGCTGATTGGCCTTGTGTACGCCCGGCATGGGCATGAACTGATGGGGTGAAAGTCCCCTGTAGGAGAACCAACGTCGATGGAGAGCTGTGCTGATCATACTGTTCCCTGTGAGTGGTTGATTTCCTTCACTTTCGTCCATTGAACGATAACTACTAGCCGAAGGCAAGGGCTTCGCCGCAAGGTGGGGTCTGAAGCAAGCCCGAGCGCAAAGCTGCGAGCCGACGAACAGAAATCACATACGAGGCTTAGCTCTGGGAGTCTGCACAAGAAGACGAAGTCCGCTGGTTCAGGAGCAAAGTAAATGTGGCGGTTGTGCAGCGAAGGTCCATGTCCTGCTCTTGAAACAAAGAGGGGGGAGATCTGCTTAACCCGCGATCGGTCACCCACCCAGTCTGGCCACTGGTTTCAACAGGCCCGGCGTGCAGGCCCCATCAACCTGTACGAGCAAAACCGATGACCACCGATAGCGCCCTGCGGGGTAACCCGTCGGGTGATTAAGCAGAAATCAGCAGACGGCATAGTAGCCAAAGGCCCGGCGTAATGGCCGGGACAGGGTGAAAGCCTGAACACCTGGAACAAAGGAGGAGCCTTGTCAGACTTGAATACACGAATGCCGCCCGGCAATGACGTGACTCAGCGTCATGACCCGAAGCCAGCCTTTAGCCACGATCTGTTCGAACACGTTTTGCCGCGGGCAAACCTGCAAGCTGCTTGGATCCGCGTTCGAGCCAACAAGGGGGCGCCGGGTATCGATGGCATGACCATCGAGGCGTTCCCCGCCTGGGCCAAATCCGGTCACTGGAAAAGCGTGGTCACCGAACTGGAAACCGGTCGCTATCGGCCGTCTCCGGTACGGCGGGTGGAGATCGACAAACTGGATGGCGGCAAACGCCAACAGGGCAATATTACGAAACCCCCGGTCCTGCCAAGACTTGCGACAGGTAGGCGTTGTTTCGGCTGGCCCGCTTTTGTTTGCGCTTCATCCCGGCCTTGAAGCTGGTGTCTGCCTTCAACGCATTAAAGGCGATATGCCGGATGGTGGCCATATTCTCGCCGGCCTGCTCACGGCGGATGCGGCAGTCGTCTTCACGCATGCCCACGTCAAGCTGCCAGTGCAGCTGGGATTCTATCGACCAGTGGGAACGGGTCGCTTCCAGCAGCTCCTTGGCCGACAGCGTGGCTGAGCTGATGTAATAGCGCACCTTGATGTCCTTGGCCGGTTCGCCGCCCACTTCCCGTATGGCCGCCACTATCCCTAAGGTTTTCAGCCCCGGCCATTCAAACACCAAGTCTCCCAGGATAGAGAGATCATCCACCGCCAGGCTCAGCCGGGTTTCCTTGCGGCCATGGCCACTTTCCTGCGTGCTGTAGCTGTCACTATCGGGATGCTGAAACATCTCCATCCGGAAGTAATTATTGAAGGTTTCCTCCAGCTTGGGTTGGTTGCCTTTCACCGCCAGCAGGTAGTCCGCACCTTTGTTGAGCACCTTCTGGGCGATGGCCCGCTGGCAGCCCATGGCATCGATGGTCACCAGACAACCCCTGATACTGAGCAGCTCCAACAGCTCCGGAATGGCGGTGATCTCATTGGACTTTGCATCGGTTTTGACCTGGCATAGCACCACCTGATTGGCGGCGCTGAACGCCGACACCATGTGGATGGTGCCTTACCGGCGGCCCTTGTCGTAACTGCGCCGCAGGGTTTTGCCGTCGATGGTAATCACTTCGCCTGCGGTGGCCACGTGACACTCTTTCATCCAGGCGGCAAAGCTCTTTCGCAACTGCGTGGCCGAAAGCATGCCCATCACCCGGGCGATGGTATCGTGCACCGAAACCCCGTTCTCGAAGTCGCCATACTGGCGCAGCCAGTCGAGGTGATCGACACCGAAATCCTCGATTTCCTCCCACCCTTCGGCGCCGCCAATGACGGCCACGATGGTGAGGAAAAGGATGTCCGAGAGCTTGTGCTCCACCTTCCATTGCTGGCGTGGGTCACTGATGATGGAGAGGTGCTGCAAGAGGCCGAGTCCGTTCATGGCGATCATCTGTCGTTGAAAAGACAGCATATGATCACAGCTGATATTGATCGTCAAAGCGATCCTTCCCAATCGAGATTTTTCTTCAAAAAATGTGCGCTCCGCTGTACAAGGTGGCTGTTAGTGTTTAAATTTAAAACCCGCCGAAAGCCTTGTCAGATAAGGCTTTTTCATGATCTTGCCCTGGACCAACAGCCAATGAGAACAGAGCCATATAAACACAGTATTTGTGGTCGTATGGAGCCGCTCGGTTTTATTGAGCGGATCCGTCAAAAGCTCGGATTGTGGCGGTACGGCCACGCTACCGCCCTGATGTTCCAGGCCATCCTTCCCTGCCACCACGGTTTCCATACAGAAACCATTCTGGACACTGGGTGGGAATGGGGCAATTGCAAAAAGGCATAAAGGCCGTGCAAAACGCCCAAATGGTGTATTTTTGAACGAAATGCTGCCGGCAGGCGCTGTCCCGGTTTCAAACCATAGGGTGCTTCAGGCGCATTTGTTAAAGCAGGAACCGGGTGAGGTTGGACAGCGGGTGGATAGATGCGAGAATACGGTTTTCTCGTGCATGCCGTTGCGGTCCCGGGTTTGGGTGTCAAATGAAATTGCGGCCGGCAAGGCAATGATTGACCATTTTTATTATTTTAAATCAAATAGATAAGTTAAATATGCTGTTGATGATCGACAACTACGACTCCTTTACCTGGAACCTGGTGCAGTACTTCGGTGAGCTGGGGCAGGAGGTGGTGGTGCGCCGCAACGACGAGATCGCCCTGGACGAGATCGCCGCGCTGGCGCCGCGGGGGCTGGTGATCTCGCCCGGGCCCTGCACGCCGAACGAGGCGGGGGTGTCGCTGGCGGCCATCACCCGGTTTGCCGGCGTCATGCCCATCCTCGGCGTCTGCCTGGGGCACCAGGCCATCGCCCAGGCTTTCGGCGGGCGGGTGGTACGCGCCCGCCAGGTGATGCACGGCAAGACCTCGGCCATCCGCCATATCGGCCGTGGGGTGTTCAAGGGGCTGCCGGATCCGCTTACCGTCACCCGTTACCACTCCCTGGTGGTGGATACCGCCAGCCTGCCGGACTGTTTCGAACTGACTGCCTGGACCGAAACCGCCGCGGGCGGGCGGGACGAGATCATGGGCATGCGGCATCGCCGCCTGCCCCTGCACAGCGTACAGTTCCATCCCGAGAGCATCCTTACCGAAGGCGGCCATCGCCTGCTGCAGAACTTCATCGAACTTATTTGAGTCCTTTCCTGGTGCCGTCTGCGGCCCATTAGAAATCCTGCTGTCGGCTTCTACTATTAGTTTTACTTATCGGGGCTATCAGTGTTTTTCGTTCGTCAGCGGCCCTTATCCCGGGAATAATGCGGTTTCCGTCTGCCGGGCAGGCCGCTGAAAAATTTTTCGGTTGCCCTTTTATGCATCCCGGGTGCTGGTCGCAGCCGGGGCCGGCGGTTTTGATGCGAGCTTATGCAATATAAATGACTATATTTTTTATTGTTACCGAATAAATGACTAAAATATTTGGTATGTATAGAGACAAGTCACCAGTGTTTTGCAATAATGCTCGCGTGTTTACATGGATTTAACTTTTGTCGCAGAGCAAGCTGCGGTATCTGGAGGAGATAAGCATGTCTGATATGGCAGTCACCCGCGAATTATTCGACCAGGTCATGGTCCCCAACTATGCCCCCGCCCAGGTGATCCCGGTTCGGGGCCAGGGCGCCCGGCTATGGGATCAGCAGGGCCGGGAATACATCGATTTTGCCGGCGGTATTGCGGTCAACTGTCTGGGCCATTGCCATCCGGCACTGGTCTCCGCACTGAAGGAGCAGGGTGAAAAACTCTGGCACCTGAGCAACGTGATGACCAACGAGCCGGCCCTGCGCCTGGCCAAGAAACTGGTGGACGCCACCTTCGCCGAGAAGGTGTATTTCTGCAACTCCGGCGCCGAGGCCAACGAAGCGGCCCTCAAGCTGGCCCGTCGTTACGCCATCGATAACTTTGGTCCGGAAAAAACCCAAATCATCGCCTTCACCCAGGGGTTCCACGGTCGTACCTTCTTTACCGTCACCGTCGGGGGCCAGGCCGCCTATTCCGACGGTTTCGGTCCCAAGCCGGCCGACGTCGACCATGTGCCCTACAACGATCTGGCCGCGCTCAAGGCGCTGATTTCCGATCGCACCTGTGCCGTGGTGATGGAGCCGCTGCAAGGGGAAGGCGGCATTATCAGCCCCGAGCCGGCCTTCGTGCAGGCGGTACGCGAGCTGTGCGACCAGCACAATGCGCTACTGGTGTTCGACGAAGTGCAGACCGGTGTGGGTCGTACCGGCGCCCTCTATGCCTACATGGATCTGGGCGTAACGCCCGATATCCTCACCAGCGCCAAGGCCCTGGGTGGCGGTTTCCCCATCGGCGCCATGCTCACCACCACCAGGATTGCGGCAGCCCTCAAGGTTGGCACCCACGGCTCTACCTACGGCGGTAACCCCCTGGCCTGTGCGGTGGCCGAGGCGGCCTTCGACACCGTCAAGGATCCGGCGGTACTGAACGGCGTGAAAGAACGGGAAACCTGGTACCGGGAAGGGCTGGAAGCCATCAATGCCAAGTACGGCTGCTTCGGGCAGATCCGCGGCAAGGGCCTGCTGCTCGGCTGCGTGATGAACGAGCAGTATCAGGGCCGTGCCCGCGACTTCCTGCTGGCGGCGATGGAAGAACAGCTGATGGTGCTGATCGCCGGCGCCAATGTGGTTCGTTTCGCCCCTTCCCTGGTGATCACCAAGGAAGAGGTGGCCGAAGGGCTGGCCCGCTTCGAGCGTGCCGTGGCCCGGGTTGTGAACGGCTAAATACATTCCGGCGACAGGTATTAAGAGCGGGGCAGGGTTGCCTCGCTCTGGTCGCCAATAGCGTAATAAGGAGTTCTGCATGTTGGTGATTCGCCCCATCGAGCAGAGAGATTTTCCCACCCTCAAGCAGATCGCCATCGAGTCCGGCCATGGGTTTACCTCGCTGCCGGTCAATGACGAGTTGTTGCAAAACAAGATTGATCATTCCATCTCTTCGTTTTCCTGCCGGCCGGCGGGCAAGGGAGAATGCCTGTATTTCTTTGTGGCGGAAGACAGCGACACCGGCGAGGTGCTGGGCACCACCGCCCTGGATGCGGCCGTCGGCCTGTCTTCACCCTTTTATACCTACTTGCTGGGCAAGCAGGTACACAGCTCGCGCAAGCTGGGCATCTACAACGTGGTGGAAACCCTGACCCTGACCAACGACTACACCGGGGTCAGTGAGTTGTGCACCCTGTTCCTGCGCGAGCAGGCGCGGGAAGGGATGAACAGCCGGCTGTTGTCCAAGTGCCGTTTCCTGTTCCTGGCCGAGTTTTCCGAGCTGTTCGACCATCGTATCCTGGCCGAAATGCGCGGTGTCTCCGACGACGGCGGTAACAGCCCCTTCTGGAGCTGGCTGCAGGAGCACTTTTTCTCCATGGACTTCCCCACGGTCGATTATCTTACCGGTATCGGTCACAAAGGTTTTATCGCCGATCTGATGCCCAAGTACCCGATCTACGTCAATCTGTTGTCGAAAGAGGCGAGGGCGGTGATCGGCAAGACCCACGACAAGACCCGGCCGGCCCTGCGTCTGCTGGAGGAAGAAGGCTTCTCCTGGCGCGGCTATGTCGACATCTTCGACGCCGGCCCCAGCGTGGAGTGCGACCTCAAGCAGATCCGCACCGTGCGCAACAGCCGCCGGCTGACGGTGCAGGTTGGCCATCCGGTACATGCCGGCAAGTATCTGATCAGCAACACCCGGTTCGACGCTTTCCGGGCCCTGATCGGTGACATGGCGGTCAATGAAGAAAAAGCCCAGGCGGTGATGACCCCAGAGGTTGCCCGCCTGCTCAAGGTGGAAGACGGCGACAGCGTCCGGGTAGTGGAGATGTAAGGCGATGACTCAAGCAGTGCAATATATCAATGGTCAATGGCTGGCGGGCGAGGGCGAGGTGTTCGTCTCCCTGGATCCGGCCAGGAATGAAGAAATCTGGCGCGGCGCGGCCGCCAGCCCCGAACAGGTGGATGTGGCCATCGCCGCCGCCCGCGAAGCGTCCGTGGCCTGGGCCGAGCGACCGGTCGAAGAGCGGCTGGCCATCGCCAGGCGCTATGCCGAACAGCTCAACGAGCACAAGGAAAGCCTGGCGCAGCTCATCGCCC
Source organism: Zobellella sp. DQSA1 (assembly GCF_041950555.1). Classification (GTDB taxonomy): domain Bacteria; phylum Pseudomonadota; class Gammaproteobacteria; order Enterobacterales; family Aeromonadaceae; genus Oceanimonas. The sequence goes on from NZ_CP169531.1 coordinate 948,339, forward strand.
GGGAGACCGGCAAGCCCCGGTGGGAAACCCTGACCGAAGTGGCGGCCATGGTCGGCAAGGTCGGCATCTCCGAGAAGGCCTATTTCGAGCGTACCGGCACGGTGGAAAATCCCATGCCCGGTGCCCGTGCCTTCGTGCGTCACAAGCCCCACGGCGTGGTGGCGGTGTTCGGACCCTACAACTTCCCCGGCCACCTGCCCAACGGCCACATAGTGCCGGCGCTGATCGCCGGTAACACCGTGGTGTTCAAGCCGTCCGAGCTGACCCCCATGGTGGCCGAGGAGATGGTCAAACTGTGGGAGCAGGCCGGCCTGCCCGCCGGGGTGCTCAACCTGGTGCAGGGCGAGGTAGCCACCGGCAAGGCGCTGGCGGCCCATCCGGGTATCGACGGCCTGTTTTTCACCGGTTCGTCCCGCACCGGCAACCTGCTGCACAGCCAGTTCTCCGGCCAGCCGGGCAAGATCCTGGCCCTGGAGATGGGCGGCAACAACCCGCTGGTGGTGACCCAGGTGGAAGACGTGGACGCCGCCGTGCATACCATAGTGCAGTCCGCCTTTATTACCTCCGGCCAGCGCTGTACCTGCTCGCGCCGCCTGCTGCTGCCCAAGGGCGAGGCCGGCGATCGCATCCTGGCACGGCTGGTGGAGGTGACCAGGGCCATCCGGGTCGGCCAGTATGATGCGGATCCCCAGCCTTTCATGGGCTCGATGATCTCCGAGAAGGCGGCCAAGTCCATGGTGGCGGCCCAGGCCCACCTGCTGGCCCTGGGCGGCGAGTCGCTGCTGATGCTCAAGCACCTGCAGGCCGGCACCGGCCTGGTGTCGCCGGGTATCATCGACGTCACCGCCATTGGTGAGCTGCCGGATGAGGAATACTTCGGTCCGCTGTTGCAGGTGATCCGCTACCATGAGCTGCCCGAAGCGCTGGTCATTGCCAACAACACCCGCTACGGACTCTCGGCCGGGCTGCTGTCCGACAAACAGGAAGACTGGGACTACTTCTTCCGTCGCATCCGGGCCGGTATCGTCAACTGGAACAAGCCGATCACCGGCGCTTCCAGCGCCGCGCCTTTCGGCGGTATCGGCGAGAGCGGCAACCACAGGGCCAGTGCCTACTATGCGGCGGACTACTGCGCCTATCCGGTGGCGTCGGTGGAAGATGACAGGGTGACCATGCCGGCCAGCCTGTCGCCGGGGCTGCAGTTTTAACGCTCACATATTGAAGGCCCCGGCCCTGGCCGGGGTGGGGGAGGAGACAAGGTCGGCCGGCGCTCTCTGCCGGTCGGCAATAAGGTACTGAACGGCCGGGCGAGATACTCGGCCGGCCAGATTGTGTGAAATAGGGATGACCCCACAATAAGGAAAAAGAGCATGCACACTTCGGTTAATGAACTGTTCGGCGCCCTGTGGCAGGACTATCTGACGGTGACCCCCAGCGCCCTGGAGATCCACCAGCTGCTGGGCGGTGGCAAGGCCATCATCAACGATCACGTGGCTTTCCGTACTTTCCGCCACCCCAGGCTGGGCCTGGACAAGCTGGCAGCCCATGTGCTGGCTCTGGGCTACGAGGAGAAGGGCGAATACCACTTCGAGGCCAAGAAACTCTACGCCAAGCACTTCGAACACCCCACCGACGCCACCGCGCCCAAGGTGTTTATCAGCGAGCTGCTGCTGGAGCAGTGTTCTCCGGGGCTGCAGCGCATCGTCGCGGGCCTGATCGAACAGGTGGACGAGCAGTTGCCCGGACAGACCCACTTCCTCTATTCCGGCGCGCCCTGGAAGGTTTCTTATGCAGACTACAAGACCCTGCTGGAAGAGAGCGAGTATGCGGCCTGGCTGGCCGCCTATGGTTTCCGCGCCAATCACTTCACCGTCAGTGTCAACGAGCTGGACGGTTTCGACAGCCTGGAAGCGGTGAACAGTGCGCTCAAGCAGGCGGGTTTCCGGCTCAATGCCTCCGGTGGTGAAATCAAGGGTTCGCCCGAGGTGCTGCTGGAGCAGTCCTCCACCATGGCCGACACCGCCATCGTCGAGTTCAGCGACGGCAAGGCCGAGCTGCCGAGCTGCTTCTACGAGTTCGCCCTGCGCTATGCCAGGCCGGACGGCCGGCTCTATACCGGTTTCGTCGCCGCCTCGGCGGACAAGATTTTCGAGAGTACCAACGTCAATTGATAACAGCGGGGGGCCGGACTCCCCGCAGCTTGCCCACAACAAGAAGTGCCCTTTCGGCCATCGATGGCCGATACCTTCAACAGGGATGGCGTCACGGCGCCATCCCTGCTTTTTTTTGTCAGAAACTCAGCTGCAGCTCGGCCCACCACTGGCGGCCCGGCTCCGAAATCCGGCCGGTCTGCGGGTTGGCCCCGGCGAAGTAGGTTTCCTGCTTGTTGATGAACTCGCTGTAATCCTTGTCGAACAGGTTGTCGATACCGGCCGCCAGTTTCAGCCGGGCGTTGAGCCGCCAGCCGCCATTGACCGAGAATAGGGTAAAGCCGGAAGAAGGGCCCAGATCCTGGCCGACGATATTGCCCTGGCCCTCGGCAAAGCGGTGCTGGCCGGCCACGTTGCGCATCAGCAGGGCCAGCTCGTAGTCTCCGTTGTCGAAGCCCAGGCTGGTGTTGAACTCGAGCGGCGGAGTCTGGCCGAGGGGGATACCCTCGCTGTGATTCTGGCCATGGGTGTAAGCCAGGCTGGAGTTAATTGACCAGTCGGTGCCGAACTGCCAGCTGATCTCCGCCTCGCCCCCAAAGCGGCGGGCGTCCACATTGCGGGCCTTGGCGGGACCCAGGTTGTCGACCAGGATGAAGTCGTCCACATAGCCGGCAAACAGCGACAGGGAGCCGCTCAGCCCGCCCCGGCGGTACAGCGTGCCGATATCCAGCTGGTGGTTGGTCTCCGTGGCCAGATGGCTGTTGCGGTTGCGTTCCCAGAAGTCCGGCGCCCGCTCGGCCTGGCCGTAGCCGGCGTACCAGGTCCAGGCCTGCTGCCGGTGTTCGAGGCGCACGAAGCCGGCGTGCAGCCGGTAATCCTGCTGTTTGAGCGGGTTGCCGGCGGCGAGCTGCTCGAAACGGGCCCGGGTGTGATCGAGGCGCAGGCCGCTGATCAACAGCTGTCTTTCGTTCAGTTGCCAGTCGTCCTCCACGAAGAGGCCCCGGTTTTCGAACGTCTGGTTGTTCTGGTAAGCCTTGTTGCGGTAGCCGTCGGCCGCGGCCTGGGTCAGTCCCATTCCCATGCGCGACCGGTGCTCATCCTGCATCCAGTCCATTCCTACTTGGGTCTGGTGGCGGCCCAGGTTGAACTCGGCCATCAGCCGGGCGGTGTCGGTGGCGCGTTCCGGGTTCATGGCCCTGTACATGCCGCTGACCGGACGCAGGCTATAGTTGTCCATCACATGATCGACCAAGCTGCGGCCATATTGCAGTTGCAGCTTGCCCAGCCAGGGGCGTATCGCCTGACGCTCCAGCCTGATACCCCAGGCGTCCCGGTCGAACCGGCTGCCGTCCATCGCCCGGTCGGCATAGGCGGCCTCGCCCCGGCTGCGGTCGTAAGACAGCTCCAGCAGGCTGAGTTCGTCCGGAGTCAGGCCCAGTTGCAGGCTCTGGCTGTCTTTGTCATAGGCCGAATGGACCCGGTTACCGGCGCCGTCCCGGTAATCGCCGGCCTGGTTGTGGTTGGCATTGAGCCGGGCATAGCCATGCCGGTTGCCAAGGTCGATGGCGCCGAATGCATCGACGCGGTCGGCGCTGCCGGTGGTGAGGCTGCCGTCCAGGCTGAATTTCCCCTCGCCGTAATAACGGGGGTGGCGCAGAAACTGAACCGAGCCGGCGACCAGGCCGGGCCCCTGGGTCACGGTCTGCGGCCCCTTGGTGATCACCACCTCGTCGAAGGATTTTGGAAACAGATAGGCGGTGGGCGGATCCATGCGTCCGCCGCAGCCGCCGAGCACATAGCCGTTGTCGCTGGTAATGCTCAGCCTGGACCCGCCTAGCCCCCGAAACAGTGGGTCTCCCGACATTCCCCCCTTACGGGTGATGCTCATGTTGGGCACGGTCTTGAGCAGGCCGGCGCCGTCGGCAGCCGGAATCGGCTGCACCGGTGACTTGGGATCCAGGCTGATCCGGTTGGGGCCGTTCAGGGGTGAGGCGGTCACGATAATGCTGGTGGCGACGCTGCTCGACGGTGGTTCATCCTGGTAAGGCTGCCCGTGGGCGCCGTTCAGGGTGAGCAGGGGGAGGCTCAGGGAGAAAAGATAATGGTGTTTCATGGGCGCTGCCGTTAGCCTCTTGCTGGTTGGCGACAGAAAGGTCGCAACCTTTCGCTGCTGCAATGGCGGCAGACTCTATTTTCATCGGCCGGTGGGTACAATGCGGCATATTGTCGCAGGCGGTGACTTGACGGCTGTCAAGGGCCGGCATCGCACGATATGCCACAGTAAGGGATTTGGGAGAGATCGATGAGGCGCGAACCCGGCTCGGAGCCGCCCCTTCCCTGGCGGGCCTTCAGCACCCTGCCGTTTGTGCTGGCGGTGCGCTGGCTGTTTTTCCTGGCCCTGTCCGGATCCTTGTTGCTTGCCGACCGGCTGCTGTTGCCGGTGCTGGGCCGCGAATTATGGCTGGTATTGCTGGGGCTGGGGCTGGTCAATATACTCGGGGTCTGGCTCGGCCGGCGTTGCCCGCGCCGGCAAGGATTGAAGGAAGCCGGCCTGCTGGCCGATATCGTGGCGCTGACCCTGGTGGTGGCGTTCAGCGGCGGCGCCATGAACCCGGTGGCATCGCTCTACCTGTTTCCCGTACTGATTGCCGCCCTGACCTGCTCGGCGCGCTTCGCCTGGCTGAGTGTCGGTGCCGCCATGACCGGCTATCTGTTGCTGTTCTACTGGTATCGGCCATTGGCGGCGGCCGGCGCGCATGGGCCCCATGGCGACCCGGGGCTACCGCTGCTCAATCTGCATCTGCTCGGCATGTGGCTGACCTTCAGCCTGTCCGCGCTGCTGATCACGGCTTCGGTGTCCTGGCTTATCCGCCAGCTGGCCCGTAAGGAGCGGCAACTGCAGGATGCCTACCAGAAACAGCAGGAGCAGGAACGATTCTTGCTGCTGGGGATGGAGTCCGCCTCGGTCGCCCATCAACTGTCGACACCGCTCAACAACCTGTTTCTGCTCGCCGAGGAGCTGGGTTGCGAGCCGGGGCTGTCCGAGGCGGGGCGAGCGCACCTGCGCACCCTGGACCAGCAGTTGCTGCTGTGCCGGGAGGTGCTGTGGCAGCTCAGGCACAAGGCGGAGTCCGGCGCCGAACCGGTCATGCTGTTTCACCGCCTGCGCCGTTACCTGGATCGCTGGGCCAATCTGCGCCCCGATGTGCAGTATCACTGGTATGACGAGGGCCTGAGTCGCGACTATCGAGTATGGCTGGACGAGCTGTTCTGGGCCGCCCTGCTCAATATTCTGGATAATGCCGCCGACGCGGGTGAAAACCGGGTGGAGCTCTATACCTCGGTGGTGGACGACTGCCTGCTGGATATCGGCATCCATAATCGCCAGGGGCACCTGAGTGACGAGCAGCTCAATCAGGCCGGGCTGAATCAACAGGATTCGGCCAAACCGGCCGGCCTGGGCATGGGGGTCTGGCTGGCGCACGCGACCTTTTCCCGCCTGCACGGTAGCCTGACCCTGCGCAATCATCCCCATGGGGGCGTCTATGCCCGGATCAGGCTCCCGCTGCAACTGGCTGATGGTGCCCGGGCAGGGGGGACGGCAGCGGACAAAAGAACCAATCAGAGGCCCGATGATGCAGCATTTTCTGCTGGTGGATGACAACCCGACCTTCGCCACTCTGCTCGAGCGGGGCTTTTCCCGGCGGGGATTGAGGCTGGTATGGGCCCAAGACGGCGCCGCCGCCCTGGCCTGGACGCCGGCCCCCGATGGTATCATCCTCGATTTGAACCTGGGGACAGAAAGCGGCCTGCAGCTGTTGCCGGCCCTGTGCCGGCAATTCCCTCAGGCCCGTATCGTGGTTCTGACCGGTTATGCCAGCATCAGCACGGCGGTGAGTGCGGTCAAGCTGGGCGCCACTCAGTATCTGCCGAAGCCGGCGGATGTGGATACCCTCATCGCCGCCTTCAGCGAACCCGACTTGCCGCCGGCCCCGATGGTCGGGGAGCTGGTCGCCTTTCAGCCTTCGGTTCGCAAGCAGTCGTGGGAGTATGTCCAGTTCGTGCTGCAACGGCATGGCGGCAACATTTCGGCTGCGGCCAGGGCGCTGAACATGCACCGGCGTACCCTGCAGCGCATGCTGCAAAAAAAACCGGCGGCCCGGTAAACGTCGTGCCGCTATTTCCGATTTCAAGAGCGAGGGAGTTCCCATTATGAAACTGACATTTATCGGACTGGGGGTCATGGGGTTCCCCATGGCCGGGCACCTGTGCAAGACGGGGCACGAGATCTGCGTCTACAACCGCAACCCGCAGAAGGCGGCCGACTGGGTGGCGCGCCATGGCGGCACCCGCGCGGCCACTCCCGCCGAAGCGGTCCGGGATGCCGACATGGTGATGATGTGCGTGGGCAACGACGACGACGTGCGCGCCGTGGTCTATGGCGAGCAGGGGGTACTGGCCGGGATGAAGACGGGCGCCCTGCTGGTCGATCACACCACCACCTCGGCCGAGCTGGCGGAGGAGCTGGCGAGCAAGGCCGCCGAGGCCGGGCTGCGCTTTATCGACGCCCCCGTCTCCGGCGGCCAGCTGGGGGCGGAAAACGGTGCCCTGACGGTGATGATCGGCGGGGACGAGGCGGACGTGGCCGAGGCGGCGCCGGTGCTGGCCGCCTATGGCAAGAAAGTCACCCGGCTGGGCCCGGTGGGATCGGGCCAGCGCTGCAAGATGGTCAACCAGATCTGCGTGATCGGCGCCGTGCAGGGCATTGCCGAGGGGCTGATGATCGCCCGGAAGGCGGGGCTCGATATCCCCACCCTGATCGAGGTGCTGGCCGGGGGAGCGGCCCAGAGCTGGCAGTTGCAGAACCGGGCCCAGACCATGGCGGAAGGCAAGTTCGACTTCGGCTTCGCCGCCCAGTGGATGCACAAGGATTTGGGCATCTGCCTGGACGAGGCGAAACGGCAGGGACTGACACTGCCGCTGACCGAGCATGTACATCAGGTGTATGAACAGCTGCTGGCCGAAGGCTTCGGTCGCTGCGACTCCACCGTGGTGATCAAAAGCCTGGAGTCCTGACATGGGCCGCCAGCCGCTACGGCAAGTTTTGCCCTTGGGAGCGGCCTGATGCTTGGCAGCAGGGGTTTCGGTCGGCTATGCTGATGTCGTCCGCAGCCGTACGCTGCAGGCGCTTTCCCTTGCGGTTATGTGATGTTTTCCGCAGTTTCCGAACAAAACAACGGCACTTGATATTTGCCTTCGAGACAAAGGCTTTGCTTGAGCCCGAAATTTGAATAGAGTGGGCAACCGCTTAATGCCAAGTGAGAAAGGATACCCTATGAATAAGACTCAGCTTGTCGATGCAATCGCCGCCAAAGCAGATTTGAGCAAGGCTCAGGCCAAGGCAGCCCTGGAAGAAGTACTCAACGGTATCACTCAAAGCCTGAAGGAAGGTGATCCGGTTCAGCTGGTTGGCTTCGGTACTTTCAAGGTAAACCATCGCGCCGCCCGTACCGGCCGTAATCCTCAGACCGGCAAGGAAATCGAGATTGCGGCGGCCAATGTGCCCAGTTTCGTTGCCGGCAAGGCGTTGAAAGACGCGATCAAGTAACTGCCCCCAACCCGGCTTCGCCGGGTTTTTTTTCACCTTCGCTTGCTCCTTTGATTGTCCGGTTGTTATAACTGAACCAGGTCTGTTCCCGTTTCAGGGAGGCTGTTATGGAAGTGAACGCGATTCGACAGGTGGCAACCCCATGGGCCGGTGCCCGTGGCCTGACCACAGGGCTGATGCTGACCGAGCTGCATCAGGATGTTTGGAATGGCTGTCTGATACTGTCGATGGGCATGCCCACCGATATCGATACGCCGCCCAGGGTGATTTACCGGCTGGTGTTCGAACACCTGTTCGGTTACCGGGTACTGGAGGGGAGCGATGTGCTGGATTTTATGGACGACGATGAAAGAGACGTCGACAGCCAGATCCAGCTGATCACCCCGTCCCGTTTCCTGACCTGGTTTCATCAGCAGACTCACGGTTCTCATCTGGATGAAGATATTCAGCATTACCGTATTTCCAGCTGGGATTTTTGTGTTGATGTACTGGCGGCCCAGGCGCCGCTGGTACAGCCTAAAGCAGGAGTGATATGAAGGGGTTTATCCTGGTCGCCCATGGCAGTCGGCGGGCGGCCGCCAATGATGAAATCGCCGCCTTTGCCAGGTCCCTGGCCGAGGGCATGGACGACAAGTTTGCTGTTATCGGCCATGGTTTCTGGGAACTGGCCGAGCCCAGCCTGGAGCAGGCCATCGATAACCAGGTGTCATCAGGCGCCAGTGACATCCGGTTGTTCCCTTATTTCCTGGCCCGGGGCAAGCATGTGGTGACGGATCTGCCTTCGGTGCTGGAGCAGAAGCGAGAGCAGTACCCAGAGGTAACCATCACCCTATTGCCCCACCTGGGCGCCCTGCCCGGCTTCGCCGACTGGCTGGGACGGCAGCTTTAAGGCACGGCTAACGCATAAAAAGAAAGGGGCCGAATAGGGCCCCTTTGCTTATTCTGCTGGCTTCCAGCCGTTATTCCTGTTCCCGTTCGATGGCGCGGTAGGCGATATCGTTGCGGTAGAAGACTTCATCCCACCGGATCTGGCGGGTCACCGCATAGGCGTTGGCCTGGGCCTCGGTCACGGTATTGCCCAGGGCGGTGGCGCATAGCACCCGGCCGCCGGAGGTGACCAGCTCGCTATCCTTGAACTTGGTGCCGGCGTGGAACACCTTGCTGCCCTCGGTCTCGGCGGGGATGCCGGTGATGGCGTCGCCCTGGCGATAGTGGCCGGGGTAACCGCCCGCCGCCAGCACCACGCCTACCGAGGCGCGTGGGTCGAATTCGGCACTGACTTTATCCAGTTCACCCTTGCAGCCAGCCAGACACAGCTCCACCAGATCCGACTGCAGGCGCAGCATGATCGGCTGGGTCTCTGGGTCGCCGAAGCGGCAGTTGAACTCGATCACCTTGGGCTGGCCGTTCTTGTCGATCATCAGGCCGGCGTAGAGGAAGCCCTTGTAGACGTGGCCTTCGTCCGCCATGCCGCGCACCGTGGGCATGATCACCTGCTCCATGATGCGGTCGTGGATTTCCTGGGTGACCACAGGGGCGGGGCTGTAAGCGCCCATGCCGCCGGTATTGGGGCCGGTGTCGCCGTCGCCGACGCGCTTGTGGTCCTGGCTGGTGGCCATGGGCAGCACGTGCTCGCCGTCCACCATTACGATAAAGGAGGCTTCCTCGCCGTCGAGGAATTCCTCGATCACCACCCGGCTGCCGGCGTCACCGAAGGCGTTGCCGGCCAGCATGTCGCGTACCGCCGCTTCGGCCTCCTCCAGGGTCATGGCCACGATCACGCCCTTGCCCGCGGCCAGGCCGTCGGCCTTGACCACGATGGGGGCACCTTTTTCGCGCAGGTAGGCCAGCGCCGGCTCCACCTGGGTGAAGTTCTGGTAGTCGGCGGTGGGGATCCGGTGCCGGGCCAGGAAGTCCTTGGTGAAGGCCTTGGAGCCTTCGAGCTGGGCGGCGGCGGCGCTGGGGCCGAAGATGGTCAGGCCTTCGGCTTCGAAGGCGTCGACCACGCCGGCCACCAGCGGGGCCTCGGGGCCCACTATGGTCAGCGCGATTTGTTCCTGCTGGGCGAAGGCCAGCAGATCCTTGATGTCGGTGGCGGAGATGGCCACGTTGGTGAGGCTGGGTTCGAGCTCGGTGCCGGCGTTGCCGGGGGCCACGAATACCTGGCTTACCTTGGGAGACTGGGCGGCTTTCCAGGCCAGGGCGTGTTCACGACCGCCACCGCCGATAACCAATACCTTCATGGTCTGTTCCTTAAACTGTTAAAAACGAAACCTGTGGACACTGAGGGTAGACCAAAGGGACAGCTCCGACAGCACTTGGTACTGCCGGGGGAGGTCCCACAGGCGGCTGCATGAGTCGGCAAGAGGGATGGGATGACCTCTAAGCCGACCGTTGGCGCCAGGGATGGGTTTACGGCGAGTCGGCGTAAGGTTACCCCATCCCGACAGTCGCCGCCTGTTCCACAACCGCCTCCCTCAGACCCCTATCAGTGCCGGAAGTGGCGCATACCGGTAAACACCATGGCCATGCCGTGCTCGTCGGCGGCCTGGATCACCTCTTCGTCACGCATGGAGCCGCCGGGCTGGATCACGCAACTGATGCCGGCGGCGGCGGCGGCGTCGATACCGTCACGGAAGGGGAAGAAGGCGTCGGAGGCCATCACCGAGCCTTCTACCTGCAGGCCTTCGTCGGCGGCCTTGATGCCGGCGATCTTGGCGGAGTAGACGCGGCTCATCTGGCCGGCGCCCACGCCGATGGTCTGGCCGCCTTTAGCGTAGACGATGGCGTTGGATTTGACGTACTTGGCCACCTTCCAGCAGAACAGCAGATCCTGCAGCTCGTCGGCGGTGGGCTGGCGCTTGCTGACTACCTTGAGGTCGCCCTGCTCCACCATGCCCTGGTCGCGATCCTGCACCAGGATGCCGCCGTTGACGCGCTTGATGTCCAGGCCCCGGGTCTTGTCGTCCCATTGGCCGCATTCCAGCAGGCGCACGTTCTTCTTGTCGGCCACCGCGGCCTTGGCGGCGGCGGAGATGCTGGGGGCGATGATCACCTCCACGAACTGGCGCTCGATGATGGCACGGGCGGTGGCCTCGTCCAGCTCGCGGTTGAAGGCGATGATGCCGCCGAAGGCGGAGGTGGGGTCGGTCTGGTAGGCGCGGTCATAGGCTTCCAGCAGGCTCTCGCCCAGGGCCACGCCGCAGGGGTTGGCGTGCTTGACGATGACGCAGGCCGGATCGGCAAATTCCTTCACGCACTCCAGGGCGGCGTCGGTGTCGGCGATGTTGTTGTAGGACAGCTCCTTGCCCTGCAGTTGCACCGCGGTGGCGACGGAGGCCTCGTCCACCTGGTTCTCCACGTAGAAGGCGGCGGCTTGGTGGCTGTTTTCGCCGTAGCGCAGATCCTGCTTCTTGGTGAACTGGTAGTTGATGGTGCGCGGGAATTGGGAGTCGGCGGCGGCCTCATGGTAGGCCGGTACCATGGTGCCGAAGTAGTTGGCAATCATGCCGTCGTACTGGGCGGTGTGCTCGAAGGCGGCGATGGCCAGGCTGAAACGGGTGCCCTGGGTCAGGCTGTTGCCGTTGGCGTCCATCTCGGCCAGCAGGCGGTCGTAGTCGCCGGCGTTGACCACTATGGCCACGTCGTTGTGGTTCTTGGCCGCGGCACGTACCATGGTGGGGCCGCCGATATCGATGTTCTCGATGGCGTCTTCCAGGGTGCAGTCGGCCTTGGCCACGGTGTTGGCGAAGGGATAGAGGTTAACCACCACCATGTCGATGGGCAGGATGGCATGCTCGGCCATGATGGCATCGTCCTGGCCACGGCGGCCAAGGATGCCGCCGTGCACCTTGGGATGCAGGGTCTTGACCCGGCCGTCCATCATTTCCGGGAAGCCGGTATAGTCGGACACTTCGGTCACGGGCAGGCCCTGGTCGGCCAGCAGGCGGGCGGTGCCGCCGGTGGACAGCAGCTCCACGCCGCGGGCCTGCAGGCCACGGGCGAATTCAAGGATGCCTTGTTTGTCGGACACACTCAGCAGAGCACGGCGAATGGGTCGAGCAGTTTCCATTATGTTCTCGTTCCTTTAACGATCAATCGGGGGGTTTGGTAAAATGGGCAGGCTTGCCGACTTTACCAAACCGCCTGGTACGCCAGAACGGAGGCGGCACATTTTACAGTATTTTGACGCGGCTTGTTTGACTATTTGCTTCGGTGTCAAGAGATTTTATGTGTAACAAAGCCACGCTTTCAGCAAGGGAGTAACGGATGTATCGAATCGGCGAATTGGCCAGGCACTTCGGCATCAAGGCCGATACCCTGCGCTTTTACGAGAAGGAAGGCCTGCTTGCGCCCAGCCTGCGCACGCCCGCCGGTTACCGGTTGTACAGCGAAGAGGACAAGAACCGGCTGCACTTTGTTTTGCGCTGCAAGCGGGTCGGCTTTTCCCTGAAGGACATCGAAGAACTGCTTGCCCTGCGGGTGAGCAGCTGCGAGGTGAGCTGTCGTGAAGTCAAGGAGGTGGCCGACGCCAAGCTGCAGGATGTGGAAGAGCGGATTGCCGAGCTGGAACGCTTTCGCCATTCGTTGAAGCAATTATCCGACGCCTGCTGCGGCGGCCAGGAAAGCGCCGAGCACTGCTCTATCCTCGAAGCGCTGGACGGCAAGCTGCTTACCGCCGAGAACAACGCCCGCTAATGTTCCCGAAACGGCAGCACAGGGCTGCCGTTTCGGGCGGGGGGCTGAGCGCCTTCGATTAGCTCACCGACACCCGTGCTAGCGGATCACCAGCACGGCACAGTCGGCGTGGCGTACCACCCGCGAGGCGTTGGAGCCGAGCAGGTAGGTGCCGGCACCGGGGCGGGAAGCGGGCATGACGATCAGGTCGGTCCGATGTTTCCTGGCCCGGGCCAGGATGGTGTCGTATACCACCCCGTGTTTAATCCATATCTGGCCCTGGAGGGCGACGGGGATATGTCGGGCCATAAAATCCGCCAGCTGTTGTTCCATGGTCTTGTCCATGCTGCCAATCAGCTCATTCGACATCAGCGGCGCCGCCGCATGGTGGATACGGGCGGAATTGACATACAGCAGGTGGATCTGCCCTTGCGGATGGCAGAGCTGGAGTGCGGACTCCACCACCTGCGGGTACAGCTCCTGATGTTCAAAATCCAGTGGCAACAGTATTTGTTTGAACATAATGAGGTTATCCCATCAGTTTGTTGGGCAGCCAGGTGACGATATCCGGCACCAGCATGCACAGGATCAGCACGCACAGCTTGAGCATGACGAAGGGCAGCACCGACTTGTAGATATCCATCATGGTGACCCCGGGCGGGGCTATGCCTTTCAGATAGAACAGGGCGAAGCCGTAGGGCGGGGTCTGCACCGCAATTTCGATGTTCAGGATCATCAGGATGCCAAACCAGATGGGATCGTAGCCCAGGCTCACCGCGATGGGGGTGAACAGCGGCGCGCAGATCAGCACGATGATCATCTCGTCGATGATAAAGCCGAGCAGCAGCATGATCACCTGCATCATCAGGATGATCATGATGGGGGGCAGGTCCAGGCCGGCGGCGAAGTCGGCCACCATGCCCTGCACACCCATCAGCAGATGGAAGTTGCTGAATACCGAGGCGCCCAGCACTATCCAGATGGCGACACTGACCAGCAGCGCGGTTTCGATGCCGGAGCGTTTCATCATCTTGAGCTTGAAACGCTTGTACATGATGGCCAGCAGCAGGGCACCGACCACGCCGATGGCACCGGACTCGGTGGGGGTGGCGATGCCGGTGATGATGCTGCCCAGCACCAGCACGATCAGCAGCAATGCCATCAGGCCGTCACGCAGGGTGATAAAGCGCTCTTTCGGGCTCTTGGGCACGTCCAGGGCATGGCCGATGGGGGCCCGGCTCGGGTTGAGTTTGCAGGAGATCACCACGTAGAGCACCAGCACGGTAATGGAGATCAGTGCCGGTACCAGGGCGGCGATAAACATCTTGCCGACCGAGGTCTGGGTGGTGGAGCTGAACAGTATCATGGGGATGCTGGGCGGGATCAGGATCCCCAAGCCGCCGCCGGCCATGATCACGCCCAGCGCCAGCTTCTTGTCGTAGCCGCGCTCCAGCATGGGGCGCAGGGCGATGCTGCCCGAGGTCATGATGCCGGCGCCGATGATGCCCACCATGGCGCCGATCATGGAGCAGACCCCGATCACGCTGATCGCGAGCGAGCCACGGATGCGGCCGATAATCAGCTGGCTGGCCTTGAACATGGCGTCGCCGATGCCGGAGCGGGTCAGCAGCTGGCCCATGTAGATGTACAGCGGAATGGCCAGCAGCACGAAGCTGAACAGGGTGCTTTCGATGGTGGTGGGAATGATGTTGAAGATGCCTTCCCCCCAGGTCAAATAGCCGAGCAGCATGGCCACGCCGCCCAGGGCCAGGCCCACCTGGGCGCCCAGCAAAAAGGAAATCAGGACCCCCAGCAGCAGCAGGCCGGTCAACAACTCGATACTCATTATGCTTCGTCCTCTGACAGCAGGGAGTCACCGGTAATCAACTGCCAGGCATCTTTAAGCATGTCACTGGACAATTGCAACAAGAACAAAATGGCGGCGGCGGTCACCATCACCCAGAAGTGGCCGATGGAAGGGCCCCATTCGGACTGGCGGGTATAACCGAAGTCGATGGCCTCCAGCGCCTTTTCCCAGCATTTACTGGCGATGATGAACAGGAAGAACCCCCCCAGTATGTTGGAGAGCAGGTTGAACAGGTTCTTGGTACGTTGGGACACCGCCAGATAGACGATATCCACGTTGATATGGGACTTCTTCAACTGGGCATGGGCTCCGCACAGGGCGCCGATATAGCCGAACAGAAACAACGAGACGTCGTAGGCCCACAGGGTCGGACTGTTGAGCACATAACGGGCGAATACTTCGAAGGCAACGGTGCCTGCCAGCAGGGGCAGGGCCAGGGCGATGGTGTGACTGACGGTCGCAACCAGCAATGCCACCCCTTTGCACCACAAGCAAAGTAGTTTTTTCATTATGCATCCGTGGGTTGAAAGCAGATGCCCCGCACGGGCGGGGCAGTTTCTGGAGTGGAATTACTTAAGCAGCTCGACCAGTTGGGCGCTGTACTTGTCGGTCTTGCCATAGTGGGCCTGGACCGCTTCGGCAGCCTGCTGCCACTGGGCCTGGTCGGCATCGGACGCTTCGGGACCCCATTGCATGCCGATCTTCTGCATGTCTTCCACCGCTTCCTGTTCCCACAGGGCGGACTTTTCGGCCTGCTGCTGGGCATGCCACTTGGCGGCGTCGCGCACCACCTCCTTCAGATCGTCGGGTAGCTTGTTCCAGGCGTTCTTGTTCACCAGTACGGGCAGGGCCTGGGCGCTGGACACCGGCAGCGGGTACATGTACTTGGCCACTTCGGCGAAGTTGCCGTCCCGGTGGTCGATCAGGTTGGAGCCGATGGTGCCGTCGATAACGCCGGTGGCCAGGCTGGTGTAGATCTCGCCCCAGGCCAGGTTGACCGGGGAGGCGCCCAGCTCACGGAAGAAACGGCCGTAGGCGCCGGGGGCGCGGATCTTCAGGCCCTTGAAGTCTTCTATCGACTCGATTTTCTTCTTGGTGATGACGTAGACGCCGGGCTGGAAGTAGGGATCCAGCCACACCAGGCCGTGGCGGTCGTAGGCCTCGGTCAGGATTTCGCCCCAGCCCTTTTCGTGGAACAGGGCGTTCAGTTCTTCCAGGCTGCCGCTGGAGCCGGGCAGGCCCACTTCGACCACGCCGAAGGGGATTTCACCGGCGTGCATGGGCTGGAAGGGGGCGGCCATGTCCAGCAGACCGGACTTGGTGGCGCCGATGATGCCGGCGGTGTCGACGCCTTCGCCGGCATAGAGCATGTTGATCTTCATGCGACCGTCGGAGTCGGCTTCGATCTTGTCGGCGAAGGACTGGTAGACATCGCCGAAGGCGGTGCCACGGGAGTAGAGGTTGGTAAAGCGCCAGGTCACGTCGGCGGCCATGGCTTCCATGGTGGCGCCCATGCCGGCTACGGCGATAAGGGAAGCGGCAATTTTGGTACGAGCGGAGCTCCAGATACGAGTCATGATGTAGTCCCTTGTGTTATCACATTCCATCTTCTTTGAGCCGGGCTCAAAGTCAGTATTTAGTATTGGTTACCCCTTTGGGTGTATGCAGTCTGCGACAGCGCCGCCATGGGTTAAATACATAATGATTCATGTTTGGTTTGAGCCGAGTCAAACAAAAAGCGGAAAACCCAGTCTGGTGCAGTAGTAAGCACCAAAACGGTGCATAACTGAAGCAGATTTGTTTGGTTTTATGTGAAGCCGGTCACGGGCGCAACCGGCCGGGCGGACTCAGGGGGCGGCTACCAGGTGGTTTTGCAGCAATTGCAGGAACAGCTCCTTCAACCGGCTCTGGCGGCCGTGGCTGCGGGTGATGGCGGAGATGCCGAGTTCGTGGTTCTTGTGCGCCGGCAGCAGTGCCTTGAGCCGGCCGCTTTCCACCCAGCGGCGGGCGAAGCTCTCGGGTAAAAAGCCGATATACTGGCCGGAGAGGATCAGCGCCGCCCTCGGCTCGTAGTGGTAGGCCCGTCCCGCCAGGCGCATGCCGGTCAGTTGGGCGCTGGCCTCCGGGTTGGTATAGATGCCGGGGTGGATGAGCTTGTAGTCGCCCAGGTGCTCGCCGATAAAGCCGTCGTCTTCGGCATAGAACAGCGGATGGCGGTCGCTGCAGTAGAGGAAGCAACGCACCTTGTACAGGTGGTGGTACTCCAGCCCTTCCAGATCCCGGTGGTAGTGGATAAAGCCGATGTCCGCGTCTTCGTTCAGCACCCGCCGTTCGATCTCACCCATGTGGGCCACGTCCACGCTCACGTTCACATCCGGCGCCTGCTCGCCCAGGGCGGCGAACACATCGGCCATGGGAAAGTCGTCTTCCAGCCAGATGTTATCGCTGGACACGATTTTCAATTCACCGGTGAGCTGCTCGTGCAGTTCGTTCACCGTATAGCGAAATTCCTCCAGCCGGGCGAACAACCGTTTGGCGGATTCGTAGATCACCATGCCGTCGTCGGTCAGGGCGAAGCCGGAGCGACCCCGGCGGCAGAGCTTGAGTTTGAACCGGTTTTCCAGGTTGGCCATGTGCACGCTGATGGTGGAGCGGCTGATATTGAGCTCGGTTTCCGCCGCCGAAAAGCCGCCGCATTCCACCACCGTCTTGAACAGTTTCAGCAGGCGGATTTCATAATCACCGATTTGTCCCAGTACGGGTCTGCTTGCTTGGCTCATAGTTTGATGTTCTTCAATGTAAATGTTGATACGTGATCATTTATAGGACTTTAAGCGCAAGGCTAACATGCAATCAAAGTATGGCCAACGCTGGCGCGAGGGCGGTCACGGTAATCGGATATTTTCAGCCGGTTTTGTGATGGCGGTGCCGGTTCAGTGGCCGGTGGTCGGCCCGGTTGCCCGGGCAAGCATGGAATCAACACCGAGGCG
This sequence comes from Zobellella sp. DQSA1, assembly GCF_041950555.1. Classification (GTDB taxonomy): domain Bacteria; phylum Pseudomonadota; class Gammaproteobacteria; order Enterobacterales; family Aeromonadaceae; genus Oceanimonas. Next base: position 965,631 of record NZ_CP169531.1, read on the forward strand.
CAGTTCCTATGAGCATTTCTGCAGTAAACAGCAACCTAGTCAAAGAGGCCGGTTACATCGCCGGAAATTGGTGCCGGGCCGAGAGCGGCGCGACCATTCCCGTTTACAATCCGGCCACCGGCGAGCTGCTGGGCCAGGTGCCCGACATGGGGGTAAACGAAACCCGTGCCGCCATCGATGCGGCCAGCCAGGCACTGGCCGGCTGGAGCGCGCTCAATCCCAAGGAGCGGGCCCGGTTGCTGCGTTGCTGGTTCGATCTTGTCATCGAGCACAAGGAAGAGCTGGCCCGGCTGATGACCCTGGAGCAGGGCAAGCCGCTGTTCGAAACCCGGGGCGAGGTGCTGTACGGCGCCTCCTATATCGAGTGGTATGCCGAGGAAGGCAAACGCGCCTACGGCAAGCTGTTCGCCGCACCCACCGCCGACAAGCGCACCCTGAGCATCCAGCAGCCCATCGGGGTGGTGGCCGCTATCACTCCCTGGAACTTTCCCAACGCCATGATCACCCGCAAGATAGCGCCGGCGCTGGCGGCGGGCTGCACCATAGTGGTCAAGCCCTCCGAGGAAACCCCTTTCTCCGCCCTGGCGCTGATGGCCCTGGCCGAGCAGGCCGGCATACCCGCCGGGGTGATCAATATGATCACCAGTTCCAGGGCGGCGGAAGTGGGCCAGGTGCTGACCGGCGACAGCCGGGTGCGCAAGCTGTCCTTCACCGGCTCTACCCGGGTGGGCAAGCTGCTCTACGGCCAGAGCGCCGACACCGTGAAGAAACTCAGCCTGGAGCTGGGCGGCAACGCGCCCTTTATTGTGTTCGACGACGCCGATCTGGAGGCGGCGGTGAGCGGTGCCCTGACGTCCAAGTTCCGCAACGCCGGCCAGACCTGCGTGTGCGCCAACCGCATCCTGGTGCAGGACGGCATCTACGATGCCTTTATGGCCCGCTTCAAAGAAGAAGTGGAACAGTTCGTGGTGGGCAACGGCCTGAACGATGGCACCACCCTGGGCCCGGTGATCAACCGGGCGGCGATAGACAAGATTGCCGCCATGGTGGACAAGGCCCAGAGCCAGGGCGCCGAATTGGTCACCGGCGGCCGGCGCCATCCGGCCGGCGAGCTGTTTTTCGCCCCGACCATACTGGCCAAGGTGACCCAGGACATGGAGATCGCCCAGCAGGAGATTTTCGGCCCGGTGGCGCCGGTGATCCGCTTCAAGGACGACGCCGAGGCCATCGCCATCGCCAACGACACGCCCTACGGCCTGGCCGCCTATTTTTATACCGAGAGCCACGCTCGCATCTGGAAGGTGGCCGAGGCGCTCGAGTACGGCATGGTCGGCATCAACGAAGGCATTATTTCCAACGAAGCGGCGCCCTTCGGCGGCGTCAAGGAATCCGGCCTGGGGCGTGAAGGCTCCGCCCAGGGGCTGGAAGATTACATGGAAACCAAATACCTGTGCATGGGCGGCATCCGCTGAGCAGGATTTTTCAGGAGACAACACGATGAGCAAGAACCAAGAACTGCAACAACGCAAAGATGCCGTCTTCGCCCGGGGCATGGGCAACATGGCCGCCCTCTACGTGGACAAGGCCAGGAACAACGAGATCTGGGACGTGGAAGGCCGTCGTTATATCGACTTCGCCGCCGGCATCGCCGTGGTCAACACCGGCCACAGCCATCCGCGCATCCAGGCCGCCGTGGCCGCCCAGCTGGAGCGCTTCAGCCACACCTGCGCCATGGTCACCCCCTACGAGAGCGTGGTCGAACTGGCCGAGAAACTGGTAGAGCTGGCTCCCGGTCCCAGTCGCAAGAAGGCGATGTTTGTCACCACCGGCGCCGAGGCGGTGGAGAACGCGGTCAAGATTGCCCGCGCCCACACCAAGCGCAGCGGCGTCATCGCCTTCAACGGCGGCTTCCACGGCCGGACCAACCTGGCCATGGGCCTGACCGGCAAGGTGGCGCCCTACAAGGCCGGTTTCGGCCCCTTTCCGGGCGAGATCTACCATCTGCCGTTCCCCAACGCCTACCATGACGTGACCGAGGCCCAGTCGCTCAAGGCGCTGGACGAGCTGTTCCACTGCGACATCGAGCCGGGTCGGGTGGCCGCGATCATCATCGAGCCGGTGCAAGGCGAGGGCGGTTTCTACCCCGCACCGCCGTCTTTCCTGCAGCAACTGCGCGCTATCTGTGACCGGCACGGTATCCTGCTTGTCTGCGACGAGATCCAGACCGGCTTCGCCCGTACCGGCAAGCTGTTCGCCACCGAATACGCCGGCATAGAGCCGGACCTGATGACCATGGCCAAGGGCATCGCCGGCGGCTTCCCCCTGGCGGGCGTGGTCGGCAAGGCCGACATCATGGACGCCGCCAACCCGGGCGGCCTGGGGGGCACCTACGCGGCCTTCCCCCTGGCCTGTGCCGCGGCGCTGGAAGTGCTGAAGATCATCGAAGAAGAGCAGCTGTGCGCCAAGGCCCTGGCCCTGGGCGAGCTGATGAACAAGCGCCTGTCCGAGCTGCAGGCCAGGTATCCCCGCCATATCGGCCAGGTGCGCAACCTGGGCGCCATGGTGGCGATGGAGCTGATCCACGATGGGGATGTGGATCAGCCCAATCCCGAGCTGACCAAGGCGATAGTGGCCAAGGGCATAGAGCAGGGCGTGATCCTGTTGTCCTGTGGGGTACGGGGCAACGTGATCCGCTTCCTGCCGCCGCTGACCTCGCCGCTGGAAGTGGTCAACGAGGGGCTGGATCTGCTGGAGCAAGTACTGGCAGATCTGGTATGAGTCAGTGAAAACGTCGATGTCATAACCTTTTGGCGGGCCATTTGGCCCGCTTTTTTATGCTCCGGGCAGCTCCAGGGTATAGCCCATGCCGCGCACCGTCTGGATAAGCTTCGGCTCGAAGCCGTCGTCGATCTTGGCGCGCAGCCGGCGGATGGCTACGTCGATCACATTGGTGTCGCTGTCGAAGTTCATGTCCCATACCAGGGAGGCGATCAGTGAGCGGGGCAGCACTTCTCCCCGACGGCGCACCAGCAGCTCCAGCAGGGCAAACTCCTTGTTGGTGAGGTGGATTCGCTCGGATCCCCGGCTGACCCGGCGCCGGGAGAGCTCCAGGGTGAGGTTGGCCACCCGCAGGCAGTCATCTTGCGGGGCGGTGCTGCCCCGGCGCAGCAGGGAGCGGACCCTCGCCAGCAGTTCGGCAAAGGCGAAGGGCTTGACCAGGTAATCGTCGGCACCGAGCTCCAACCCCTTGACCCTGTCCTCCACGCTGTCGCGGGCGGTCAGGAACAGCAGAGGCACCGGCTTGCCCTCGTCGCGCAGCGACTGCACGATACGCCAGCCGTTCACATCGGGCAGCATTACGTCGAGGATGATGAGGTCATAGGGTTCGACCATCGCCAAGTGGTGGCCATCCAGCCCGGTACGCGCCAGATCCACCACAAAGCCGGCCTCGGTCAGCCCCCGGTGCAGGTAGTCCCCGGTCTTGATTTCGTCTTCTATTACCAGCAGTTTCATCGGCTTTTTCATGGTGTGCGGTGCGTTAGCTTTAGCACGCTCGGGGCGCCAGCTCAAGGTTAACCCCCGTACCTGACCCGCCCATGACGCCATCATTACAAGGTTGTCATGATGGCGTCATCTCCCGGAAAGTTGTGCCTGATACGCTGCCGGCTGTCGGAAAAGGCGGCTCGCTTATTCAAAAAGATACTGGTGCCTGGCGATCCTTTGACCCGAATCAAGGCAGGGGGTGTCGACCCCTCCTAAGCTTAAAACATCCGGATCCTTGTGTTTGATCCGGCCATATCCGGGAGGGAGCATGAAGCACCCGTTCAGCAATGAAAGATCAGGGCCGGTGGCAAGCCTGTTGGTGTGCCTGCTGAGCCTGTGGGTGTTGTTGTTGCCCCTCCATTGCCTGGCCGAGCCGGTGTTCGACAGCCTGGCCCACCAGGCCGAGGCCGAAGAGGTGCTCTGCCATCAGCAGGGGTTGGATGAATCCGAGCCCTTTATCAAGCAGGGCGACCAAGGACGGCTGCTCACGCCGTTCCTGGCGTCCCCCTATCCGGAGCCGCTGCCGGCGATTTCGCACCTGCGTATACTGGCGATGCAGGCCCTGCCCGGGGCGCCGCCCCAGGCCAAGCTGCCGCGCTATCTCGCCACCGTTCGCCTGCGTATTTGATCTTCCCGCTACCTGCCGGGGCCATTCGTGCCCGGTACCGGTTAACGCCTTGTCCCGTTATCAATTGGGAACGCACCTGAGCCTCCGTCGGTGGCCGTGCCTTCCCGTTTACAGACCAAGAGGAATATCACCATGAGCAAGCATATCCTTATCGCCGCCGGCCTGGGCCTGATGCTGAACCTGTCTCCCGTGCTGGCCGAAGAAGCCCACCACGCCCCCGCCGAACCGGCCAAGCCGGTCGATGCCGCCGCCATGATGGAGCGGCAGCAGCAGATGGGCATGATGCAGGAGCGGATGCAGACCATGCGCGAGCAGATGGCGGCGCTGCAACAGGAGCAGGATCCCGCCGAGCGCGAGCGGTTGCTGGCGGAACACCTGGAGTTTATGACCCAGTCCATGGCGCAGATGGAAGAACACATGGCCATGTGCCGGCAGATGATGGGGCAGATGGGCATGGGCCAGATGGGCATGGGCCAGATGCAGCACTAACCACCGGCGGCCGGTCTTTTACCGGGGCCGGCCCCTTCGGGAGATCCTCATGAACAAGGATTCCAACTCTGGCCCGGCATCCGGGCCCCGCGGCTTCTGGCTCGTTCTGCTGGTATTCGCGGCCATGGCGTTGTTCTTTCTGTGGCAGGAGCACCGCGCCCACCTGCTGGGCGCCTTGCCCTACCTTATCATCCTGCTCTGCCCCCTGATGCACCTGTTTATGCACCGGGGCCATGGCGGTCGGGGTGGCAATGGCGATCACCACCACAAGGGGGACTGAACTTATGGATCATAGTATTCCAGCCTATGGCCTCTGGGGACTGGTGGTGCTCAACTCCCTGGTGTTCATCCTGTTCGCGTTCAGCTTCTTCAGGCCGCAGAGTAAGCGGGACTGGCGTACCTTCGGCACCTTCGCCGCCTTTATCGTGGCGCTGTTCGTCGAGATGTACGGCGTGCCGCTGACCCTGTTCCTGCTGGCCGGCTGGCTGCAGGGGCGCTACCCGCAGCTGGATCCCCTGAGCCACGACGCCGGCCACCTGTGGAGCACCCTGCTCGGGCTGAGCGGCAACCCCCATTTCAGCCTGCTGCATATCCTCAGCAATATCCTGATCTTCGGCGGCTTTCTGCTGCTGGCCAGCGCCTGGCGGGTGCTCTACCGGGCCCAGCACCAGGGGCAACTGGCCCGGAGCGGGCCCTATGCCCGACTCCGCCATCCCCAGTATGCGGCCTTCGTGTTGATCATGGCCGGCTTCCTGCTGCAGTGGCCGACGCTCCTGACCCTGCTGATGTTCCCGGTGCTGGTGGTGATGTACGTGCGCCTGGCCCGGCAGGAGGAGCAAGTCACCCGGGACGCCTTCGGTGCCGAATGGGAGGTCTACCGGCAACGGGTGCCGGCCTTTTTTCCGCGCTTGCCGGGGGCGAGCGGCCCCGCTGCCAGATAAGGAGAAGAGATGATGGACAGCATACCAAGGGAGGCGAAGGCCTCCGACAGGACGACGGGCGGCGGGCCTGCCGAAGCGACCCTGATCGTCCCCGGCATGGGCAGCGATCACTGCGCCGGCCTGGTCAGCACCTCGCTGCGGCGCTTACCCGGGGTCACGGCGATCAGCACCCGGATTGCCACCCACCAGGTCACGGTGATGTTCGATGCCGGCCGGACCGATGTGGCCGCGCTCAAGGCGGCGGTCGAGCGGGCCGGCTACGAAGTGGCCAGCGCCGGTCTGAAGGGGGAAGCCCAGGATGGCGCCGAGGCCGAGGAAGTCTATCAGCGTGATGCCCGCCGGCGGTTGTGGCTGGCCGGCGTGCCCACCACCCTGATCATGCTGCTGATGATGGTGGAGATGTTCTGGTTACCCGTGCCGGGCTACCTGCTGCTGGTCGCCCTGCTGGCGGTGGCGCCGGTCTTCGTCGCCGGTGCCGCCACCCATGTGTCCGCCTGGAAGGCGCTCACCAACAGAACCGCCAACATGGACGTGCTCATCAGCCTGGGCAGCCTGCCGCCCTACCTGATCGGCCTGGTCGGTTTCCTGTTCCCCATGACCTCCTTTATGGAAATGGCCGCCACCATCATGACCTTCCACCTGCTCGGCCGTTACCTGGAAAGCCGGGCCAAGGGCCGGGCCTCCCAGGCTATCCGCCAGTTGCTGGAACTGGGGGCCAAGAGTGCCCGGGTGCTGCGCGACGGCGAAGAGGTGGAGCTGCCCATCGGCGAGGTGCGGCCCGGCGACCTGGTGGTGGTACGCCCCGGCGAGAAAATTCCCACCGACGGCGAGGTGATCGAGGGGGCCAGCCATGTGGACGAGTCCCTGGCCACCGGCGAGTCGCTGCCGGTCGAGAAAGTCCCCGGCGACGGGGTGATCGGGGCCACCATCAACAAGGAGGGCCTGCTCAGGGTACGGGCCACCAGGGTCGGGGAGGATAGCTTCCTGGCCCAGGTGATCACCCTGGTGGAGCGGGCCCAGGGCTCCAAGGTGCCGATCCAGGAGTTCGCGGATCGGGTGACCGGCCGCTTCGTGCCCCTGGTGCTGCTGGTGAGCCTGCTCAGCCTGGTGATTTGGCTGGGGTTCGGCGAGTCGTTGCGGGGCATACTGTACTGGGGGGCGGGCTTCCTGCCCTGGGTCAATCCGGAACTGTCGGCGCCCCTGGTGGCCCTGCTTGCCAGCGTGGCGGTGCTGGTGATCGCCTGTCCCTGCGCCCTGGGCCTGGCCACGCCCACCGCCCTGATGGTGGGGGCGGGACGGGGCGCCGAACTGGGCATACTGTACCGCTCCGGCGAGGCCATCCAGACCTTCAAGGACATCCGGGTGGTGGTGTTCGACAAGACCGGCACCCTGACCCTGGGCCGGCCGGTGGTGACCGATCTGGTGCCGGCCGGGGGCGTATCGGCAGGCGAACTGCTGGTGCTGGCCACGGCGGTCGAGGTTGGATCCGAACATCCCATCGCCCAGGCGCTGCGGGACAGGGTCGGAGAAGCCCGCCTGGCGCTGCCACCGCTCGAGGGCTTCGAAGCCCTCAACGGCCGGGGCGTGCAGGCCCGCATCGAGGGAGCCCTGGTGCGGGTGGGCAACGGCCGCTGGATGGCCGAATGCGGGCTGGACACGAACGAGCTGGCGGGAGCGCTGGCCGGGCTGGAGGAGCAAGGCAAGACCGCCCTCTATGTGGCCCGGGAGCGTCGTCTGATCGGGGTAGTGGCCATCGCCGACACCCTCAAGGCCGATGCCCGGGAGGCGGTGGCCGCGCTCGGGGCCATGGGTATCCGCACCGTCATGCTCACCGGCGACAACGAGCGGGCCGCCCGCCATGTGGCGGCCCAGGTGGGCATCGACAGCGTCTACGCCAATGTGTTGCCGGAAGGCAAGATCGACAAGGTGCGGGAACTGCAGGCCGAAGTGGGGCCCTGGGTGGCCATGGTGGGAGACGGCATCAACGATGCCCCGGCCCTGAAACAGGCCAATGTGGGCATCGCCATCGGCGCCGGCGCCGATGTGGCGGTGGAATCTGCCGACGTTATCCTGATCGGCGACCGGCTCGGCGGCGTGGTGCAGGCGGCGCACCTCTCGCGGCTGACCTTCCGCAAGATAGTCGAAAACCTGCTGTGGGCCTCCGGCTACAACCTGGCCGCCATTCCCATCGCTGCCCTGGGACTGCTGCACCCCATGGTGGGGGTGGTTGCCATGACCGCCAGCTCGCTGTCGGTCATCGGTAACTCGCTCCGGCTTAAACGGGCTCCCCTGGCGGGACCGCCCGGGGAAAGCGGGCGCTGAACCGGGTTTCGTGCTCGTCGGAGTGCACCGACAGGGTACCACCGTGGGCCTGGACGATGGCCCGGGCGATGGACAGCCCCAGGCCGGTACCATCGGTCACCGACTGACGGGCGCTGTCGGCGCGGTAGAAGCGATCGAACAGGCGCGGCCACTGCTCGGCGGGGATGGGGGGACCCGGGTTGGCGACGGCCACCATCACGGCGTCGTCGTCCCGCCCTATCTCCACCCGGATCTCGGCCCCGGCCGGGGTATAGCGGATGGCATTGGACAGCAGGTTGCTGAAGGCTCGCTGCAGCATGGCGCGATCGCCGTGCAGCCGGGCTTCGCCCCGGCGCCGGAGCCGCAGCTGCTGCTCGCTGGCCAGGGGCTCGAAGAACTCCAGCAGTTCGTCCACTTCCCCGGCCAGGTCGACCTGTTCGGCCTGCACGGTCAGCAGTCCCTGCTCCGACTTGGCCAGGAACAGCATCTCGCCGATCATCCGTGCCAGCCGTTCGGCTGCCTCCAGGTTGTTGTACAGCGCTTCCCGGTAGTCGTCGGCGTCGCGTTCCCGCGACAACGCCACCTGGGTCTGCATCATCAGGCTGTTGACCGGGGTGCGCAGCTCGTGGGCGATATCCGAGGAAAACTCGGACAGCCGCCGGAAGGAGTCTTCCAGCCGATCCAGCATGGCGTTGAAGGCCTGGATGGGGGCGTGCAGCTCCACCGGGGCCCTATCCAGTGACAGCCGGTGGCCGAGCTTGGCGGCGCTGACCCGGGTGGACACCGAGGCCAGCTCCCGCAACGGCTTCAGCCCCAGGCGGGAGGCCAGCCAGCCCAGCAGCACCGAGATCAGGGCGATGCCGCCGGTAAACCAGGCCAGCCCCTTCTCGATGTCGTCGATGAAGTGCTGGTGGTAGCTGGTGTCCAGTACCACCCGGACCAGCACCCGTTCGGGGGTGTCGGGCCTGGGCGGGCCGACGACTTCCCATTCCGCCAGGCCGCGATAGACGACGCCCCGTTCTTCCCATTTTTCCTGCCAGCTGGCCGACGGCGACAGCGCCAGGGGCAGGCGTTCCAGCCCTGGCTGGCGGGCGCCGGCCGGCCGGGCATCGACCAGCACCCGGCCGTCCGCATCCAGCATCAGGATATAGTGGCTGCCGTGGCCGGAGAGGGCGTCGTTGAGGTGTTCCTCCAGCAGGGGCCAGCGTTGGCCATCGCCCTGCAGGTGGGTGGCGAGGAAGTTGCGGGCCAACTGTAGCTTGCCCTGGATGTCGGCCTGGTCCTGGCGGTCGAAATGGTGGTCCAGGGACTGGATCAGCACCAGGCTGACCAGGCTCCAGATGCCGATCATGGTCACGCCGAACAGGATGCTCAGGCGGGTGGTCAGGGAGAGAAAGCTGCCCATCTTGTCGGTCGGACTCCTTGTCGGGTCTGTGAGGTAACGGTATGCCATGGCGGCCACTTTACCATTTTGTTCCCGCCATCCGCCCGGATGACAGAAATGTAATGCTGCCGTCAGCTTGGCATCAGGTTGAACATCCATGCTGTAACCATGGTTATAGAACAGTGGATGCTCCCATGAAAGAACCCCCGCGCCGCACCGTTGGTGGCCGGCTGGCCGCCGTGCTGGTCGGCCTTGCCTTGATGAATCCCGCCCTGGCGGAAACCCCTGCCTCCCTCGGTCTGCCGGCCTTGCTGGAACTGGCCGAGCGGCACAATCCTGCGCTCGCAGCCATGTCCGCCGAGGTCGAGGCCAGCCGACAGGCCATCGTCATGGCCAGCGCCTGGGACGACCCGGTGCTGCGGATCGAGCAGATCGAGCAGGCCGCCCAGCAGCGTTATGCCGTCGGTCTCGGCGCCTAGGCCGAGGTACTGCGGGCCCAGGCCGAGCGCACCATGCTCGGCAACGAGCAACTGGCGTTGTTGGCCGAGGCGGAGGCGGCCCGGGCCGAGCTGGCCGGCCTGCTTAACCTGGCGCCGGCCGCCCTGGGCGGCCAGCCCGACAGCCTGCCCGAATTGCTCGGCACCGAGGCCGACTGGGGGGAACGGGCCCGGGCCCGCAACCCGGGCCTGAAGGCACTGGCGCAGCGGCGGCAGGGCGCCGACAGTCGCTACCGGCTCAGCCAGTTGAACAACAGGCCCGAGGTGGGGCTGGGGCTGTCGGCGGTGCAGATGGGCAACGGGCTCGACAACATCGAGCTGATGCTGTCGGTGCGGTTGCCCCTGCAGCAGGGCGCGCGGCGGGCGGAACGGGCCGAGGCCGGCGCCATGCTGGCGCGCAGCCAGGCCCTGGAGGAGGCGGGCCGGCGCGAGCTGGAGCAGGCCGTGTACGGCCTGGTGGCCCGGCGGGACGGCAGCCGGCAGCAACTGGAGCTGCTGCGGCACAGCCTGCTGCCCCAGGCGGAGCTGACCTTCGAATCGGCGCTGGCGGGCTACGCCACCGGCCGGGTGGAATTTGCCATGCTGCTGGACGCCCGGCAGCAGCTCCGCCGGCTCGGCCAGGACCAGCTGCGGGCCGAGGTGGCACGTTTTCGGGCCGAAAACGCCCTGCTGACCCTGACAGGAGAACAATGATGAAAGCCATGTCCACACTGCTGCTGTTGGGGGCGGGGCTGATGCTGGCGGGCGGCGGCTACTGGCTGGGCCAGCAGCAGGCCGCCCATGTTCCCCAGGCGGCCGACGCCGGCCCCCGCATCCTCTATTACCGCAACCCCATGGGGCTGCCCGATACCTCGCCGGTGCCGAAGAAGGATCCCATGGGCATGGATTATATCCCGGTGTTCGAGCACGAGCCGGCTGCGGAGCCGGCCGGGCGCATCCTCTATTACCGCAATCCCATGGGCTTGCCCGACACCTCGCCGGTGCCGAAGAAGGATCCCATGGGCATGGATTACATCCCCGTTTATGCCAGCGAGGTGACTGGCCCCAACCAGGTCAGGGTGTCCGCCGACAAGGTACAGAAGCTGGGGGTCAGGACCGAAGCGGTGCAGGAGCGCGACTTCAGCCGCAACCTGCGGGCGGTGGCGACCCTGGAGCCGGACGAGGGTGCCCTGTTCTCGGTGGCGCCCCGTTTCGAGGGCTGGGTCGAACGGCTGCTGGTGAAGGAAACCGGCCTGCGGGTGGAAGCCGGCCAGCCGCTGTTCGAGGTATACAGCCCCGAGCTCTACGCCGCCGCCCAGGAATACCGCCTGGCGCACCGGGGCCTGCAGCGGCTGGCCGGGGGCGACGAGGCGCTGCGCCGGGGGCTGGCCCAACTGGCCGACAGCAGCCTGCGCCGGCTGCAGCTGTGGCAGCTGCCCGAGGCGGAGCTGGTGCGCCTGCGCGGGGGTGGCGAGCCCAGCCGCACCATCGCCTATCCGGCGCCGCGCGGCGGCACCGTGCTGGCCAAGCCGGTGCTGGAAGGCGCCCGTTTCATGCCCGGCGATGAACTGTTCCGGCTGGCCGATCTGTCCCGGCTCTGGCTGCAGGTCGAGATCCCCGAGCAGGATCTGGCGCTGGCCGAGCCGGGCCAGCCGGTTTCCATCGGCCTGGAAGCCTACCCCGGCGAGACCTTCGACGGCCGGGTGGCCTTCGTGGCCCCGGTGCTGAACGGCGACACCCGCACCCTCCGGGTCCGGGTCGAGCTGGACAACCCCGGCGGTCGGCTCAAACCCGGCCAGTTCGCCTGGGTGCAACTGCACCACGCCCTCGGCCGGGGCGTGGCGCTGCCCGACTCGGCGATCATCGACTCGGGCCGGCGCCGGGTGGCCATCATCGCCCTGGCCGAGGGGCTCTACGAGCCGCGGGAGCTGACCACCGCCGGCCGCCACGACGGCTACTGGCAGGTGACCGCCGGGGTGGCCCCGGGCGAGCGGGTGGTGACCTCCGCCAACTTCCTGATCGACGCCGAAAGCAACCTGATGGCCGCCCTGCAGGGCATGAACGGCGGCGCCGGGCCGGAAGGAGCGGGCGATGGCCGGGAGCATGACGGCCACGGCGGCGCTCCTATGGTACAGGACGACGGCCACGATCATGGTGGCCACGGCAGCGCTCCCATGGTACAGGAGGCCGGCCATGACCACGGCGCTATGCTGGCCGGCGAGCATGCCCATGCGGCGCAGGGAGGGCACTGAGCATGCTGAACGCAATCATTGCCTGGTCGCTCAACAACCGGCTGATCGTGCTGCTGCTGACCGGACTGCTGGTGATCGGCGGCCTCCAGGCGGTACGGCAGACGCCCCTGGACGCCATTCCGGATCTGTCGGACGTGCAGGTCATCGTCTATACCGACTACGCCGGCCAGGCGCCTCAGGTGGTGGAGGATCAGGTCACCTATCCGCTGGTGACCGCCATGCTGTCGGTGCCCAAGGCCAGCGTGGTGCGGGGCTTCTCCTTCTTCGGCGCCTCTTTCGTGTACGTGATCTTCGAAGACGGCACCGATCTCTACTGGGCCCGGTCGCGGGTGATGGAATACCTTAATGGCGCCGCCGGCCAGTTGCCGGCGGGGGTCACGCCCAGCCTGGGGCCCGACGCCACCGGGGTGGGCTGGGTGTACCAGTACGCGCTGCAGTCCGACCGGCACGATCTGGCCGAGCAGCGCACCCTGCAGGACTGGTTTATTCGCTACCAGCTGACCCAGGCCCAGGGCGTGGCCGAAGTGGCGACGGTGGGCGGCTTTGTGCGCCAGTATCAGGTGGTGGTGGATCCGGTGCGGCTGCGTGCCTACGGTCTGTCGTTTATGGAAGTGGCCGAGGCCATCCGCCAGAGCAACCTGGACGTGGGTGGCCGGGCGGTGGAGATGAGTGAAACCGAGTACATGGTGCGGGGGCGTGGCTATCTGACCGGGATGGAGGATCTGCGCCAGATAGTGCTCAAGGCCAGCCTGGGGGTGCCGGTGCTGCTGGGGGATGTCGCCCGCATCGAACTGGGCCCGGACGAGCGGCGTGGCCTGGCCGAGCTCAATGGCGAGGGCGAAGTGGTCGGCGGCATCGCCGTGGCCCGTTACGGCGAGAACGCCCTGGCGGTGATCGACAACCTCAAGCAGACCCTGGCCCGGCTGGCGCCGGGCCTGCCCGAGGGACTGGAACTGCTGCCGGTGTACGACAGATCCGAGCTTATTCAGCGTGCCATCGATAACCTCAGCCTCAAGCTGCTGGAAGAAAGCCTGGTGGTCGCCCTGGTGTGCTTTGTGTTCCTGCTTCATGCGCGCAGCGCCCTGGTGGCCATCGTCACCCTGCCGCTCGGCATCCTGTTCGCCTTTATCTGCATGCGTGTCCTGGGGCTGGGCAGCAACATCATGAGCCTGGGCGGTATTGCCATCGCCATCGGCGCCATGATCGACGCCTCCATCGTCATGATCGAAAACGCCCACAAGCACCTGGAGCGGGCACCGCCGGGCACATCGCGCCACGCCATCATGCTGGAGGCCTGCCAGGAGGTGGGGCCGGCACTGTTCTTCAGCCTGCTGATCATCACGGTGTCCTTCCTGCCGGTGTTTGCCCTGGAAGATCAGGAGGGACGGCTGTTCTCGCCGCTGGCCTATACCAAGACCTTCGCCATGGCCGGGGCCGCCCTGCTGTCGGTGACCCTGGTGCCGGTGCTGATGCTGATGTTTGTGCGCGGCCGCATCATTGCCGAGCGGCGCAACCCGGTCAACCGCTTGCTGATGTGGCTGTACCGGCCCTGGATCCACGGCGTGCTGCGCTGGAAGAAGCTGACCCTGCTGCTGGCGGTGGCGGCTTTGGTGAGTAGCTGGTGGCCCTATGCCCGGCTCGGCAGCGAGTTCATGCCCAGCCTCAACGAGGGCACCCTGCTGTTTATGCCCGCTTCGCTGCCGGGCATGTCGGTGACCAAGGCGGCCGAGCTGGTGCAGAGCCAGAACAAGATCATCAAGAGCTTTCCCGAGGTGGCTTCGGTGTTCGGCAAGGCCGGGCGGGCCAACTCGGCCACGGATCCGGCCCCGCTCGAGATGTTCGAGACGGTGATCAACCTGAAGCCGGAGCGGGAGTGGCGGCCCGGCCTGACCCTGGACGGGTTGATCGCCGAGCTGGACCAGGCGGTCAGCCTGCCCGGCATCGCCAACGCCTGGACCATGCCGATCAAGGCGCGCACCGACATGCTCTCCACCGGCATCCGGACCCCCATCGGTATTAAGGTGTTCGGCCAGGATCTGCAGGAGATCGAGCGGCTGTCGCGGCAGATAGAGGCGGTGGTGCGGCAGGTGCCGGGCACCAGCAGCGCCTTCGCCGAACGCCTGACCGGGGGCTACTACCTCACCATCAGCCCGGATCGACACCAGCTGGCGCGCTACGGCCTGAGCATGGCCGAGGTGCAGTCGGTGATCGCCGCCGCCCTGGGCGGCGAGCTGGTGACCACCACGGTGGAGGGGCGGGAGCGCTTCGGCGTGAGCCTGCGCTACCCGCGCGAACTGCGCGGCGACCCGGACACCATCGCCCGCGAGGTGCTGGTGGCCGGCATGGACGGGGCCCTGCTCCCGCTCGGCCAACTGGCGGACATCCGCATCGAGCAGGGCACACCGGGCATCCGCACCGAAAATGGCCTGCTGTCGGCCTATATTTACGTCGACATCCGTGAGCGGGACATCGGCGGCTATGTGGCCGAGGCCCGCCAGGCGGTGCAGGATCAGGTGCCGTTCCCGCCCGGCTACTACGCGGTGTGGAGCGGCCAGTTCGAGAGCATGGAACGGGCCATGGAGAAGATGAAGCTGGTGGTACCGGCTACCCTGGCGCTGATCTTCCTGTTGCTCTACCTCAACTTCCGACGCCTGACCGAGACCCTGATCGTGATGCTGTCGGTGCCTTTCGCCCTGATCGGTGGAGTCTGGCTGCTGTGGTGGCTCGACTACAATCTGAGCGTGGCGGTGGCGGTGGGCTTTATCGCCCTGGCCGGAGTGGCGGCCGAGACCGGGGTGATCATGCTGATCTACCTGGATCAGGCCTGGCAGAAGCTGTGCCGCCAGTGTCGGGAGGAGGGGCGGCCCCCGGTGGCGGCCGATCTCTATGCCGCCGTTATCGAGGGGGCGGTGGAGCGGGTGCGGCCCAAGATGATGACGGTGGTGTCGGTGATGGCCGGCCTGCTGCCGATCATGTGGGGCACGGGTACCGGCTCCGAGGTGATGCGCCGCATCGCCGCCCCCATGGTGGGCGGCATGGTGTCTTCGACCATATTGACCCTGCTGGTGATACCGGCGCTCTATGCCTGGATCAAGGAGCGGCGGCTGGGACGGTCGTAAAAAGGGCTTGACCTTACCCTTGTGGTAAGGTTGAAAGTAACGGGGTGATGCAACAAAATCCGAGGAGAGAGTGATGCTGACCTTTACCCTGCCCGATATGACCTGCGGCCACTGCACCGGTGCCATTACCCGGGCGCTGAAAGCGCTGGACCCGGACTGTATACTGGAATTCGACCTGCCGGCGCACCGCCTGCAGGTGCAGAGCAGTGCCGGCCGGGACGAACTGGTCGAGGCCCTGGCGGAGGCCGGCTACCCGCCTGCCTGAGCCGGGTATGAACGTCTTTTGACCCGCTTACACCCTGGACTCCCGCCTTCGGGAGTGACACTGTACCATCATGCCCGCGCGGGCATCCAGGGGCGGGGTACAATAGCGGATGATGACACTACGGAGGTTCCCATGAATATCGGAGAAGCGGCGCGGCGGGCCGGGGTGTCGGCCAAGATGATCCGCCACTATGAGCAGAGCGGTCTGCTCAAGCCGGCGGCCCGCACCGAGTCCGGCTACCGACAATACGACCGGCAGAGCGTCGAGGAGCTCAAGTTCATTCGCCAGGCGCGGCTGCTGGGTTTTTCCATCCGCCAGATAGAAGACTTGCTCAGGCTCCGGCAGGATCCGCACCGGGCCAGCCGGGCGGTACGCGAGCTGGCCGAGCAGCACCTGGCGGAAGTGGAGAGCAAGATGCGGGAGCTGGCCGCCATGAAAACCACCCTGGAACAACTGATCGCCGCCTGCCCGGGAGATGATCATCCCGACTGCGCGATTCTGGAACAGCTCTCCGCCCCCGCGAACGAACAGCCGTAACAGCGATGGCGGCCGGCCCTTCCGGCCGCCATCCGGTCACCCGAGAAAGCGAAACCTGCCTGCACCCGGCCCCGGTGTCCTATAGTCTTTTATAACAGAATCAATTACGTAAAGGACGACTATGGTTCGTTTCCTGGCGCTGGCGATACTCTGGTGGGTGCTGACCGAGGGCGAAATTTCCGCGCTTGCCCTCGGGGTGGCCGTCGCGCTGGTGGTGGCCCTGCTGACCTCCGGGCTGTTCCCGCCGAGCGGATACCGCATCCGCCTGCGCCGGCTTCCCTGCTTTCTTTTTTTCTTCGTCACCCGCTCGACGGCCGCCGGGTTCGATGTGGCACGCCGGCTGTTGCTACCTTCCCTGCCGGTCAATCCCGGCATCCGGATACTGCCGTTGCGTCTGCCCGCCGGCGGTCCGCGCTGGCTGTTGGCCAATGTGCTGAGCCTGTTGCCGGGCACGCTGTCGGTGCAGCTGCATGAACGCGGCCTCGAGCTGCATTGCCTGGATCTGGACATGCCGGTGACGGCGTCGATGCGCGACGCCGAGCGCCATGTCGCCCTGCTGTTCGAACTGCCGGGGGACTGGCCCTGATGGCGACGGTGCTGTCCCTGGTGGCCGGCCTGCTGCTGCTGAGTCTGCTGCTCGGCTTGTGGCGGGTGTGGCGGGGGCCGGCGGCGGCGGATCGCATGCTGGCGGCTCAGCTGTTCGGTACCACCGGCATCGCCCTGCTGCTGGTGTTGGCAGAGTCCATGAATGAACCGGCGTTACGGGACGTGGCCCTGGTGCTGGCGGTGCTGGCCATCCTGGCCACCGTGGCCTTTGTGACCCGGGTGGTGCGCATCGACAAGGAGCGGGACGACAAGGCGGGAGGGCGAGACCATGACGCCCCTTGAACTGGTGCAGAGCCTGCTGCTGTTGGCGGGGTGCTTCTTTTACGCCGTCGGTACCCTGGGCCTGTTCCGTCTTCCCGACACCCTGAGCCGCATCCATGCCCTGACCAAGGTGGACAATCTGGGGCTGGGCCTGATCATCCTGGGCGTGCTGCCCTTTGCCGCTTCGCTGGCGGTGGCGGCCAAGCTGGTACTGATCTGGCTGCTGGCGCTGGCCGCCAGCGCCACCGCCGCCCACCTGGTTGCGCTGGCGGTGCGACGGCGGGACGAGGAGGAACATCATGATTGAACTGTTGCCGGATCTGTTCCTGGTTATCGCCCTGCTGCTGACGGCCCTGGGGACCCTGTTGTCCTCGGATCTGTTCCGCGCCGTGGTGATGTTCATGGGCTTCGGCCTGCTGATGGCCCTGGCCTGGGTGCGGCTCCATGCTCCGGATATCGCACTGGTCGAGGCGGCCCTCGGCGCCGGCCTGACCGGGGTCCTGCTGCTGGATGCGGTGAGTCATTTCCGGGAGCCCCGCGCCGACGACAGGGCGCCTCCCGGTGAGGAGGACAGATGAAGGCGATGCTGGTGCTGTTGTCCAGCCTGGCGCTGGCCGGGGCCCTGGGCTATACCGCCTGGCAGGTAATGGCCCGGGAGGCGGCGGTGGATCTGCGTCTGCAGGTGGCCGAACGACTGCCGGACAGTGGCGTGGATCATGCCATTACCGCCGTGTTGCTGAATTTTCGCAGTTACGACACCCTGCTGGAGATAGGGGTGCTGATGGTGGCGGGGCTGGCCGGCCTGTCCATGCGCGCCGTGGCGTCTCTGGAGGCGCAGGAACTGCGTACCCAAGACCCACTGCTGCAGGCGCTGATGCGCTGGTTTGTGCCGCTGCTGCTGGTACTGGCCGCCTACCTGTTGTGGGCGGGTAGCGACCGCCCCGGCGGTGCCTTCCAGGCCGGCTCGGTGCTGGGCGCCACCGGGGTGCTGCTGCGCCTGGGCGGGGTGCCGCTCCCTTTCCTGCGGCCGGGGCTGATGCTGCGGTTGGGTCTGGTAGTCGGCTTTGCCGTCTTCCTGCTGGTGGCGGTGACCGGCGCGGTGCGCGGAGATGCCTTCCTTGCCTACCCGCCCGCCTGGGCGGGCATCCTGATCCTGCTGATCGAAGCCATGCTGACCCTGTCCATCGCCATGGTGCTGGTGGGGTTGTTCGCGGTGGCGCCGGCGCAGCTGTCCGGGGCCGACAGGGAGGATGACTCATGAGCCAGGTGGCACTCTATGTGCTGGCCGCGGTGGCGCTGTGCGGCATCGGGCTGGCGGGATTGCTGCTCGGCCGCCACCTGCTGCGGCGGCTGATGGCCTTCAACCTGATGGGTTCGGGTACCTTTCTGCTGCTGGTCGGCCTGGCCCAGCCCGACGGCGTCGCCGATCCCGTGCCCCAGGCGCTGGTGCTGACCGGCATAGTGGTGGCGCTGGCGGCCACCGCCCTGGCGCTGGTGCTGATCCGGCGCTGGTACCACCTGAGCGGGCACAGCAGCCTGGACCGAGGGCCCGATCCTTGATGCTGGCGCTGCTGATCCCCGGTTTGCTGTTCACCCCCCTGGCCTGGGCGGTGATGTCCGTATTGGTGGACTTTCGGCGGGGCTACTGGCTCTGTTGGGCCGGCGTCCTGCTGCAGGCGCTGGTGTCCGTGGGCCTGTGGCTGACCGTCGCCCGGGAGGGCGGGCAGTACTACGCCCTGGGCGGCTGGCCGGCTCCCCTGGGGATAGAACTCAGGGTGGACGGCATGGCGGTGACCTTTGTACTGCTCACCGCTCTGGTGGCCTCGGCCGCCGCCCTGCATGCGGGGGTTTACCTGGATGCCGCCAAAGGCTACCAGCGTTATTTCTGGCCCCTGTTCTGGTTTCTCTGGGCCGGACTGAACGGGGTCTGGCTGGCGGGGGATCTGTTCAACCTCTATGTGGGGTTGGAGCTTATCACCCTGGCGGCGGTGGGACTGGTGGCACTGGGCGGGGAGGCCGGGGCGCTGCGCGCCGCCCTGCGCTATCTGTTCGCCGCCCTGCTGGGCTCCCTGGGCTATCTGCTGGCGGTGGCTCTGCTCTACGGCGATTATGGCACCCTGTCCCTGTCCGGCCTGACGGCGCTCGCCGCCGAGCGGCCGCCGCCGCTCCTGGTGATCCTCCTCGCCGCCGCCGGCCTGGCGCTCAAGACCGCCCTGTTTCCGCTGCACTTCTGGCTGCCCCCGGCCCACGGCATCGCCAAGTCGCCGGTCAGTGCCCTGCTGTCGGCGCTGGTGGTGAAGGCGTCCTTCTATATTTTCGCCCGCCTGTGGTGGGGGATGGGGGAGGGGGCTTACGGCTGGTGGCTGGCCCAGGCGCTGGGGGCCCTGGGCGCCGGCGGGGTGCTGGTGGGCAGCTGGCTGGCGTTGCGCCAGGAGCGGCTGAAGATGGTGGTGGCCTATTCCTCGGTGGCGCAGATAGGCTACCTCTTCCTGCTGTTTCCCCTGAGCCTGGGCGGCGAGACGGTCGAGCTGGCCCGCCAGGGGGTCATGCTGCACCTGCTGAGTCACGCCCTGGCCAAGGCCGCCATGTTCCTGGCGGCGGGCAATTTGATCCTGGCGGTGGGCAGCCACCGGGTGGATGCCCTGGCCGGAGTGAGCCATTTCCTGCCCTTCTCGCTGTTTTCCTTCGGCCTGGCGGCGGTGTCCCTGATGGGGCTGCCGCCTTCCGGCGGCTTCGTCGCCAAGTGGCTGCTGCTGCAGGCCAGCATCCGCAGCGGTCAGTGGTGGTGGATACTGTTGCTGGTGGCGGGGGGGCTGATGTCGGCGCTCTACCTGTTCCGTATTTTTCGCGCCTCCTTTCTCGAAAAGGGGAGTGAAGATACCTTCTACCACCCGCCCCGGGGGCTGGAGGTGATCCCCATGGTGCTGGCGTTGATGGCCATCGGACTCGGTTTCGTGGCGGAGTGGCCGCTGGCGGTGCTGGCCCTGCCTTTCACCGGGGAGGGCGGGCCATGAACCTCACCACCTGGATGCCGGTGCTGGTGATCATGACTTCCCTGCTGGCGGCGCTGATCATCTTTATGCTGCCGGAGCAGAGCCATGGCCGCCGTACCCTGGTCAACCTGCTGGCGGCGGTGATCAAGCTGGGGCTGGTGGCGGTGATGACCTGGGGGGTGTTCCGGGGCACCGACTACGGCCTGAGCTTCCCCCTGGCGCCGGGGGTGAGTTTCGTGCTGCAGGCGGACGGCCTGTCGGTGATGTTCGCCGCCTTGTCCGCCCTGCTCTGGTTGTTCACCACCATTTACGCGGTGGGCTACCTGGAGGGCTCGCCGAACCGCAGCCGCTTCTTCGGCTTCTTCAGCCTGTGCGTGGCCAGCACCATGGGCATCGCCCTGGCGGGCAACCTGTTCACCTTTCTGCTGTTCTACGAGATGCTGACCCTGTCCACCTACCCGCTGGTGGTGCACAGGGGCAACGTCCAGGTTCTCCGGGCGGGCAACAACTACCTGGCGTATACCCTGTCCGGCGGTGTGGTGCTGATGTTGGGCATCGCCTGGCTGCACGCCCTGGTCGGGGATCTGAACTTCCGGGCCACCGGTCAACTGAGCGACCTCGATCCGGCGTTGTACGGTACCCTGTCGATGATTTTCGTGCTGCTGATCGGCGGCCTGGCGGTGAAGGCGGCGATCTTTCCCGTGCACGGCTGGCTGCCGAGGGCCATGGTGGCGCCGGCGCCGGTCAGCGCCCTGCTGCACGCGGTGGCGGTGGTCAAGGCCGGTGCCTTCGGCATAGTACGGGTGGTCTACGATATCTACGGCATCGAATTCAGCCAGCTGCTGGGGCTGCTGCAGCCCCTGGCCTGGCTGACCGCCTTCACCGTGTTGTACGGTTCGTTACAGGCCCTGCGCCAGCACAACCTGAAGCGACGGCTGGCCTTTTCCACCGTCAGCCAGGTGTCCTACATCATACTGGGGGTGACCCTGTTCGGCCCCGTGGGCACCGTCGGCGGCCTGGTCCACCTGCTGCATCAGGGCATCATGAAGGTGACCCTGTTTTTCTGCGCCGGCAACTATGCAGAAACCCTGGGAGTGACCCGCATCGACCAGCTCGACGGCGCCGGGCGGCGCATGCCCGGCACCAGCATCGCCTTTACCATCGGCGCCTTCGGCATGATGGGGGCGCCGCCCCTGGCGGGCTTTATCACCGAGTGGATGCTGGGCTCGGGGGCGCTGGCGGCGGGTATGGTGTGGGTGCTGCCGGTGCTGCTCGCCAGCAGCCTGCTCAATGCCGCCTATTTCCTGCCGATAGTGCACCGGCTGTGGTTTCGCCCCGAGCCCGTCTACTGGCCGCAGGAGCGGGGGCGGGGCCGGTTGGAGACCAGCGGCTGGCTGCTGTGGCCGGCCCTGTGCACCGCCCTGTTCACCGTGCTGGCCGGGGTGCTGGCGACGGCGCCCTTCAGTCCCCTGAGCTGGGCGCGGCTGATCGCCTTGCGGGAGTATCTGCCATGACCGCGCTGCTGGTGCTGGTCGTGCTGCTGCCCCTGGGCCTGCTGCCGCTGGCCGCCCTGGCGAGGGGCGGCCAGGCCTGGCGGCTGGGACTGGTGCTGATGCCGCTGCCGGGGTTGCTGCTGGCCCTGGCCTATCGGGAACCCCTGGGTCTTTCCCTGCCTTATCTGCTGACCGGCGCCCTCTGGGGGCTGGACGACCTGCGCCGCCTGATGCTGCTGGCGGCGACGCTGCTATGGCTGTCGGCCGGGCTCTACGCGGTAGGCTACCTGAAGCGACGTCGCCGCCGTTTCTACCTGCTGTGGGCCCTGACCCTGACCGGCAACCTGGGCCTGATACTGTCGCTGGATCTGGCGAGCTTCTATTCCTTCTTCGCGCTTATGACCTTTGCCGGCTACGGCCTGGTGATCCACGATCAGACTCCGCGGGCGCTGTTTGCCGGCAAGGTCTACCTGGTGATGGCGCTGCTGGGGGAGATGATGCTGCTGGCCGGGCTGTTGCTGGCGGCCGACCGGGCAGGCAGCATGATGCTGGCCGAGCTGGCCCCCGCCGTGGCGGCAGGCCAGTGGAGTGGCCCGATATTCCTGTTGCTGCTGTTGGGGTTCGGGGTCAAGGCCGGCTTGCCGCTGCTGCATTTCTGGCTGCCCCTGGCCCACCCGGTCGCGCCCACCCCGGCCAGCGCCGTGCTCAGCGGGGCCATGATCAAGGCCGGGCTGCTGGGCTGGGTGCTGCTGCTGCCCTTAGGGTTGCCCGGCCAGGAAGCCCTCGGCCAGGGGCTGGTGCTGGCGGGCGCGGTCGGCGCCCTCGGCGGGGCCCTGCTGGGGCTGATGCAGCAGGCGCCCAAAATCATACTGGCCTATTCCAGCATCAGTCAAATGGGGCTGATGACCCTGCTGGTGGGGGCTGCGGTGGCGGCTCCCGGGCAGGCGGCGGCCATGATGCCGGTGATCGGCCTCTATGCGTTGCACCATGGCCTGGCCAAGGGCGCCCTGTTTCTCGCCACCGGCCTGGCACGACCGGTGCACCGGGGCGGGCTGGCGCTGTGGTGGCTGCTGGTGGCGCTGCCGGGACTGTCCCTGGCGGGCTTGCCGCTGACCAGCGGGGCCGTGGCCAAGCTGGCGATGAAGTCGGTGCTGGTGCCGGATCTGCCGGGGGTCGGACTGGCGGTTTTCCTGCCGGTGCTGATGAGCGCCGGGGCCCTGGCCACCACCCTGCTGGTGATGCGTTTTCTGTGGTGCCTGCAGGGGGAGACCAAGAGCGGGCACCATTCCCCCTGGATGCTGGCGGGCTGGGGCGGCCTTACCCTGGTCAGCCTGGTGCTGTTCTGGTGGCTGCCCTGGCGGGCTACGGCGGAGCTGGCTCCCATGGTGTTTGGCGAACCGAGCCTGAAGCACGCCTGGAGCCTGCTGGGGCCCATCATAGCGGGGCTGTTGTTGACCCTGGTGGTCCTGTTTATCCGCTCCGGAAGGATTGAACGGGCCGGGCCGGACCGTGCCGATACCGGCCAGAGCGGATGATAGTGAACGGTTGAAAAAATCTTTCTTTGGGCTTGACCTTCCCATGATGGTAAGTCTGATAGTGGGTCTATAACGTTACATCAAGGAATTCCACCATGACTGCACTGCCTCAAGCCGCTTTTCTTGACGAGCTCCACCTCAAACTGCCGATAGAGGGCATGAGCTGCGCCTCCTGCGTGCGGCGGGTGGAAAAGGCGCTGCTCGCCACGCCCGGGGTGCAGTCGGCGTCGGTCAACCTGGCCGCGGAAAGCGCCGAACTGATCCTGGCGCGGGACGTCGCCCCCGCGACCCTGGTCGCCGCCCTGGAAAAGGCCGGTTACCACAGCCGCACCGAGCGGTTGGAGCTTGCCATCATCGGCATGAGCTGTGCCTCCTGCGTGGGCCGGGTGGAGAAGGCACTTGCCGGCTTGCCCGGGGTGTTGTCGGCCGGCGTCAACCTGGCCGCCGAGCAGGCCCGGGTGGAGGTGTTGGCCGGCAACCAGGACGCGGTCAGCCTGGTCGAGGCCATTCGCCGGGCTGGCTACGACGCCGCCCCCCTGTCCGCCGAGCGGGAAGACGACAGCCGGCGGCGAGAGCAGGAACAGCTTGGCCTCAAGCGGGCCTTCTGGCTGGCGGCGGTGCTGACGCTGCCCGTCTTCGTGCTGGAGATGGGCGCCCATGTGGTGCCCGGCATGCATCATTGGATAGAACAGACCCTGGGCCGGCCGCTTAACTGGGGCATCCAGTTCGTGCTCGCCAGCCTGGTGCTGTTCGGTCCCGGCCTGCGTTTTCTGCAGAAGGGGCTGCCGGCGCTGATGCGCGGCGCGCCGGACATGAACTCCCTGGTGGCCCTGGGCACCCTGTCCGCCTGGGGTTTTTCGGTGGTGGCCACCTTTGCCGGCCACTGGCTGCCGGAAGGCACCCGCCATGTCTATTACGAGGCGGCGACGGTGATCGTGACCCTGATCCTGCTCGGTCGTTATCTGGAGGCCAGGGCCAGGGGACGCACCGGCGAGGCGATACAGCGCCTGCTGAGCCTGCAGGTCAAGACCGCCCGGGTATGGCGTCAGGACGAGTGGCGGGAACTGCCCCTGGCCGAGGTGCGGGCGGGGGACCAGGTACAGGTGCGCCCGGGGGAACGGATACCGGTGGACGGGCGCGTGCTCGAGGGCAGCTCCTACGTGGACGAGTCCATGCTCACCGGCGAGCCGGTGCCGGTGGCCAAGCAGGCGGGAGACGAGGTGGTGGGTGGTACCGTCAACAAGAACGGCGCCCTCAGCTTTGAGGCCGTCAAGGTGGGAGCCGATACCCTGCTGGCCCAGATAGTGCGCATGGTGGAGCAGGCCCAGGGCGCCAAGCTGCCGATCCAGGCGCTGGTGGACAGGGTTACCGCCGTGTTCGTGCCGGTAGTGATGACGGTGGCGGTGCTGACCTTCCTGCTGTGGCTGTGGCTGGGGCCGAGCCCCGCGCTGACCTTCGCCCTGGTCAACGCTGTGGCGGTGCTGATCATCGCCTGTCCCTGCGCCATGGGTCTGGCCACGCCCACTTCCATCATGGTCGGCACCGGCCGGGCCGCCGACATGGGCATATTGTTCCGCAAGGGCCAGGCGCTGCAAAGCCTGCGCGGAGCGAAGGTCATTGCCCTGGACAAGACCGGCACCCTGACCCGGGGCCGGCCGGAGCTGACCGATCTGCTGCTGCAACCGGGCTTCGACGAGGCCGAGGTGCTGGCCCTGGTGGCCGCGGTGGAACAGCAGTCCGAGCATCCCATCGCCGAGGCCATCGTCCGGGCGGCCCAAGAGCGGGGCCTGGCCCTGGTCGAGCCGCAACAGTTCGAGGCGCTGCCAGGGCTGGGGGTGGCCGCCATCGTCGCCGGCCGGCGGGTGCAGGTGGGGGCCGATCGCTACCTTGAGCAACTGGGCCTGACTCTGGATGAAGTGAGCGAAGCGGCCGCCGCCCTGGCTTCGGTCGGCAAGAGCCCGCTTTATGCGGTGGTCGACGGCCGCCTGGCGGGCGTTATCGCGGTGGCGGATCCGGTCAAAGAGGGCTCGCCCGAGGCCATCTCCGCCCTGCACCGGCTGGGATTGAAGGTGGCCATGATCACCGGCGACAATAGGCGCACCGCCGGGGCCATCGCCGCCGAGCTCGGTATCGACGAGGTGGTGGCCGAGGTGATGCCGGATGGCAAGGTGGCGGCGTTGCAGGCGTTGCGTGCGCGCTTCGGGGCCGTGGCCTTCGTGGGCGATGGCATCAACGACGCCCCGGCCCTGGCCGAGGCGGAGGTGGGCATCGCCATCGGTACCGGCACCGACATCGCCATCGAAGCGGCGGAAGTGGTGCTGATGGGCGGGGATCTGCGTGCCGTGCCCAATGCCCTGGCCATCAGCCGGGCCACCCTGCGCAATATCCGCCAGAACCTGTTCTGGGCCTTCGCCTACAACGCCAGCCTTATTCCGCTGGCGGCGGGTGCCCTCTACCCGGCTCTGGGGCTGCTGTTGTCACCCATGGTGGCGGCGGGCGCCATGGCCATGTCCAGCGTCTTCGTGGTGGGCAACGCGCTGCGCCTGAAAAGGGTGAAGCTGTGAGCTGGCAGCCGCTTGCTGGCACTGCTATCAGGCGGCTTTGCAAAGATCGTAAACAGGCGCTAAGCCGGGGCTCTACTACAGCCAGAACCCCAGCAGCATAAAGGCCGGGATCAGCACCAGCAGCGGGCACTTGAACACCCGCAGGGCCAGCAGCCCCAGGGCGGCGGCCGCCAGGGCCGGGGCGCCGGTGACGCTGCTGACGAACACCGGCTGGTACAGCGCCGCCAGCAACAATCCCACCACGGCGGCGTTGATGCCGGTGACGGCGCCGGCCATCAGCGGCCGGGCCGCCAATGCCTGCCAGCCGTGCTGCAGCGCCAGCAGCAGCAGGAAGCCGGGCAGGAACACCCCGAAGGTGGCCGCCAGGGCGCCCAGCACCGGCGCGGCCGGCCACAGTTCGGCGCCGAGAAAGGTGGCCAGGGTGAACATGGGGCCGGGCATGGCCTGGGCGGCGGCGTAGCCGGTGAGGAAGGCTTCATTGCTGATCCGCTCACCCAGCAGCCCCTGCAGCAGCGGCAGCACCACATGGCCGCCGCCGAACACCAGGCTGCCGGCCTGGTAGAAGTCGGCGAAGATCCGGGCGGTGCCGTCCAGATGCAGCAGCCAGGGCAGCAGAAAGAGGCCGGCGAACAGCAACAGAAAGGGCCAGTTGGGGGCTATTTTCCGGTGGCTGTCCCCCCCCGTTTTTTGCAGCCACAGGGCCCCCACCAGGGCCGCCGCCAGCAGGGCGGCGAACTGGGCGAACAGCCCGGGCATCAGCCACAGCAGGGCGGCGGTGCCCACCGCCAGCGCCAGGGTCAGCCGCTGGCGGCAGAACTGGCCGGCCATGGTCAGCACCGCGTCGGCCACCACCACCAGGGCGAACAGCTTGAGGCCGGCGACCGCCGCCAGGGTGGCGGGCTGGCTGGCCCAAGCCTGGCCGGCCAGGGCCAGGCCCAGCATCAGCAGGAAGGAGGGCAGGGTGAAGCCGATGAAGGCGGCGACGGCACCGCCCAGGCCGGCACGCTGGTAGCCGATGGCGAAGCCTAACTGGCTGGAGGCCGGCCCGGGCAGGAACTGGCACAGGGCCAGGGTGGAGGCGAAGCGATCCTGTGGGATCCAGCCGAGCTGTTGCACGAAATGACGCTGAAAATAACCGATATGGGCGGCCGGGCCCCCGAAGCTGACCCAGCCGAGTTTGAAGAACTGCCAGAATACCTGAAGCATGGATGTCTCTCGATAAAAATGCACTGCAACATGATAGCGGCTAGGGGTGACATTTCCATGATGAGTCATGGGGGGCACTGAGTGTGGGCGGCATGGTGCCCTGCTCACAAGGCGCCGCTTGAGGAACGGGGATATTCCGCGATTGAGTCTATAATATTGAGTGGTCGTTAAACCCGGAAAATAAGGAAGGCTAATGATGATCAAGAAAATGATGGCACTGCTGATGACGATGGGTCTTATCACCGGGCTGGCCGGTTGCAATACCTTTGCCGGCGCCGGCAAGGACATCCAGCGAGGCGGAGAGGTCGTGGAAGAGGCTGCCAGAGACGTGCAGCAGAATATGTAAGCGCAGGAATAGAAGGGGCGGTCTTTGGCCGCCCCTTGGTTTTTGGGAGCTAGTTTTCTACCGCTTCCTTTAAAATGCGCCTGGCCCGGACCATGATGGGGGCATCCACCATATTGCCCTGCACCGCCACCACGGCGCCGTTCACCCTCAGCTCCGCTTCCAGGATGCGCCTGGCCCAGGCGATTTGGGCCTCGGTGGGCGCCATGGCCCCTTGCGCCGGCTCCACCTGCTTGGGATGGATCAGCAACACGCCGCCGAACCCCAGCTTCATGGCCTGGCGAGCATAGTTCGCCAACCCCTCCTGGTCGTGGATACCGGTGTAAATCGCATCCAGCGGCGCCGCCAGGCCGTGGGCGCGGGAAGCCATCACCAGTTGGCTGCGGGCGAACAGGAAGGCCGATTCGTCGTGGGGGTTACCTTCCGGTGGTGGGTAGTCCATGCCCAGATCCACCGCCAAATCCAGTTTGCCGAACAACAGCCTTTTCACGCCGGTGGCGGCGGCAATTTTATCGAGGCGGGCGAAGGCCAGGGCCGACTCGATAAAGGGCAGCAGGGGCTTGTCGGTGATGTTGGCCAGCTCGGCCAGGGCATCGGGCTCCTCGGCCTTGGGCACCACTATGGCGGCGATGGCGGGGGAGCGGCAAAGAATAGTGTCCTGGGTGAACCAGGGGCTGCCGGTGCCATTGATGCGCACCAGCACCGAGGCGGGAGGCCGTCCGTCCAGCCAGCCGGCCAGGGTGGCACGAGCCGAGTCTTTTTCCGCCGCCGGCACCGCGTCTTCCAGATCGATGATGACGGCGTCGGCGCCGGCAGCCTGCGCTTTTTCATAGCGTTCCGGCCGGTTGGCCGGTACGAACAACAGGGTTTGCAGAGCATTGATATCCATAAAAAGCCCCAGTAATCCGGGCACCGGGCCCGGAGATCCGCAAGGAGCCTTCTATTTAGACCATGGAGAGCGTCGCTGTAAACAGGCTGGTGTTTTTTGTGTGGATACTGTGACGCCTGGCCCCGCCATCGCGGGCAGGGCCCACGCTCTCAGCTAAAGCGCACCGAGGCGCTGCCGATGCCGCCGACGGACACCGTCATATGGTCCCCCGCCTGCACCGGCTCCAGCGGTACCAGCGCACCCGACAGGATAACCTCCCCCGCCTTCAGCCCGATGCCGCGCTTCCCTAAGGTGTTGGCCAGCCAGGCCACGCAGTTCACCGGGCTGCCCAGGGCCGCCGCCCCGGCACCGGTGCTGATGATAGCACCGTTCTTTTCCACCACCATGCCGCAGCTGGCCAGGTCGAGCTTGCGCGGGCTCACCGCGGTGTCGCCCAGCACGAACACCCCGCAAGAGGCGTTGTCGGCAATGGTGTCCTGGATTTTTATCTGCCAGTTTTCGATGCGCGAGTCCACCACCTCGAAGCAGGGCAGCAGGCACTCGGTGGCGGCCAGCACGTCGGCGGCGGTGACCCCCGGTCCCATCAGGTCGCGCTTGAGGATAAAGGCGATTTCGCCCTCGGCCCGCGGCTGGATAAGCTGCTCGCTGATGGGCACGTCCTGACCCTGGCTGTACACCATGGCGTCGGTGAGGAAGCCGAAGTCCGGCTGGTCCACCTTGAGCATGGTCTGCACCGCCCGGGAGGTGAGCCCGATTTTCTTGCCGATGACCCGCTCGCCGTCGGCCAGGCGGCGGTCGAGCAGGTGCAGCGAGATGTGATAGGCATCGTCGATGCTGATGTCGGCGGCGCGGCCGGTGAGTGGCGCCAGGGTCTCGCGCTGGCGCAGGGCCCGGTAGAGCTCGTCGCCGTACTGGATAATCTGTTGCTGGTTCATACGTCCCCCTTACAACTTGATGCAGATGTTCTTCAGCTCGGTGTAGAACTCCAGGCCGTGCACCCCGCCCTCCCGGCCGATGCCGGACTGCTTGGCGCCGCCGAAGGCGGTGCGCAGGTCACGCAGGAACCAGCTGTTCACCCACACGATGCCCGCTTCCATCTGCTCCGCCACCCGCAGCGCCCGGCTGCTGCTCTCGGTCCAGATGGCCGCCGCCAGGCCATAGTCGGTGTCGTTGGCCAGGGCGATGACTTCCTCTTCGCTGTCGAACGGCCGGATGTGGCAGCAGGGCCCGAAGATTTCCTCGCGAATGACCCGGGCGTCGTCGCTCAGGCCGGTCCAGATGGTCGGCTCGACCCAGGCACCGTCGTTCAGCTCGGGCCCCATGTCCGGGATGCCGCCGCCGATTTCCACGGTGGCGCCTTCTTCCACCGCCAGCCGGTAGTAGGACAGCACCTTGTCCCGGTGCTCCTGGCTCACCAGCGGGCCGAAGTTGGCCTGCGGGTCTTGCGGCCGGCCCAGTTTCAGCTTGGCCACCTCTTCCTTCATCCGCGCCAGGAAGGCGTCGAACACGGGCCGCTCCACGTACACCCGCTCGGTGCCCAGGCACACCTGGCCGCCGTTGACGAAGGCCGAGCGCATGGTGCCCTCCACCGCCTTCTCCAGGTCGCAGTCGGCGAACACGATGCCGGGGTTCTTGCCGCCGCACTCCAGCGAGATATTGCGCAGGCCCACGGCGGCGGCCTTCATGATGGCCTCGCCGGTGCGGGTCTCGCCGGTGAAGGTGATGGCGTCCACCAGCGGGTGGCTGGTGAGGAATTCACCGGCGGAGTCGGGGCCGAAGCCGTGCACCACGTTGAACACCCCGGGCGGCACCCCGCACTCGTTCATCACCTCCCCCAGCAGGGTGGTGGTGGCGGGGGTTTCTTCCGAGGGCTTAACCACCACGGTGTTGCCGCAGGCCAGGGCCGGGCCCACCTTCCAGGTCATCAGCAGCAGCGGCAGGTTCCAGGGGGAGATAACGGCGATGACCCCCTTGGGGCTGCGGTGGCCGACGTTGAGCGCGCCCAAACCGTCCGGGGTGTCCAGGCGGAAGCCCTCGGTGGGGTGGTTGGCCAGGGTCTCGGCGAAGGCGGTGAAGTTGGCGGCGCCGCGCGGGATGTCGATGTGGCTGGCGATGCGGTAGGGCTTGCCGGTGTCGCGGCACTCGGCCGCGAGGAATTCGTCGAAGCGTTCGTTGATGCGGTCGGCGACCTTGTGCAGCAGGGCGGTGCGCTGGGCCTGGGTGAGTTGGCCCCAGGGGCCCTTCAGCGCGGCCTTGGCGGCCTTGACCGCGGCGTCGACCTCGTCGCGCCCGGCCTCGTGCACCCGGCCGATAAGGCTGTTGTCCACCGGGCAGCGGTTGTCGAAGGTCTTGCCGCTGCGGGAGGCGACGTACTCGCCGTTGATAAAGTGCTTGAATTCGTTCATGGTGTTGCTCTCGTCATGGGTTGCCCCGGCGCCCGGGGCCTGGACTCCCGCCTGCGCGGGAGTGACAGTATGTTGCGGTGCGCTGCTCGCTGTTTACTTCCTGCTTCCGGCTCAGGTCAGCACGGTCAGGAAGCGTTCGTTCAGCTGGCGGTCGTGGTAGAAGATGGCCTTGCCCAGCTTGTCCGCGTCCCAGGTGATGGGCGGGTGGTCCGGGTAGAAGGCGTCGCCGCCGCAGAACACCTCGTTGCGGTTGCCCGAGGGGTCGAAGAAGTAGATGGTCTGGCCGTGGGTGATGCCGTGGCGGGTCGGGCCGATGTCGATGGCGGTGTTGGTCATCGAAATCAGGTCGCCGGCGCGCAGCACGTCTTCCCAGGTTTCCAGGAAGAAGGAGGCATGGTGGAACTTGTTCTTCTCCGCGTGCTTGATAAAGGCCACGTCGTGGGATTTCATCGACACGGTGAGGAACTGGGCCACCCGTTCGCCGTCCGGGGTCAGCACCTGCTCGCACAGGTCGAAGCCGAGCACCTCGTGGAACAGCTTATAGGTGCCGTCCAGGTCGTCGCCGTACAGCAGGCAGTGGTCGAAGCGCTGGGCTTTCATGCCCTGGAGGTCGCGCGGCCAGGCTTCCGGGTTGTGGTTGCCGATGCCGTAGCGGCCGGGCTGGGCCTTGCTGGCGAACAGCTCGAAGTGGTGGCCGGTGGGGGCGACGAAGCGCAGCCGGCGGCCGCAGCCCTTGAGCTCGCCGGCCGGGATTTCCTCCACCGCCACGCCGTAGGCGAGCAGGTCCTGGTGCAGTGTGTCGAGGGTGGCCTCGTCCAGCACCTTGAACGCCATCAAGTCCATGCCGGGCTCGTCGGCCTCGCGCAGCACCACCGAGAACTGGTCCACTTCGGTCCAGCCCTTGAGGTAGACCCGGCCCTGGTCGTCCCGGTCGGTTTCAATCAGGCCGAGCAGGTCCCGGTAGTGGGCCAGGGCGTCATTCATGTTCATCACGCGCAGTTGCACGTGGCCGGGGCGGATTACACCTTTTTTCATCGTCCTTACTCCTTTATCCATGTCCATTGCAAAACCGGGCCGCCGGGGTGTCCGGGCAGGGGGTGGCCAGCTCGATATCCAGGTCGCCCTCGGGCAGCACCTTGCAGGCCAGGGCATAACCCTGCTCGGCCTGCCCGGGGCCGACGTAGCGGCGACTCATGCATTGCCGTTGGTAGGGGCCCTGCAGGATGCGCACCCGGCACAGGCCGCAGCCACCGCCGCGGCAGCCCACCGGCACCGGCCGCTGGAGCCCGGTTTCGGCCCCGGCGAGCAGGCTTTGCCCGGGGGTGACCCGGAACTGCTCGCAGGGCTTGTCCGGGTGGTGCAGGGTGATGGTGTAGTGGCGCATCCTGGCCTCCTGTGAATTGCTTGCTATCGGGCTTGTAGTCAGTGTCCGGGGGACAATCGCGGCTAACGCCCCAACTTGTTGGCCGACTGGCCGCCGATGCCGAAGTGCTGCTTGGGCAGCTCGTTAATCAGCACCCGCACCGACTCCCGTGGCGCATCCAGCGCCCGTACCAGGGCGGCGGTCACTTCCTCGATAACCGCTTCCTTCTGGGCGTCGCTGCGCCCTTCCATCATGTTCACCTGTACTATCGGCATGGCGGCGTCTCCTTATGTGGCTCTGTTGTTTGTCACGTTATCGCGCTGTCAGGCGGTCGCGGCGGCGGTTACACCACCCGCCCGCTGAGGCTGCCCAGCCCCTGGTAGTGCACCACAAAGCTGTCGCCCTTCTGCACCGGCACCGCCGCGGTGATGGCGCCAATCATGATGAAGCTGCCCGCCGGAATGACCTCGCCGCGCTCGGCCAGCATGTTGGCCAGCATCGCCACCGAGGCCGCCGGGTGGCCCAGCACCGCCGCGCCCGCGCCGGTCTGCACCACTTCGCCGTTGACTTCCATCACCACGCCCAGGGTCTTCAGGTCCAGCTCGCTCGCCTCGGCCATGCGCCCGCCGGTGATAAAACGGCTGGAGCTGGAGTTGTCGGCAATCACGCTCTTCAGGTCGAACTTGAAGTCCTGGTAGCGGGAGTCGATGACTTCCACCGCCGGCAGCACGAAGTCGGTGGCGCGCAGCACGTCGCCGATGTGGCAACCCGGGCCCTTCAGCTCCTGCTTGGTGACGAACGCCAGCTCGGCTTCAATCTTGGGGTGGATAAGCTCATCGAACTTGATGTCGCCACCGTCCGGCACGCTGAAGTAGTCGGCCAGGAAGCCGTAGCAGGGATGCTCCACCCCCATCTGCGCCATCTTGGCCCAGGAGGTCAGGCCCATCTTCATGCCCACTATCTTGGTGCCCCTGGCTTCCTTGCGGCGGCGGATTTCCCACTGGATGTCGAACGCATCCTGGTAGCTCATCTCGGGGTAGTCGTCGGTGATTTTGGTCACCTCATAGGCCTCGAGCTCGGCGGTTTCCAGGTGCTCGGCCAGGTGTTCAATCTGTGCTTGGGTCAGCTTGCTCATCACTTCAGTCCTTGTTGTTTGGCCAGGGTCAGGGCCAGATCTTCAATCATGTCTTCCTGGCCGCCGACGGTACCGCGACGACCCAGCTCCACCAGGATGTCGCGGGCGGAGACGCCGTACTTGGCCTCGGCCTGCTTCGCAAACAGCAGGAAGGAGGAGTACACCCCGGCGTAGCCCAGGGTCAGCGCATCCCGGTCGACGCGGATGGGCTGGTCCATCATCGGCACCACCAAGTCTTCGGCCACGTCCATAATCCGGTACAGGTCGATGCCGGTGTCGGCGCCCAGCCGGTCGAGCACCGCGCACAGCACTTCCAGCGGGGTGTTGCCGGCGCCGGCGCCCAGGCCCGCCACCGAGCCGTCGATGCGCACGGCACCGGCCTCGAGAGCCGCCAGGGAGTTGGCCACCGCCATGCCCATGTTGTGGTGGCCGTGGAAACCCAACTCCACCGCCGCCGGCAGCTCGGCGCGCAGCAGCCCCAGGCGGGCGGTCACGTCATCGGGCAGCATGTAGCCGGCGGAGTCGGTGACGTAGATGCAGTTGGCACCGTAGTCGACCATCAGCCGGGCCTGCTCCAGGATGTTCTCCGGGCTGGCCATGTGCGCCATCATCAGGAAGCCGACGGTGTCCATGCCCAGCTTGGCGGCCAGGCCGATGTGTTGCTGGGACACGTCCGCCTCGGTGCAGTGGGTGGCCACCCGGATGGTGCTCACGCCGAGGTCCCGGGCCATGCGCAGGTGGTCGACGGTGCCGATGCCGGGCAGCAGCAGCGCCGACACCCTGGCCTGCTTCATCTGCGGCACCACCGCCTTGAGGTAGTCCTCGTCGGCATGGGCGGGGAAGCCGTAGTTGACCGAGGCGCCGCCCAGGCCGTCGCCGTGGGTCACTTCAATCAGCGGCATGCCGGCCTGGTCCAGGCCGGTGGCGATGGCCACCATCTGCTCGAGGGAAATCTGGTGACGCTTGGCGTGCATGCCGTCGCGCAGGCTCATGTCGTGCAGCACGACCTTCTTGTTGTTCAGGTTCATCTCGCTTGTCTCCTTAGCCCCGGGCCGGCAGTTGAATGGCGCCGCTGGCCGCTTCTTCGGCGAACAGCTCGGCGGTGCGCAGGGCGGCGGCGGTCATGATGTCCAGGTTGCCGGCATAGGTGGGCAGGAAATCGCCCAGGCCGGCCACTTCCATGAACATCGACACCTTGTTGCCGTCGAACACCGGGCCGTTGACCAGGGTGTAGCCGGGCACGTACTGGCGCACCTGCTCGACCATGTCCAGCACCGAGCGGGTGATGGCGGCCTGGTCCGGCTCGCCGTCCACCAGGCAGTGCACGGTGTCGCGCATCATCAGCGGCGGCTCGGCCGGGTTGATGATGATGATGGCCTTGCCCTGGCGGGCGCCGCCCACCGACTCCACCGCGCCGGCGGTGGTGCGGGTGAACTCGTCGATGTTCTGGCGGGTGCCGGGGCCGACCGAGCGGGAGGCGACGGTGGCGATGATTTCGCCGTAGGCGACCGGCTGCACCCGGGACACGGCGGCGACCATGGGGATGGTGGCCTGGCCGCCGCAGGTGACCATGTTGACGTTCATCTCGAGCGTTTCGGCGTGCTGCTTGAGGTTGACCGGCGGCACGCAGAAGGGGCCGACGGCGGCGGGGGTGAGGTCAATCATGATGACCCCCAGTTCGTTGAGCTTGCGGCTGTTCTCGGCGTGGACATAGGCCGAGGTGGCATCGAAGGCGATGCGGATATCGTCCGCCAGCACGTGGGGCAGCAGGCCGTCGACGCCGGTGTCGCAGGTCTTGATGCCCATCTCGCGGGCGCGCTTGAGGCCCTCGGAGCCGGGGTCGATGCCGACCATCCAGACCGGCTCAATCCAGTCGGAGCGCAGCATCTTCATCAGCAGGTCGGTGCCGATGTTGCCCGGACCTATGATGGCCGCTTTTAACTTCTTCATGGCAGTATGTCCTTATATACGCTTGAACAGGGCGGAACGGGGCTGCTCCTGGGCGCCGTCGGCGGCGGTGAAGAACCGTTCCATATGGATGTCCCGCTCGAACAGCCGGCTTTGCATCAGGGTGGTGATGGCGGCGTCGATCATCGGCGGAGGCCCGCACAGATAGGCCTTGTTGCCGCCGCAGCGCTGCTCGAAATGCTCGGCCACCGCCTCGTGCACGAAGCCGGTGAAGCCCTGCCAGTCGTCCTCCGGCAGCGGGGCGTTGAGCGCCGGTATGTAGTGGAAGTGGTCGTGCTCGGCGGCCAGTCGCTCGAACAGCGCCCGGTTGTAGAGCTCGGCGACGTTGCGCGCGCCCTGGAACAGGTAGAGGGGGCGCTGGTCGCCCTCGGCCAGCAGATCCAGGATCATCGACTGGGGGCTGGACAGGCCGGAGCCGCCGGCGATAAAGATGGCGCCCCCCTCGTCGGACTTGCGCACGAAGAACTGGCCATAGGGGCCGGAGAGGCTCAGCCGGTCGCCCACCTTGAGCTCCTCGTGCAGCCAGGTGGTGGCGGCGCCGCCCTCGACCTTGCGCACATGCAGTTCTATCTCCCGCCTGGCGGCGGGCGGGTTGGCCAGGGAGAAGGCGCGGCTGCCGGTTACCCCGGGCACCTTCAGGTTGATGTACTGGCCGGCCTGGAAAGTCATGTCCCGATCCAGCTCGATGCGGATGCCGCGGATGGTGGGGGAGAGGGCGGTGATCCCGGTGACGGTGCCCTGGTAGTCCTCCACCGGATGGCCGGCGAAGTCGGGATCCACGTCGATGTCGGCCTCGATCACCAGATCGGACTCGGGCTTGCAGCAGCAGGCCAGCACCTTGCCTTCTTCCCGCTCCACGTCCATCAGGGCGAAGGGCGAGGCCTCGCCCACGTCGGCGAAACCGTCGACCACCTGCACCTTGCAGGTGCCGCAGGTGCCGTGGCCGCAGGCGAAGGGCAGCCACACACCCTGACGCAGGGCCGCGTCCAGTATGGTCTGGCCCTCTTCCACCTCGATCACGTCGCCGGTGGGCTCAATGGTGACTTCGTAGCTCATAACGCCTCCTTAAACGCCGGTGCCCTTGTAGCCGTTCAGGCCCGGGGTCTTGAATCGCAGCAGCGACTTGTGATCGAAGCCGAGTTGCTCCAGGGTCTGCTCCCGGGAGGGATGCAGCGGTGCGTCGTTGAGCCGCCACTGCACCTGGCTCCAGTCGATCTGTGCGAAATCCGGGTGCTGGCCGAAGCCTTCCGGCATCACCTTGTCCAGCAGATCGCCGAAGGTCATGGCCGGGGGCAGGGGAAAGGTCTTGGCCGAGCAGAACAGCAGGTGCTCATCCCAGCCGATGTACACCAGGATATTGCCGCCGAAGTTGGCCCGGGCGTCCCTTACTTCACCCTTGTAATCTTGCTTGAGTGCGATAACCGCCATGATAACTGTCTCCTTGTTGGGGGGCCGGGGCCCCCGGTTGCCAGGCCCGGGTCAGGCCACGCCTTTCCACTGTTTCCAACGACGCTCGTCGGGCGAGTCCTTCATGTCCATGTTGTCGGCGCCGACATTCATGCGGTAGTACTCGCTCAGCACCTCTTCCAGGCCCGGACCGCCGCAGTTGCCCTGCAGTATCTGGTGCACCGGCAGCCAGGACTGCACGAACTTCTCGGGCTCGTCGCAGAAGATGTCGTGGCAGCCGTCGGAGCACATGTGGTAGCGCTCGCCTTCGTGCATGGCGGAACGGTAGCTGATCTGGCCCGGATCGCTGTCCATCTCGGTAAAGGTCATGGGCACCTGGCACACCTGGCACAGTTGCGGCAGGCCGTTGCTGTAGAAGCGCTTGCCCTCGGCCTCCATCTGCTTGGCCAGCTCCCAGCGGGGGCGGTAGTACTTGTCGAAGGTGTCCGGGTACTTCTCGCTCAGCCAGTCCAGCTCCTCGTCGGTGGGGATCCAGGTATGGAAACCGGCGGCGTGGCCGAAGTTGTAGAAGACCCACCAGGCCTGGTGGGAGATGTGCTCCTTCTCCTTCTCGATCACTTCGCTGTACTTGGGCATGCGGATGCCGTAGCGGGCCAGATCCTTGAACAGGGCGCCGCCGGCTTCCTCGAAGTACACCTCCCAGGCCTCCTTCCAGGACATCACCTTGTTGGGCAGCATGTAGTCCATCATCATGGCCACGATGGACAGCAAGCGGGTGCCGCGCCAGAACCACTTGTCGATCCACTTCTGCACTATGGGCAGGTTGTCTTCGTGCTGCTCCAGCAGGAATTTGATGATCTCCAGCCCCAGGGTCATGTGACGGGCCTCGTCGGACTGGGCGCTGAAGCCGAAGGTGACTGTGGCCATGTCGCCGTTGTGGGCGGCGCCGGACATAAAGGGCACGAACAGCAGGTTGGTCAGCACGTATTCGAACGAGAAGCTGATCGCCAGCAGGAACTCGAAGGGGCCGGCGGAGCGGGCATCCTCGAAGAAGGACTTGGGCACCGACAGATACCACACCCGGTCGTGCATGTGGGTCCAGTCCTGGAAGCCGTCGAAGAACTTGTTGTAGTGGCTCATGGCGTGGATCTGGGTCTGCACATGGCGCAGCTCGTCAATGGACTGCATCTGGCAGGCGATGCGCGCGCCGATGCCGCCGAACTGGCGCCCCACGTGGGCGTAGCCCTGGTACGCCTGGTATTCCAGCGGGCTGACCCCGGTCAGGAAGATCTTGATGGCGTTGACGTAGCGCGGATCCGAGATGTTGAGCTGGCCATTGTTCTGGGCGAAGGCGTCGAAGATGGCGTACAGCTTCTTCTCCTTCTCGGCCTGGTATTTCCAGTAGGCGTCCATGGTCAGGCGGAAGGGGTCTTCCCACTTCGACCAGTCGGTGATCTTGATGCCTTCGAACTCCTCGAAGGGAAAGGCTTCCTTGCGGTCCTGGTAGGAAAACTCCCAGTCCAGATCCCGGGTCAGCAGACGGTACTTGTCCTTGATGTTCAGTTTTTTTGCAGCCATGAGTCGTTCCTCCCTTAACTGTTCCAGCTCAGCGTGAGCTGGTCGTCGTCTTCATCCACATTGCCGCCCAGGGTGATCAGGTTGAGGTGCAGCTCCTGCACGTCCCAGTCCCGGCCCAGCTTGTCCTCGACGGTGGCCCGCTTGATCACCAGCCGATCCTCGTTTTCGATGCGGATCATCGCCGGCTGATGGTTGATGGTGGCCTCGGGGTTGTCTTCCTCGATGGCCTCGACGATGTAGCGGGACATATCGTTGTCCTGCAGGGCGAGATAAACCTTTGACATGGTCTTGCTTCCTTTACTGGTTGAGGCCGGCTTTGGCGATGCGTTGGTCGAGTTCGACGAGGGCGGCATCCAGGGCGCCTTCGCCCAGCATGTCACCGGCCAGGGGGGCCAGGGCTTCGGCGGCCTTGCTCCGCCAGTTCTGGGCCCATTGCTGCAGCTGCCGGCGGTTGTGCTCGCTTTCGCCGGCGGCGATCTTGAACTGGCTGTCGCTCCAGCGGCCCAGATCCTTGTGGCAGTTCTGCATGAATTCGGTGAGCAGGCCCAGGTCGCGGCCGCCGTTGGCCACCAGCCAGGCGTCGAGCTGGCGGTAGAACAGTTCGTTGAGCAGGGTGTCCAGCACCAGAGCCTGGGCCACGAACAACTCGAACCAGTCCTTGGTGACCAGGGTTTCCTCGCACAGGGCGCGTACCCCCTGCCAGGTCGGATCGCTCATCCAGTGCTCCTTGGCCCGGGCCAGGGCGTCACCGCTGTTGTCGTCCAGCAGCAGGCCGATGCGGGACAGGTACTGGGCCATGCCCAGTCTGTCCATGCCGGCGAACAGCTGGGCCTGGGTGATGGCGGTGCCGTAGCCGTAGTCGGCGCCGTACATATGGTTGAGGTTGGCGGCCTGCTCCACATGGCGCAGGGGCAGCAGGAAGCGGGTGATGGCGGCCTTCAGCTCGTCGCCCAGGTTGGCGGCCAGCTCACGTTTTTCGAAGAAGGCGTAATTGTTCTCGGCGCCTTCCTGCATCCGGGCCCGCTGCTGCACATAGGCGCCGTAATAGAACTGGCGCGGATCCCGGAAGCCATACCAGTCGGCCATTTCGATGGCGGTGCGGCTCTTGTCGTTGAGCTCCTTCTCCGGCTGCCACAGGGGGCGGTAATGGAAGTTGGCCTCGGCCTGCACATCGTAGGTGGCTTCCTGGTAGCGGGTCGCCGGCTTGTCGCCGAAACGGCGGCTGATATTGGCGAAGGTCTGGCGTATCGGCTCCACCGATGCGGTTTTGATTTCCAGTGTCATCTGCTTGCTCCTTGCTGGGGATTGGTTACTGGGCCTGGTCGCGGTTGCGGCTCATCAGGGTTTCTTCGCCGTAGCGCCACTTGTCCAGCTCGGCGTCGATGGCCTCGGTTTGCTCCCGGGTCATAGTCACCACCTGATTGACGGCGCAGAAGGTGTCGAAGGCGTCCCGCGGCAGCACCAGCTCGACGAACAGGCCGGGATCGTTGATGGCGAAGTCAAACTCGACAAAGCGGGCGTCCGGGCGGCTTCGCACACGGATATATTTGGTCAGCTCGCTTGCCGGGGCGGCGATGTCTTGCCCTGGTTGTGTCCGGGTGGCATTCATCCTGAAAGCTCCTGCAGCTTGTTTATGGTATGTAACCTTTTGTTAACCTGTGTCTTGGTAGAGCAACGCCTGTGCCAGACCGGGTTAAATGATGGTGTTTTTATTTATGTATTTGATTTTAAATGGTTTATTTTTGATTCTTCGTTTTTTAATGGCGAGGGCCGGGAACCGGGGACGAGGATGAATTTGAGCATTTGATTAACCTTGTTGTTTGAGTGTTAATTATTTAAGCAATTGATAACAGGAGTGGCGGCCCATACACTAGCCGGCAAGACACAGTGCCGGGCATGCCCCTGAAAAGGAGATGACGGCGGCCATGGACAGGGAGTGAAAGGCCCGATGCGAGATCTTGAAAACCTGAATATCCCCGAAGCCGGTGACCTGATCGCGGGCATTCGTTTCGATGGCGAGCAGGGAAAAATCTGGTTCAACGAGCAGCGCATGCTGCTGATCCATGCCACCGTGATGGGGTTGCTGCGCAAGGAACTGATCGAGACCCTGGGCGTGCAGCGGGCCAAGCGCTTCCTGATGCGCTTCGGCTATCACTCCGGCATGAAGGACGCCGAAATTGCCCGCAAGGTGCGTCCTCATATCGCCCGGGAAGAATGCTTTATGGCCGGTCCCCAGATGCACGGCATCAGGGGGATGGTCAAGGTGGTACCCACCCGGCTGGAGCTGGACATGGATTCGGGCCACTTCCTCGGTGAGTTCGACTGGTTCAACTCCTACGAGGCGGACGTTCACCAGCATGAGTTCGGCCATGCGGATGAACCCATCTGCTGGACCCTGCTCGGTTACGCCAGCGGCTATACCAGCTATTTCATGGGGCAGACCATCATCTACAAGGAACTGCATTGCGTGGCCATGGGCGACGAGCACTGCAGCATCATCGGCAAGCCGGCCCAGGAATGGGAAGACCAGGCCGAAATCGAGAAATTCATGCTGCCGGACCCGGTGGCGGAAGAGTTGTTCGCGCTCAGGAGTGAACTGGTCAAGCTGCGCGACAGCGTGGGTGACGACAGCGAAGACGACTACAGGGTGTTTAATTCCATCGGCCAGTCATCCGCCTTCAGGCAGGTGTGCCGGCTTATCCAGAAGGCCTCGAACAGCCGGGTGACGGTGTTGCTGCAAGGGGAAACCGGGGTCGGCAAGGAGGTGTTCGCTCGCGGCCTGCATGTTGCCAGCGACCGGGCCGACAAGCCCTTCGTGGCGGTGAACTGCGCCTGCATACCGCCGGACTTGATAGAGGCGGAACTGTTCGGGGTGGAGAAGGGGGCCTATACCGGTGCCACCCAGAGCCGGGAAGGCAAGTTTGAGCGGGCCGATGGCGGCACCATCTTCCTGGACGAGGTGGTGGAGTTGTCGCCCCGGGCCCAGGCCAGCCTGCTGCGGGTATTGCAGGAAGGTGAGCTGGAGCGGGTAGGGGATGTGCGTACCCGTCGCATCGATGTGCGGGTGGTCACCGCCACCAACGAGGATCTGCAACAAGCGGTACGGGATGGGCGCTTTCGGGCGGACTTGTTCTATCGGCTGAATATCTTTCCGGTGTACATCCCTGCGCTGCGGGAGCGCAAGGAGGACATACCGCTGCTGGTGCAGCATTTTCTGGAGCGCTACCAGGCCATTTACAACAAGCGTATCCTGGGGGTGACCGACAAGGCTCGCGAAGCCCTGCTGGCGTACGACTGGCCGGGCAATATCCGCGAACTGGAAAACCTGATTGAGCGCGGCATTATCCTCACCGATAACAACAACGAGATAGAAGTATGCAGCTTCTTTCCCGCTTTCAAGGACGACGGTTCGGCGGTGGGCCGGGTACGCCTGGACGGCTCCCTGCGGGAGACGGCCACCGAGGCGGACGATGAGCCGGATGACTGGTGCGGCCAACTGCTGACCGAGGACTTCAGCCTGGAAAACCTGGAGCAGAGCCTGATCCGCCATGCCCTCAAGGCCGCCGACGGCAATGTGTCCAAGGCGGCCCGTATCCTGGGCCTGACCCGGCCGGCGCTGGCCTACCGCATGAAAAAGCTGGAGCAGGAATAAGGGGAGCCGGCGCGGGCCGGCTCCCCAGCGTGATGACAAAGTCCATTCCCTGCTTTTTCCGGATATTTTCCTATATCATCGCTGCTCAACTGCTGTCATCTCCGTATATGGGGAGATCCATGGAATATTACTCTGGACTCCCGCCTTCACGGGAGTGACTACAGAGAACAACGAAGCTTGTCAGCAGCTGGGGGCCTAAAACACCTTGGTCAGGGTCAGGCGGAACAGATCGCCGCTGGGGCCGTTCTCCACCTGGTATTCGTTGAGGTAGGCGGCGTTCAGGCCCAGCATCAGTGACGGCCAGAAATAGCCGGCCTCCACCCCCAGGGCATGCTTCTCCGCCTTGCCGGCCGGCGCGCCCTTGCTGTTTTCCAGCTGCCAGGCATCGTAGCCGACCAGGCCCAGCTCCAGGCCGTTGTCCAATCGCTTGCCTATGCCCCATTCCACCAGCCAGCTGTCACCTGGGGTGATGCCGGTCTCGTCCTGCTTCGACTTGATCTCGTAGCGGGACAGGGCCGAGACCGACCAGCGCCTGTCGGCGTCCGGATAATAGGTGCCGCCCAGGGTCAGCATGGTGCTCTTGTAACCCTTGCCGATGGCGGTGGGCTCGGTGCTGCTGTAGTCGCCGGTATCCAGCCACAGGCCGGCGGCAAACACCGCGTCCCACTGCTGACCGTGCCAGCCCAGCACCACGGGACCGACAAAGATATCACCCACGCCGGATTCCTTGCGGTTGGCAAAGTCGAAGTCGTTGCGCTGCACCGGGATGATGGTTTCGAAGCCGTAATCGGCGCCGAGCAGCTGTTTCTCGGTAATGTGGATCAAGCGGTTGGCCAGGGCGGTCACATTGCCCTTGGCGGAAAGGGTGTTATCGTCGGGCAGCTTGATTTTGTCAAAATCGTAGTGCACCAGGTAACCCCGGTAATAGGTGCCGGCGGGCGGCACCACCGGGCCCTTTAATCCCTCCACTCCGGGCACATAGTGGCCGTTGGCGGCCAGGGCCGGGCCGGACAGGGCGGCCAGGGCCAGGGTGGCCGCCGCCAGCTCGCCAATATGCTTTCGCTCTTTTCCCAACACTGTGGCGTGTGCAAGTGTCATAACTTCTCCTTGTTGTTGAATGGGCGGCCGAGTCGGTTCAGGTGATACCGTCAACGCGGCTCCGCTCTGTTGGCTTCCAACGGTGACGGAAGGTGCCGTTAACCTTTTATCAACAACTGTGCCACCATGACTCGGTGATTAATGGGCTGTTTTATATGGGTTTTTAGGAAGAAGTCGGAAAAGGGGAGCGGAAAAACTTGGTGAAATGATGAAGTGGCGAGCGAAGGATTGATGAAATGATAAAGCCGCCATGCCACGGGGAGTGGCATGGCGGCGGGCCCTCAGAGCTGCTGGTGCGGGCCGAACATCTCGTAGTGCAGGCGCTCGTCGGCGATGCCCCAGCCGGCCAGGGTTTCCTTGACCATGGCCATAAAGGGCAGGGGACCGCAGAAGTAGTAATGGGCGTCGTCAAGGTGAATGCTGTCCTTCACTGCCTGCAGGTCCATCAGGCCGAGTGCATCAAAATCTTCCGCCGGAAGATCGGTGGCAGCCGGGGCGCGGTACCAGACGTGGGTGTCGAGGTTGGCGTGGGCCTGGCGGCGCGCCCGGGTATCCTTCCCAAAGGCGTGTTGAGTGCCGTTCTCGCAGGCGTGCAGCCAGTGGATGGGGGCCGGGTGGCCTTGCCTAAGCAACTGATCCAGCATGGCGCGCATCGGGGTCTGGCCCACGCCGCCGGAGATCAGCACCACCGGGGTGTCCGCGGCCACGTCCATAAAGAAGTCTCCCGCCGGCGGCAGTACCCGTAGGGTATCTCCTACCTGAATACGGTCGTGCAG
Source organism: Zobellella sp. DQSA1 (assembly GCF_041950555.1). Classification (GTDB taxonomy): domain Bacteria; phylum Pseudomonadota; class Gammaproteobacteria; order Enterobacterales; family Aeromonadaceae; genus Oceanimonas. The sequence continues at coordinate 1,008,838 of NZ_CP169531.1, forward strand.
GAAGTTGGAGGCGGTGCCACCGGGCTCGCGCTTGACCGCGATGCGGTAATCCCGGCCGTTGGGGGCCTGGCACAGGGAATACTGGCGGTATTCCTTGTGGACAAGCTCGGGTGCATCCAGATGCAGGCTGAGGTACTGGCCGGGCCGGTAGTCGGCCACCGGACCGCCGTCGGCCGGGGCCAGCAGGAAGCTGGTGATTTGCTCGCTTTCCGCCTGCTTTTCCTTCACCACAAAGGCACGGGTGCCGCGCCAGCCGCCGGTTTTGCTCTCGTTGGCCCGGTAGAGCTGCTCTTCCCGGCCGATGAAGATGCCGGCCAGGACGCCGTAGGCCTGGGCCCAGGCGTCGATCACCTCGGGGGTGGCCGCGTCCGGGGCCAGCTCCCGAATGGTTTCCAGCAGGTGGTGGCCGACGATATCGTACTGGGCCGGCTGGATGGCGAAGCCGGTGTGCTTGTGGGCGATGCGCTCCACCGCCGCACCCAGCACCGCCGGGTTGTCGATATTTTTGGCATAGGCCAGCACGGCGGAAAACAGGGCCGCCGGCTGGCGGCCGGACGCCTGGTGGCTCAGGTTGAACACGTCCTTCAGCTCCGGATTGTCGCGGAACATGCGCCGGTAGAAGTGCTCGGTCAGGGCGGTGTTGGCCGACTCCAGCAGGGGAATGGTGCTCTTGATGATGTCGATAGTGCGGGCGTCCAGCATCTTGCTTCTCCGTTTTAATAGATATGTGAAGTGCAACTTTCGGCGCATCTTATAGGTATATTTGATATGCATCAATAAAGCTGTGCGGCCTTTATGTATGGTCCGGCCAGTGGTGGAGCAGAGAAAACGGCATTTGTCCTTTGCAATTGCGGGCTTAACGACAACAATACTGTTATTTGCCAACGATAAGGACGCCCCCATGACTCAAGACTCCCGCCTTCAGCAGGTGCTGAACGCCATCGACGCGGAAAACCGCCAGGACCCCCACCAGGAGCAGGCCGACGGCCAGAGCTGGCCCAAGGAATACCTGTACAGCCTGCGCATGAGCGAGCAGTTGGCCCGCTTCGCCCCCGAGGCGTCCGAACTGCTGCAGATCGCCGCCCGGGCCCAGCACATTCGGCGCTGGACGGTGCCCAGGGCCGACTACCCCATGGACCGGGCCGGCTACAAGCACTGGCGCACCGATCTGGCGAAATTTCACGGGGAACTGACCGCCAAACTGATGGAAAATGCCGGCTACGGCGAAGAGGAACAGGAGCGGGTGAAGGCGCTGCTGCTGAAGAAGCAGCTCAAGCGCGACGACGAGGTGCAAACCCTGGAAGACGTGATCTGCCTGGTGTTCATCCACTATTATCTGGAAGACTTCGCCACCAAGCACGAAGAGGAAAAACTCATCGACATCATCCGCAAGACCTGGGGCAAGATGTCGGAAGCGGGCCACGCCGCGGCCCTCAAGGTGCCGCTCAGCCCGCCGGTGCAAAGCCTGGTGGGCAAGGCCCTGGCGGCCTGAGCCGCGCGCTCAGCGCCTGGCCTTGCCGAAGGTGGCCGAGGGCAGCTCGCCAAAGCGCTGCTGGTAGTCCTTGGCGAAGCGGCCCAACTGGGTGAAGCCGCAGTCCATGGCGATGCTGGAGACGCTTTCCCCGGCATCGGCCTGCCGCAGGCGCCGGTGGACTTCCTCGTAGCGCAGGTTGCGAAAGTGCGCCACCGGCGAGCAGCCGTAGAACCGATGAAAGTCCTTGTACAGCCGTTCGCGCCCAATGCCCACCAGTTGTTCGAAATCCGACAAATTCAGCGATTTATCCAGATTTTCCTGCATCATGGCTTCCAGTTCATGGAGATAGGCGGGACGATTGAGCTGCCGGTCTTCCAGCTCCCGGGAATAGTTGTGGGGCTGGGCATAGAGCAGGCCGGTGATCAGGCTGTCCTGGAAGGACGCCCAGACGTGGGGAAAGTCGAACAGGCTGCTCTGGTTTTGCAGCATGCCCTGCAGGGTGGCGACCGTGTTCCACCAGTCCCCCATGCCTTCGGTCAGCCGGATCCCCGGCTGGAAGATCACCGCTTTGCTGATCTCCCTGTGCAGCAGTGACGCCAGCTTCTGCTCTACCGCGGTGCGGGAGATGCGTACCAGCTGTTTACGGCAGTCGGCGGCCAGCATCAGGCTGACCGGATGGCCCGGGGAGACGATCAAACCCAACTCAGGGTTGGACTCAATCATGTCTTTTTTGTGTTCGATATACTGGCTGCCGACCAGCGGCAGGCTGATGCTGTAGCTGTGCAGCAGATCCTGGGTTTTGACATGGGCGGCGGTGGAGTATTCGATTATGCCGAAGGATAGCTGGCCCAGCACGGCACCCTGGTGGCGAAACAGCAGTTCGTTGGGTTTTAGAATTTCCAGGTCGTGGGGACCGCAGACGCTCCTCATCCAGTCGCGGGCCGAGCTGATGCTGTTCAGCTCGGCGGCCAGAAATTGTCGCTGTACCCTGTGGTGGTACTGGCTCATGGTATTCCCTCTCGGACAGTGCTTCCAGCCTCATCGTCACCAGCATCCGGCCGTGACGAGTTAATCATTTTTTATTTTTTAACATCTGTTTTACGCGGCATCTTGTGCCCTTTCCCCCCGGCTGTCAACCAAGGGCGGTCACGGGGCGCCGCCTGACACCGGCATCCTGAAGTTTCACGCCCCTTAACATTTTTGACCCATAAAAACTGCATACCGTTAACCCGGAAACTGAATATTTTCCCTTTCTCCAAGGCGCTAGATTGGCAGTCATGGCAATCAGGTTCAAAAGGAGAGGACCCCATGACCACCCAAAGAAGCTTGACCCAATGGCAAGAATTTATCGAGAGCAGCCTGGATTTTCGTCCCGATGATGGGGTGTTCCGCATCGCCCGGGACATCTTTACCGACAAGGCACTGTTCGACCTCGAAATGGAGCTGATTTTCGAGAAGCAATGGATCTTTGCCTGTCACGAAAGCCAGATCCCCAATCCCAACGATTTCATCACCATGCAGGCCGGCCGCCAGCCGATGATCATCACCCGCGACGGCCAGGGTGAACTCCACGCCCTGGCCAATACCTGTCAGCACCGGGGCGCGACCCTGACCCGGGTGTGCAAGGGCAACCAGTCCACCTTTACCTGCCCCTTCCATGCCTGGTGCTACAAGTCCGACGGCCGGCTGGTGAAGGTAAAGGCGCCGGGCGAATATCCCGCCGACTTCGACAAGTCCAGCCGTGGCCTGCGTCAGGCGCGCATCGCCAGCTACAAGGGCTTCGTCTTTATCAGCCTGGATCTGGAGTCCGATCTGAGCCTGGAAGACTTTCTTGGCGACACCCGGTTGTTCTTCGACATGATGGTGGAGCAGTCCGCCACCGGTGAACTGGAAGTGCTGCCCGGCCAGTCCACCTATACCTTCAACGGCAACTGGAAGCTGCAGAACGAAAACGGCCTGGACGGCTACCATGTCAGCACCGTGCATTACAACTACGTCAGCACCGTGCAGCACCGCCGCGAGCTGGAAGCCCAGAAACAGGGCGCCAGCGGCGATACCCTGGACTACAGCAAGCTGGGTGCAGGCGACAAGGACACCGACGACGGCTGGTTTTCCTTCCGCCATGGCCACAGCCTGCTGTTCAGCGACATGCCCAATCCCCAGGTTCGCCCCGGTTACCAGGCGGTAATGCCGCGCCTGCTGGAGCAACTGCCGGAAGAGCGCGCCAGGTGGACCATGCACCGGCTGCGCAACCTGAACATCTACCCCAGTCTGTTCTTCATGGATCAGATCAGCTCCCAGCTGCGCATCATCCGCCCGGTGGCCTGGAACAAGACCGAGGTGATCAGCCTCTGCCTGGGCGTGAAGGGCGAGTCGGACGCAGATCGGGAAAACCGCATCCGCCAGTTCGAGGATTTCTTCAACGTGTCCGGTATGGGCACCCCCGACGACCTGGTGGAATTCAAGGAATCCCAGCGTGGTTTCGAGGCCCGACTCTCTCCCTGGAGCGATATTTCCCGGGGTTACGAGACCTGGCAATACGGTGAGACCCCCAACAGCAAGGTACTGGGCATTCAGCCGGCGATCACCGGGGTCGAGTTCACCCATGAAGGGCTCTATGTGAACCAGCACGGTGCCTGGCAGCAGATGATGCGGGAAGGACTGAAGAAGAAGGTAAGTCAGGAGGAGGTGTAAACCATGGAACATCAACAGTCACTCGAGCAGTTTTTTTACCGGGTTGCCGAGTTCTGCGACAACCAGGACTGGGACAACTACCTGGAGCAGTTCGCTCCCGAATGTGAATTTCATATTCCTCAGTGGGACAGCGAGCACAGCTACACCCAGGATCCCAAGCGGGAAATGTCGCTGATGTATTACCCCAACCGGGGGGGGATCGAAGACCGGGTGTTCCGCATCCGCACCGGCAAGTCGGCGGCCTGTACCCCCATGCCGCGTACCCTGCATCTGGTCAACAACCTGCGTTACCGGCAGGACGGAGACGGCCTGTTCCTGGTGAAGGTGAACTGGGTCACCCATTACTACCGTTTCGGTGAGAGCCACCACTTCTTCGGCACCGCCCATTACCGGCTGCGCCAGGAAGGGGACGACTGGAAGATCACCTACAAGCAGTCCATCTTGCTGAACGACAAGATTGATTCGGTGCTGGATTTTTACCACGTCTAACTGGGCCGAGGTTGTTATGTCTTATTCTGCCGCCATCGTATTCCGTGATGGAAACACTCGCTTTATCGAAGTGAAGCAAAACGAACTGCTGATGGACGCCGCCCTGCGCCAGGGCGTCAACCTGCCGGTCGACTGCCGGGAAGGGGTCTGCGCCACCTGCCGCGGACGCTGTGAATCCGGCGAGGTTGAACTGGAGTATGTGGATGACGAAGCCCTGAGTGAAAAGGAACTCGCGGCTGGCCATATCCTGGCCTGCCAGACCCGGCTGACCTCTTCCGGTTCCTTCTACTTCGATGTGGACTCGACCCTGTGCAGTGTGTCGACCGAGCTGTTCGAGGGCACCGTCAGTGCCTTCAAGCAGGTATCGGACGCCGCCGCCCTTATCGAGATCAAGCTGGAAGGCGAGGGCGGCCGCCTCAAGTACCTGCCCGGCCAGTATGCGCGGGTCCAGGTGCCGGGCACGGACGAGTGGCGGGCATACTCTTTTGCCAACCACTCGACGGAAGAAGGCTTTGTTCGATTCCTGATCCGGCTGCTGCCGAGCGGGGTGATGAGCGACTACCTGCGCCAGCGTTGCCGGGTGGGCGACGCCATCCGCTTCGAGGCCCCCATGGGCTCTTTCTACCTGCGGGAAGTGGAGCGGCCCCTGCTGATGGTGGCCGGTGGCACCGGCCTGTCTGCCTTCCTCAGTATGCTGGAGCGGCTGGTGGCCAGGGGCGATTGCCCGCACGCCATTCGCCTGTGCTACGGCGTGACCCAGGATCAGGATCTGAGCGAGCTGGAGCGGCTGGACTCCTTCAAGGAGCAACTGGCCGACTTCGATTACGAGGTCATCGTGATGAAGCCCTCCGAGCACTGGCAGGGCAAGCGCGGCGTGGTGTGCGATCTGTTCGACCAGGACTTTTTGCAGCAGCCCTTCGATGCCTACCTGTGCGGCCCGCCGCCGATGATTGACGCCACCCAGACCTGGCTGGAAGCCAGCCCCGTGGCCGAACACCGGCTCTATTTCGAAAAATTCGTGTCCAGCTGATCCGGCTCGACGGTCACCACGTATTCTGGAGATGTATCAATGAAAAAACTCAAGGCGGCCATCATAGGCCCGGGCAACATCGGCACCGACCTGCTGATGAAGATGCTGCGCTCCGACTGGATTGAGCCGGTCTGGATGGTCGGCATCGACCCCGGCTCCGAGGGCCTCAAGCGCGCCCGCGAGATGGGCATCAAGACCTGCGACACCGGCGTCGACGGCCTGCTGCCCCACGTGCTGGCGGACGATATCCGCATCGCCTTCGATGCCACCTCGGCCTATGTCCACGCCGAGAACAGCCGCAAGCTCAACGAACTGGGGGTCATCATGATTGACCTCACCCCCGCCGCCGTCGGCCCCTTCTGCGTGCCGCCGGTCAACCTCAAGCAGCACGCCGAAACGCTCGAGATGAACGTCAACATGGTCACCTGCGGCGGCCAGGCCACCATCCCCATGGTCGCCGCCGTGTCCCGGGTGCAGCCGGTCGCCTACGGCGAAATCATCGCCACCGTCGCCTCCCGCTCGGTCGGCCCCGGCACCCGCCAGAACATCGACGAGTTCACCCGCACCACCGCCGGCGCGGTGGAGTCGGTGGGCGGCGCCCGCCAGGGCAAGGCCATCATCATCATCAACCCGGCCGAGCCGCCGCTGATGATGCGCGACACCGTGCACTGCCTGGTGGACGGCGAGCCGGACCAGGCCGCCATCACCCGCTCGGTGCTGGACATGGTCGAGCAGGTGCGCCAGTACGTGCCCGGCTACACCCTGGTCAACGGCCCGGTGTTCGACGGCAACAAGGTGTCGATGTTCATGGAAGTGGCCGGCCTGGGCGATTTCCTGCCCACCTATGCCGGCAACCTGGACATCATGACCGCCGCCGCCCTGCGCACCGCCGAGCTGTTCGCCGAAGAAGCGGCCAGCGGCGCCATTCAACTGCCGGCCCGGGGCTAAGGAGACAAGCGAGATGAACCTGAACAACAAGAAGGTCGTGCTGCACGACATGAGCCTGCGCGACGGCATGCACGCCAAGCGTCACCAGATTTCCCTCGAGCAGATGGTGGCCATCGCCACCGGCCTGGACCAGGCCGGCATGCCGCTGATTGAAGTGACCCACGGCGACGGCCTGGGCGGCGCCTCGGTCAACTACGGCTTCCCCGCCCATGCCGACGAGGACTACCTCAAGGCGGTGGTGCCGCAGATGAAGCAGGCCAGGGTGTCGGCGCTGCTGCTGCCCGGCATCGGCACCGTCGACCACCTGCGCATGGCCCGGGACCTCGGCGTGAGCACCATCCGGGTGGCCACCCACTGCACCGAGGCGGACGTGTCCCAGCAACACATCGGCCTGGCCGCCAAGCTGGGCATGGACACCGTCGGCTTCCTGATGATGGCGCACATGGCCAGCCCGGAGAACATCCTGGAGCAGGCCCGGCTGATGGTCGACTACGGTGCCAACTGCATCTACGTCACCGACTCCGCCGGCTACATGCTGCCCGATGACGTGACCGCCCGCCTGGGGCTGCTGCGCGCCGAGCTGCCGGCGGCGGTGGAGTTGGGTTTCCACGGCCACCACAACATGGGCATGGCGGTGGCCAACTCCCTGGCGGCTCTCGAGGCCGGTGCCGTGCGCATCGACGGCTCGGTGGCGGGCCTGGGCGCCGGCGCCGGCAACACCCCGCTGGAAGTGCTGTGCGCGGTGCTCGACCGGCTGGGCGCCGACACCGGCATCGACCTGTACCGGATTATGGACGTGGCCGAAGACTTGGTGGTGCCGATGATGGACCAGCCCATCCGCGTCGACCGGGATGCGCTGACCCTGGGCTACGCCGGGGTGTACTCCTCCTTCCTGCTGTTTGCGAAGCAGGCCGAGGCCAAGTACGGCGTCTCCGCCCGCGACATCCTGGTGGAGCTGGGTCGTCGCGGTACCGTCGGCGGCCAGGAAGACATGATTGAAGATCTGGCCCTGACCCTGGCCAAACAACAAGGACTGAAGTGATGAGCAAGCTGACCCAAGCACAGATTGAACACCTGGCCGAGCACCTGGAAACCGCCGAGCTCGAGGCCTATGAGGTGACCAAAATCACCGACGACTACCCCGAGATGAGCTACCAGGATGCGTTCGACATCCAGTGGGAAATCCGCCGCCGCAAGGAAGCCAGGGGCACCAAGATAGTGGGCATGAAGATGGGCCTGACCTCCTGGGCCAAGATGGCGCAGATGGGGGTGGAGCATCCCTGCTACGGCTTCCTGGCCGACTACTTCAGCGTGCCGGACGGTGGCGACATCAAGTTCGATGAGCTTATCCACCCCAAGATTGAAGCCGAGCTGGCGTTCGTCACCAAGCAGGAGCTGAAGGGCCCGGGTTGCCACATCGGCGACGTGCTGCGCGCCACCGACTTCGTGCTGCCGGCGGTGGAAGTCATCGACTCCCGCTACCAGGACTTCAAGTTCGACCTGAAGAGCGTGATTGCCGACAACTCCAGCTCCAGCCGTTTTATCACCGGCGGGCGCATGGCCGAGGCGAGCGAGCTGGACCTGAAGACCCTGGGCGTGGTGATGGAAGTCAACGGCGAAGTGGTGCAGACCGGCGCGGGCGCGGCGGTGCTGGGCCACCCGGCGGCCTCGGTGGCGATGCTGGCCAACATGCTGGCCGAGCGCGGCGAGGTCATTCCGGCGGGCAGCTTCATCATGATTGGCGCCATCACCGCGGCGGTGCCGGTGCAGAAGGGCGACAGCTTTGTGGTGCACTACCAGGGGCTGGGCAGCCTCAGCGGGCGGGTGGTGTAACCGCCGCCGCGACCGCCTGACAGCGCGATAACGTGACAAACAACAGAGCCACATAAGGAGACGCCGCCATGCCGATAGTACAGGTGAACATGATGGAAGGGCGCAGCGACGCCCAGAAGGAAGCGGTTATCGAGGAAGTGACCGCCGCCCTGGTACGGGCGCTGGATGCGCCGCGGGAGTCGGTGCGGGTGCTGATTAACGAGCTGCCCAAGCAGCACTTCGGTATCGGCGGCCAGTCGGCCAAGGCGCTGGGCCGTTAGCCGCGATTGTCACCCCACTTATGGGGAGGGGATGGCGGGCTCAGCTAAGCCGACCGTTGGCGCCAGGGATGGCGCCGTCGAGCCCCCAGGGAGGGGTTTACGGCGAGTCGGCGTGCTGAACCCGCCAGCCCCGGACACTGACTACGAGCCCGATAGCAAGCAATTCACAGGAGGCCAGGATGCGCCACTACACCATCACCCTGCACCACCCGGACAAGCCCTGCGAGCAGTTCCGGGTCACCCCCGGGCAAAGCCTGCTCGCCGGGGCCGAAACCGGGCTCCAGCGGCCGGTGCCGGTGGGCTGCCGCGGCGGTGGCTGCGGCCTGTGCCGGGTGCGCATCCTGCAGGGCCCCTACCAACGGCAATGCATGAGTCGCCGCTACGTCGGCCCCGGGCAGGCCGAGCAGGGTTATGCCCTGGCCTGCAAGGTGCTGCCCGAGGGCGACCTGGATATCGAGCTGGCCACCCCCTGCCCGGACACCCCGGCGGCCCGGTTTTGCAATGGACATGGATAAAGGAGTAAGGACGATGAAAAAAGGTGTAATCCGCCCCGGCCACGTGCAACTGCGCGTGATGAACATGAATGACGCCCTGGCCCACTACCGGGACCTGCTCGGCCTGATTGAAACCGACCGGGACGACCAGGGCCGGGTCTACCTCAAGGGCTGGACCGAAGTGGACCAGTTCTCGGTGGTGCTGCGCGAGGCCGACGAGCCCGGCATGGACTTGATGGCGTTCAAGGTGCTGGACGAGGCCACCCTCGACACACTGCACCAGGACCTGCTCGCCTACGGCGTGGCGGTGGAGGAAATCCCGGCCGGCGAGCTCAAGGGCTGCGGCCGCCGGCTGCGCTTCGTCGCCCCCACCGGCCACCACTTCGAGCTGTTCGCCAGCAAGGCCCAGCCCGGCCGCTACGGCATCGGCAACCACAACCCGGAAGCCTGGCCGCGCGACCTCCAGGGCATGAAAGCCCAGCGCTTCGACCACTGCCTGCTGTACGGCGACGACCTGGACGGCACCTATAAGCTGTTCCACGAGGTGCTCGGCTTCGACCTGTGCGAGCAGGTGCTGACCCCGGACGGCGAACGGGTGGCCCAGTTCCTCACCGTGTCGATGAAATCCCACGACGTGGCCTTTATCAAGCACGCGGAGAAGAACAAGTTCCACCATGCCTCCTTCTTCCTGGAAACCTGGGAAGACGTGCTGCGCGCCGGCGACCTGATTTCGATGACCAACACCGCCATCGACATCGGCCCGACCCGCCACGGCATCACCCACGGCCAGACCATCTACTTCTTCGACCCCTCGGGCAACCGCAACGAGGTGTTCTGCGGCGGCGACGCCTTCTACCCGGACCACCCGCCCATCACCTGGGACGCGGACAAGCTGGGCAAGGCCATCTTCTACCACGACCGCCAGCTGAACGAACGCTTCCTGACCGTGCTGACCTGAGCCGGAAGCAGGAAGTAAACAGCGAGCAGCGCACCGCAACATACTGTCACTCCCGCGCAGGCGGGAGTCCAGGCCCCGGGCGCCGGGGCAACCCATGACGAGAGCAACACCATGAACGAATTCAAGCACTTTATCAACGGCGAGTACGTCGCCTCCCGCAGCGGCAAGACCTTCGACAACCGCTGCCCGGTGGACAACAGCCTTATCGGCCGGGTGCACGAGGCCGGGCGCGACGAGGTCGACGCCGCGGTCAAGGCCGCCAAGGCCGCGCTGAAGGGCCCCTGGGGCCAACTCACCCAGGCCCAGCGCACCGCCCTGCTGCACAAGGTCGCCGACCGCATCAACGAACGCTTCGACGAATTCCTCGCGGCCGAGTGCCGCGACACCGGCAAGCCCTACCGCATCGCCAGCCACATCGACATCCCGCGCGGCGCCGCCAACTTCACCGCCTTCGCCGAGACCCTGGCCAACCACCCCACCGAGGGCTTCCGCCTGGACACCCCGGACGGTTTGGGCGCGCTCAACGTCGGCCACCGCAGCCCCAAGGGGGTCATCGCCGTTATCTCCCCCTGGAACCTGCCGCTGCTGCTGATGACCTGGAAGGTGGGCCCGGCCCTGGCCTGCGGCAACACCGTGGTGGTTAAGCCCTCGGAAGAAACCCCCGCCACCACCACCCTGCTGGGGGAGGTGATGAACGAGTGCGGGGTGCCGCCCGGGGTGTTCAACGTGGTGCACGGCTTCGGCCCCGACTCCGCCGGTGAATTCCTCACCAGCCACCCGCTGGTGGACGCCATCACCTTCACCGGCGAGACCCGCACCGGCGAGGCCATCATGAAGGCCGCCGCCGTGGGCCTGCGCAATATCTCGCTGGAGTGCGGCGGCAAGAACCCCGGCATCGTGTTCGCCGACTGCGACCTGGAGAAGGCGGTGGAGGGCACCATGCGCTCGGCCTTCGTCAACGGCGGCCAGGTGTGCCTGGGCACCGAGCGGGTGTACGTGGAGCGGCCCGTGTTCGACGCCTTCCTGGCGCGGATGAAGGAAGAGGTGGCCAAGCTGAAACTGGGCCGGCCGCAAGACCCGCAGGCCAACTTCGGCCCGCTGGTGAGCCAGGAGCACCGGGACAAGGTGCTGTCCTACTACCGGCTGGCGGTGGAAGAAGGCGCCACCGTGGAAATCGGCGGCGGCATCCCGGACATGGGGCCCGAGCTGAACGACGGTGCCTGGGTCGAGCCGACCATCTGGACCGGCCTGAGCGACGACGCCCGGGTCATTCGCGAGGAAATCTTCGGGCCCTGCTGCCACATCCGGCCGTTCGACAGCGAAGAGGAAGTCATCGCCCTGGCCAACGACACCGACTATGGCCTGGCGGCGGCCATCTGGACCGAGAGCAGCAGCCGGGCGCTGCGGGTGGCGGAGCAGATGGAAGCGGGCATCGTGTGGGTGAACAGCTGGTTCCTGCGTGACCTGCGCACCGCCTTCGGCGGCGCCAAGCAGTCCGGCATCGGCCGGGAGGGCGGGGTGCACGGCCTGGAGTTCTACACCGAGCTGAAGAACATCTGCATCAAGTTGTAAGGGGGACGTATGAACCAGCAACAGATTATCCAGTACGGCGACGAGCTCTACCGGGCCCTGCGCCAGCGCGAGACCCTGGCGCCACTCACCGGCCGCGCCGCCGACATCAGCATCGACGATGCCTATCACATCTCGCTGCACCTGCTCGACCGCCGCCTGGCCGACGGCGAGCGGGTCATCGGCAAGAAAATCGGGCTCACCTCCCGGGCGGTGCAGACCATGCTCAAGGTGGACCAGCCGGACTTCGGCTTCCTCACCGACGCCATGGTGTACAGCCAGGGTCAGGACGTGCCCATCAGCGAGCAGCTTATCCAGCCGCGGGCCGAGGGCGAAATCGCCTTTATCCTCAAGCGCGACCTGATGGGACCGGGGGTCACCGCCGCCGACGTGCTGGCCGCCACCGAGTGCCTGCTGCCCTGCTTCGAGGTGGTGGACTCGCGCATCGAAAACTGGCAGATAAAAATCCAGGACACCATTGCCGACAACGCCTCTTGCGGGGTGTTCGTGCTGGGCGACACCGCGGTGAGCCCGCGCAAGCTCGACCTGGCCAGCTGCGGCATGGTGGTGGAAAAGAACGGTGCTATCATCAGCACCGGTGCCGGGGCGGCGGCCCTGGGCAGCCCGGTGAACTGCGTGGCCTGGTTGGCCAACACCTTAGGGAAGCGCGGCATCGGGCTGAAGGCGGGGGAGGTTATCCTGTCGGGTGCGCTGGTACCGCTGGAGCCGGTGCAGGCGGGGGACCATATGACGGTGTCCGTCGGCGGCATCGGCAGCGCCTCGGTGCGCTTTAGCTGAGTTCCTCGTGGGGGCCGGCAGGCCCGGCCCCCTGAAGAAGCAACTGTGAGTCATAAACGGACTGAATAACATCATAATGGAGTTGAACATGACCAGATTCAAAACAGCACTCACCCTGGTAGCGGCCGCCGGCCTGGCACTGGGTTCCTTCACCGCCCAGGCCCGGGACTTCCGCCTGGGCCTCATTACCCCGCCGGCCCATATCTGGACCCTGGCCGCCACCGACTTCGCCCAGGAACTGCGCGACCAGTCCCATGGCCAGCACCGGGTGTCCGTGTTTCCCTCCCAGCAGTTGGGCAACGAAGCCCAGATGGTGCAACAGCTGCAAACCGGCGCCCTGGACATGGCCTTCCTGACCATCGCCGAGATCTCCAACCGGGTACCCGACTTCGGCGCCCTCTATGCCCCCTACCTGGTGGATGATATCGATCAGGCCGCCGCCTTGTTGCGCTCCGATGCGGCTTCCCAGCTGCTGGATCAACTGCCCGGCAGCGTCGGCGTGGTGGGCATCGGTTACGGCATGGCCGGTATGCGCCAGGTGCTGAGCCGGGCACAGGTGGAAGGCCCCGAGGATCTGCGCGGCAAGAAGCTGCGGATCACCCCCTTCGAGCCCATCCGTGACTTCTATACCGCCCTGGGATCGGCGCCTACCCCGCTGCCCCTGCCCGGCGTGTACGACGCCCTGGCCAACGGCCAGGTCGACGCCATCGACATGGATTTCGACTCCATCCTGGTGCTGAAATTCTACGAGCGGGCCAACCACCTGCTGCTGTCCAACCACATGATGTTCCCCATGGTGGGCGTGGTGTCCGGCCGGGTGTGGCGCGAGCTGAGCGATGACGACAAGGCGCTGATCCAGACCCTGATGAAGGCCCAACTGGACAAGGTGATCGATCAGTTCCAGCAACAGGAGCGGGATCAGGAGCAGCAGCTGCGTGATCTGAACATCCAGATCGTCGAAGCGGATCGCGCCACCTTTACCGACGCCATTCAGCGTTGGGAAGCCACCTGGTCCAAGAAAGCCAAGGGGCTGGATGGACTGCGCCAGGCTGCCCAGGATATCAAGGGTAGCTGAGCCGATTCGTAACAAGGAGAGCCCCGGCATACCATGCCGGGGCCGGGGAGAGTGGAGTAATGCTTAAGCGCATATCGGATAGGGTAGCATCGGCGGAGATGGTGGTCGCGGCCTTGCTGGCCGGGACCGTCACCTTGCTGGTGCTGCTCAATATCGTCACCCGGGCCATGGGGCAGGCGATTTACTGGGTGGACGAGCTGGCCATCTATTGCATGGTATGGATGACCTTTATCAGCACCTCGGCGGTCTTGAAAAAGCGCCGGGGTGTTTCCGTTACCATCCTCACCGACCTGCTGCCGGTCGCCCTGCGGCGCTGGCTGACGGTGTTCAGTGATGTGATGATCCTGGGCTTTGCCCTGATCCTCTTCGTGCTGTGCTGGCGTTGGTACAGTCCCCTGGCCCTGATGCAGGCGGGGTTTGATTTTCAGGCCTTTCAGTCGGAAACCTTCAATTTTATGTATGCGGAAAACACCAACACCCTGGGCATCAAGAAGTTCTGGGTCTGGCTGGTGCTGCCCGTTTTTTCCCTGTCTTTGGGAATTCATGCCCTGCTCAACCTGCTTGACAGCCTGAGCGGCTCGCAACAGAAGATGACGGGAGAGCCCACATGACCCTGGTTGTATTCCTGGTACTGCTGTTTACCGCCGTGCCCATCGCCCTGGTATTGGCGCTCACCGCCATCTGGTATATCGGCTCATCCGGCAATGCCGTGCTGTTCGAGTCTTATCCCCAGCAGCTGTTCGGGGCCATCGAAAGTTACGGCCTGCTGGCCATCCCCCTCTTTATGCTGGCCGGCGAGTTGATGAACGAAGGCGGCCTGACCAAGCGGCTGATCAACCTGGCGCGGATCCTGGTGGGGGGCTTCCGGGGCGGGCTGGCCTACATCAACCTGGTGGCCAACATGATGATGGCCGCCATCATGGGCTCGGCGGCCTCGCAGATCGCCATCATGTCCCGGGCCATGGTGCCGGCGATGGAGAAGGAAGGCTACGACAAGCCCTTTTCGGCGGCCATTACCGCCGCCGGTGGCCTGTTGTCGCCCATTATTCCCCCGTCCATGCTGTTCGTGTTGTTCGGGGTGCTGGCCCAGGTGCCCATCGCCGAGATGTTTATCGCCGGCATCATACCCGGACTGATCATGTCGTTCTTGTTTTTCCTGGTCATCAGCCTGATGGGACTGGTCCACCAGTACCCGAAAGGGGAGTGGCCCAGCCGCAAGCAGGCCCTGGAATACCTGCTGATGGGGCTGCCGGCAGGATTGATCCCGGTGCTGATCATCGGCGGTATCCTCACCGGCCTGGCCACCCCGACCGAGTCGGCGGCCTTGGCATCGCTGGGCGCCCTGCTTATCGGCCGGTTCGTGTACAAGGATCTGCAGTTCTCCCATCTGTTCGGTATCCTCCAGCGTACCGCCATCAACTCCGGCATGGTGATCCTGTTGATCGCGGCCGCCGGGGTGTTCGGCTGGGTGATTGTGTTCGAGGAGATCCCCCAGAGCGCCGCCGCCTGGATTGCCGAGCAAACCTCGGATCCCTTCGTGTTCCTGCTGATGGTGGTGGGCATACTGCTGCTGGTGGGCATGGTGCTCGACGGCATCGCCGCCCTGATCCTGGTGGTGCCCATACTGCTGCCCATCGCCCAGCTGCAGTTCGGCATCAGCCCCTATCAGTTCGGGGTGGTGGTGTGCCTGACCCTGGTGATGGGCCTGCTGACCCCGCCGGTGGGCGCCGGGCTCTTTATCGCCTCCTCCATGACCGGCGCTTCCCCCCTGAGCATCTTCCGCGCCCTGCTGCCTTTCCTGCTGGCGACCCTGGTGACCCTGGTGCTGCTGAGCTGGAAAGGCAGCCTGGTGACCATGCTGCTGTGATGGCCGAACAGCCCGCACTCCGGGTGCGGGCTGTTCTTGCGCCTTGTGTTACCTCAAGCTCAGGCATTTTTCCTGGTTTCACTGGGATGTTCGCCAAAGAGTTTTTTATATTCGGCGCTGAATCTGCCCATATGACCGAATCCCCAGTAAGTGGCAATTTCGGTAATGGAACGAGAGCCCTGGTCATGAGTCAATTCTTCCCGTACCCGCTGTAGCCTGATGCTTCTCAGGTATTCCATGGGGGTAACCTGCCTGAAGTTTTTAAAACCGGCATACAGGGTTCTCAGACTCACGCCGGCCAACTCCGCCAGCATGGCCGGGGTAATATCCTGATCGGCATGGGCCTCGATATATTCCTCCACCCGTTTGACATGACGGGGCGCCACCGACACCGCCTTGTTATTTAATTCCCGGGAATAGTTGTGCGACTGAGTGAGCAGCAGGGTATGGATAATGAATTGCTCCAGCTGGTTTTTAAGCAGAGGAGAATAATCGGTCTGGGTGACCACCTGGGTCAGGTATTGCATCATGCCGTGCCAGCAGAGGTCTGATTGCCAGCTCAGGCACAATTCGAATACCAGGGGTTCTCTGATGGGGCGGCCCAGGTAGCTGCTGCAGGTCTGCTCCAGCTTCTGCCGGTCGACTCTCAGCATCAACTGGTCGCAGTCCTGGCTCCAGATCATGTCCAGCGGCAGGGTCGGGCTGATGATGACGCCCCGATCTCCCTGGGAGTGGAAGTCCTGGGTTCCGGTATGGATCAGCGCCGATCCCTTGAGTGGCATCTGGATCAGAAAGAAGTCGTCCAGCCGTTCGGGCTGGATACAGACTTCGTTGCCGTAGCTGAGCCGGTTGAGGGACAGCTGGCCCAGCGGAATGCTGTGCAGGCAGGTATCGAGCCGGTCGGAGCCATCCGGGATGAGCAGCCGGTGGGGCTTGAACAGGGTGGCGATGGTGTTCTGCACCTCTGCCGGATCCTGGGAGGAGAGCAGCAACAGCTCGGGGTTGTCCAGCCAGCACTGGAGCCCGCGAGGGCCCCGGGGGGGGAAAGGTGACACAGGGACCTCCTTATCGATGTGTCGGCGTGTGCCGCCGCGAGCCTGCGGATGAGATTGTATTGTACATGTTTGTATATTGTTAAAATAAGTGGTTTTTCCTTGATGGAGATCATTGCACGCGTTTTTGTGCACGCAGTGGATCCCGGCTGCACAGAATGGCTCCTCCTTCATTATGTCGGCACTGCGAACATTGTTCTCAGCGCTTCTTGCCTCATAAAAGCACTATCAAATAGCTGCGCTGACCGGATAGTCATGGCGCTGAGCGGCCCGCATTGTTGAATCTTTGTTATTAGGATGTAGCTACCCCGACATTGAGGCAAAGGAGAGACAAGATGGGTAGCTCAATAAGTATTCGTGCTCAGGATGGCTGTGGCGACTTTTCCGGTTATCTGGCGGTGCCGGCCTCCGGAACCGGTCCCGGCCTGGTACTGGCCCAGGAAATATTCGGTGTTAACGCCAATATTCGCGGCATCGCCGATTATTACGCCGAGGAAGGCTATGTGGTATTGGCACCCGATTTGTTCTGGCGCCAGCAGCCCGGTGTTGATCTCGGTTATAGCCCAGAAGAATTTGAACAGGCTTTCGGTCTGTACCAGGGGTTTGATCAGGATAAAGGCATCGAGGATATTGCGGCCGCCATTGCCACCCTGAAAGCGCTACCGGAAGTCGCGGGGGGCATCGGCGTGCTGGGCTTCTGCCTGGGAGCCCGGCTGGCCTATCTTGCCGCCTGCCGCTGCCAGGTGGACGTTGCCATCGGCTACTACGGCATGGGCATAGAGCAGCACCTGCACGAAGCCGAGGGCATCAGGGGGCGGCTGGTGCTGCACTTTGCCGGCCAGGACGAATATTGTCCGGACGAGGCCAGGGAGGCGATTTACCGCCATTTCGAACACCACAGCGCCGCCGAACTCTACCTGTATCCGGGCGTGGATCATGCCTTTGCCCGGGCCGGCTCGCCCCATTACCACAAGCCCTCGGCCCTGATGGCCCACCAACGCTCGGTGTCGGCGCTGCGGCGCGCCATCGGCCCGCACTACGATCTGTCGGCGCTGTGGGACAAGCACTGCGAGTATGAATTCGATACCCGCAATGTCGATGACACCATGGCCACCATGGTGGCCGAGCCCTACGTCAACCATATCCCCACCCTGACCGGTGGCGTGGGTTACAAGCAGCTCTACCGTTTCTATAAGCATCATTTCGTCGACAACAACCCGCCTGACACCAAGCTGACGCCCATTTCCCGCACCATCGGTGACACCCAGATAGTGGACGAGCTGATCTTCAGCTTTACCCACAGCTGCGAAATCGACTGGCTGCTGCCGGGGGTGGCGCCTACCGGGCGCTACGTGGAAATTCCCTTGCTGGCGGTGGTGAAGTTCCGGGGCGACAAGCTCTATCACGAACACATCTACTGGGATCAGGCCTCCCTGCTGGTGCAGGTCGGCCTGCTGGATCCCACCGGCTTGCCGGTGGCCGGACGGGAAAGCGCCGCCAAGCTGCTGGACGAGTCCTTGCCGTCCAACACCCTGATGGCGAGATGGCAACAAAGCGAAGGCAAGGCCTGAGCGGGAGCGACGACATGCACGATTTCAGTAACAAGACGGCGGTGGTGACCGGCGGGGCCACCTTGCTCGGCCAGGCGCTGGTGGAAAAGCTGGTGGCCCGGGGCGCCCGGGTGGCGGTGCTGGATGTGGACAGGGTCCAGGGGGAGGCGCTGGCCGAACGGCTGGGCGAGCAGGTGCTGTTCCTGGCCACGGATATCACCCGGGATGAACAGCTGCTCGAGGCCATCGAGGCGACCGAAACCCGCTTCGGCGGGGTGGACTTGCTGATCAACCTCGCCTGCAGCTACCAGGACGACGGCCTGCAGGCGGACAGAAGCGCCTGGCTGGCGGCACTGGACGTCAACCTGGTCAGCGCCGTCATGGCCACCCGGGCGGCCTTGCCGGCCATGCGCCGCCGGGGCGGCGGGGCCGTGGTCAACTTCACCAGCATTTCCGCCCGGGTGGCCCAGACCGGTCGCTGGCTTTATCCGGTCAGCAAGGCCGCCATGCTGCACCTGACCCGCTGCATGGCGATGGATCTGGCCCCCGAGCGGATCCGGGTGAACTCGGTGTCGCCGGGCTGGACCTGGTCCCGGGTTATCGCCGAACTCAGCGGTGAAGACAGCGCCAAGGCGGACCGGGTGGCGGCGGATTACCACCTGCTGGGTCGGCTGGGCCGACCGGAGGAAGTGGCCAATGTGGTGTGCTTCCTCTGTTCGGACGAGGCCGGCTTCGTCACCGGCGCAGATTATGCGGTAGACGGCGGCTATTCGGCCATGGGGCCGGAGCAGAGCCGGCCGGCGATACCGCGACTGGCCGAGTAAGCCGGCCGGTTCTTTATTTCTCAATCACCGACAAGGAGACAGTCATGGCACGACGTATTGCCATTGTGGGCGCCGGCCAGTCCGGCTTGCAGACCGCGATCGGTCTGCTGGAACACGGTTATCGGGTCACCCTGGTATCCAACCGCAGCGGGGAAGAGATCGCCAACGGCCGGGTGATGTCCAGCCAGTGCATGTTCAACAATGCCCTGCAAACAGAACGGGATCTGGGGCTGAACTTCTGGGAAGAGGACTGCCCCCCGGTGGAAGGGATCGGCCTGACCGTGCCGGACCCCGAAATGGCGGGGAAAACCCTGATCGACTGGTCGGCCAGGCTGGATCGGCCGGCCCAGTCGGTGGATCAGCGGCTGAAAATGCCCAAGTGGATGGAGGTGTTCAAGCAGAAAGGCGGGGAACTGGTACTGCTGGATGCGGGCATCGAGACCCTGGAAGAGCTGGCCGCCAGCCATGATCTGGTGATGCTGGCGGCGGGCAAGGGCGAGATAGTGCGGCTGTTCGAGCGCGATGCGGAGCGTTCCGCCTTCGACAAGCCGCAGCGGGCCCTGGCCCTGACCTATGTCAAGGGCATGGAGCCTAACGAGTCCTTCTCTCGGGTGGCCTTCAACTTGGTGCCCGGGGTCGGCGAATACTTCGTGTTCCCGGCGCTGACCGTCAATGGCCCCTGTGAAATCATGGTGTTCGAGGGTATTCCGGGCGGTCCCATGGATTGCTGGCAGGACGTGACCACGCCGGCACAACACCTGCAGCGCAGCCTGGAGCTGGTACAGCGTTTTGCCCCTGCTCAGGCAGATCGCTGCCGGAACCTGGAGCTGACCGACGACAACGGTATTCTGGCCGGCCGCTTTCCGCCCACCATTCGCAAGCCGGTGGCCCGGCTGCCGTCCGGCCGTTGCATCTTCGGCATGGCCGATGCGGTGGTGGTCAATGATCCCATTACCGGCCAGGGCTCCAACAACGCCGCCAAGTGCAGCAAGCTGTATCTGGACGCCATTCTCGCCCGCGCCGATGAGCCCTTTACGCCGGAGTGGATGCAACAGACCTTCGAGCGTTACTGGAACTATGCGGAAGACGTGGTGACCTGGACCAACACCATGCTGCGGCCGCCGGAGCCGCACCTGCTCGAGCTGCTGGGCGCGGCACAACAGGCACCGGGGCTGGCTGCCAGAATTGCCAATGGCTTCGATAACCCGCCCGACTACTTCCCCTGGTGGACCTCGCCCGAGGCGTGCCGTTACCTGATTGGCCAGCACCTGAAGAAGGAAGCATAAGATGACTACTGCCAACACTCTGTTAAAGCCGGACCAAGACCGCCAGCCGGCGGCCCCCGCCATCGATACCCGGGCCTTGCGCAACGCCATGGGCAACTTCGCCACCGGGGTCACGGTGGTCACCGCTCCCGGCGAAGGCGATGCCATGGTGGGCATTACCGCCAACTCCTTCTCTTCCCTGTCGCTGGATCCTCCGCTGATCCTGTGGAGCCTGTCGCTGAACTCCCCCAGCCTGGCTGCCTTTCAGGAAGGGCTGCCCTTCGCTATCAATGTGCTGTGCCAGGGACAGGAAGCATTGGCGATGCAGTTCGCCCGAGCCAGTGACAACAAATTTTCGGAGGTGGAATATCGCCTGAATCAACGGCAGGTACCCTTGTTGGCCAATACTCTGGCCCAGTTCGAATGCGAGGTGGAGTTTACCCGTTGCCTGGGCGATCACCTGTTGATCGTCGGCCGGGTACAGGAATTTCGCTGTGATCAAGGGGAGCCGATGCTGTTTTTCAAGGGCCAGTTCAATGCCCTGGAAGCCCGGTGTGCTTAAAGGAAGGCGGCCATGCGCCTGAGCATGGCCGCAAGGTGCTCTGAATAAGGATGATCAGATGAGAAGGGTAAAAAATGGTAAAGGAGCGGCTCGCCTGTTTCTGGGGTTAGTGCTGGCTACCACCTTGCCGGCCTCGGTGCTGGCCACCGAGAACGGCGGCTCCGTTTATCCCATGGGCGCGGAAAACTTCGGCATGGCAGCCTTGCCGCCGGCCGGGTTTTACCCACTGCTGTATGCCAACCACTATTCGGCCAGCCGGCTGAACGGCCCGGACGGCGAACGCCTGCCGGTGGATTTCAGGCTCGGGGCCAGTGTATTGGCGCCCCGGTTGTTGTGGGTCAGCGAGCGGCAACTGCTGGGCGGGCAGGTGTTTTCCGCAGTGCTGCTCCCCCTGGTGGATCTGAGCCTGAGGGTCAACGGCATGCACCAGAGCAAGCAGGGACTGGGGGACATCGACATCACCGCCCTGGGGCTGGCATACCATCATAGTCCGCAACTGCACTCGGCGGTGTCGCTGGATGTCTTTGCCCCGACCGGCGGCTATAACCCCAACGATCTGGTCAATATCGGGCGCAACCACTGGACTCTTCAGCCGGTGGCGGCGGTGAGTTATATGCAATCCGGCGGGCTCAACTGGGATATCAAGTTGATGTACGACTACAACTTCAAGAACCCGGACAGCCGCTATCACTCCGGCCAGGAGCTACATGCCGACTATTCGCTGGGCTATGGTCTGAACGAGCACTGGATCCTGGGCGTGGGCGGCTATGCCTACAAGCAGTTGACCAAAGACAAGCTGCACGGCGTCACCCTGGAGAACAGCAAGGGGCAGGCCCTGGCCATCGGCCCTTCGTTGAAGTATGACAGCGGCGCCGGCTTTTCCGTCAGCCTTAAATATCAGCAGGAGTTTGCGGTGGAGAACCGCCCCGAAGGCGATGCCTTCTGGGCCAAGGTGGTGATACCGCTCTGATCAGCGGGTGCCTGGCGCCACCCGCGCCAGGCAGTCGGCGAAGCGGGCGGCGGGGGAGTCGGGGGCTTCGTCCCTGCGCAGCAGCAGTTGCCAGTCCAGATGGAGCCCTTCTTCCGTTACCCGTACCGTGCTCAGCCCGCCCTGGGCCAGGTAGGGCGCCAGTACCCACTCCGGCATGATGGTCAGCCCGAAGCCTTCCTTCACCAGGGCCACCACCGCCTCCGTCACCCCGGCCCGGATCACCCGGGCCGGCAACAGCCGGTAGTGGCTGAACAGCTGCTCGTATTCCCGTCCCTTGCCCGGTTGGGTGTGGTAGGTCACGTAGGTGTGGGCCGCCACCTGCCCGGCGCTTACCCAGTTCTCCCCCTCCAGTTCGTGCCCCGCGGGCAGCACCAGCCGCATTTCGTCCCGGAACAGCCGCCGGCACTGAAAGCCCTCGGGCGGCTGGCCCGAGGCCAGCGCCAGGTCGATACGGCCGGTGCGCAGGGCGGCGTAAGGGTCGAGGGAAACGTCGGGGATGATCTCCACGCTGATGCTGGGCTGCTCCCGGCCGAAGGCGGCCAGGCAGACGGGCAGCCAGTGGTAGCCGCCGTAGGCCTCGTTGCCCAGGCGTACCACGTGCTCTATGCCCACCGACAGCTTGTTGATGTCGGCCTCGGCCCGCTCCAGCTCCGCCAGCACCAGGCGGGAGGAATGCAGCAGCCGCTTGCCGGCGCTGGTGGGCACCAGTTTCTTGTGCTGGCGGTAGAACAGCTCGGTATTGAGCAGCCGCTCTGCCTCCTTGATACGGTGGCTCAGGGCGGACTGGGTCAGGCCCAGCAACTGGGCGGCTTCCACCAGGCTGCCGGCCTCGCTCAGGGCCACCATCATCTGCATATGCCGGGTACTGACTCGAACGCTCATCTATTAATTTATTTAATTGAAAACTGGATTTTAATGAAATTTACACCAGGGCTGGGGGCGGCGTAAACTCAAGTTATCTTCAATTGTTAACAGGATGTTGGTTATGCACGGCAAGGAATCGATCACCGCCCGCCAGGGCATGGTGGATCTGGACAACGAAGGGGTGCACTGGCAACAGGACCTCAGCTACGGCCAGTACCTGGATCTGGACGCCCTGCTCCATTGCCAGCGGCCCCGCTCCGCCGAGCACGACGAGATGTTGTTTATCGTCATCCACCAGGTGTCGGAGCTGTGGATCAAGCTGTGCCTGCACGAGGCCCACGCCGCCGCCGAGCATATCCGCCGGGACCAGCTGCAACCGGCATTCAAGATGCTGTCGCGGGTGGCGCGCATCCAGGAGCAGTTGATCAAGGCCTGGGAAGTGCTGGTGACCATGACCCCGGCCGACTATGCCTGCTTTCGCGGCAGCCTGGGGCAGAGTTCGGGCTTCCAGTCCTACCAGTACCGGGAGCTGGAGTTTTTGCTCGGCAACAAAAACGCCCGCATGGTGGAGGCCCATCGGGCCCACCCGGAGCATTACCGGCACCTGACCGCCATTCTGGAAGCCCCCAGCATCTACGACATCAGCCTGCAGTTGCTGCACCGGCGTGGCTTCGCGCTGCCCGCCCACTGCCTGGAGCGGGACTGGTCCCAGCCCTACCAGGCCTGCGCCGAGGTGGAGGCCGCCTGGTCCCGGGTTTACCAGCACACCGAGCAGCACTGGGATCTGTACGAACTGGCCGAGAAGCTGGTGGACATGGAATACAACTTCCAGAAATGGCGCTTCAGCCACATGAAGACGGTGGAACGCATCATCGGCCACAAGAAGGGCACCGGCGGCACCGGCGGTGTTTCCTACCTGGTGAAGGCGCTGGATCTGACCTTTTTCCCCGAACTCTGGGCAGTGCGCACCAGCATCTGACGAGGAACCACCATGAGCCGAATCTGGGACATCTCCCAAACCCTGCGCCCCGGCATACCGGTGTGGCCAGGCGACACTCCCTACAGCGCCGAGCCGAGCTGGGTGATGGAAAACGGCTGCCCGGTGAACGTGGCGCGGCTGAGCCTGTCCACCCATACCGGCACCCATGCCGACGCGCCCCTGCATTACCACGCCGAGGGCCAGGCCATGGCCGAGGTGGCGCTGGAGGCCTATATCGGCCCCTGCCTGGTGCTGGACCTGACCCATGCCCGCGGCCGGGTGGAGCCCGGCGACCTGCCCGCCGGGCTGCCGGAACGGCTGGAGCGGGTGTTGCTGAAAACCTGTGCCCGTTTTCCCCATGAGCAATGGCGGGCGGATTTTACCGCCGTGGCCGCCGCCACCATCGACCTGCTGGCAGAGCGGGGTGCCCGTCTTATCGGGGTCGACAGCCCCTCGCTGGATCCTCAGGATGCCAAGACCCTGGACGCCCACCAGCGGGTCTGGCATCACCGCATGGCCATTCTGGAGGGGCTGGTGCTGGACGACATCGAGCCCGGCCATTACGAACTGATAGCACCACCGCTGAAACTGGCGCACCTGGACGCCTCGCCCGTGCGCGCCCTACTGAGGAGTATTGAAGCATGACCACCCTGACCCGCGATCACCTGGCCCTGCTGGATCGGGACGATCCCCTGGCCCCTTACCGGCAGCAGTTCGAGCTGGAAGAGGGGCTCCTCTACCTGAACGGCAACTCCCTGGGCGCTCTGCCCGGGGCCGCCCGCCGGCGCGCCGCCGAGGTGGTGGAGCAGGAATGGGGCCGGGGCCTTATCCGCAGCTGGAACACCCACGACTGGATAAACCTGCCCGAGCGGGTGGGGGATAAAATTGCCCGCCTGATCGGCGCCGAGCGGGGCGAGGTGGTGGTGGCCGACTCCACTTCGGTCAACCTGTTCAAACTGGCGGCGGCGGCGCTGGAGATGCGCCCGGGACGCGGCAAGATCGTCTCCGAACCCGGCAACTTCCCCACGGATCTTTACATTCTGCAGGGGCTGGAGCGGTTCCGGCCCGGCGTGCGGCTGGAAACGGCACCGCGGGAGGAGCTGGAAACGCTTATCGACGAAGACACCGCCCTGGTGGTGCTGACCCATGTGCACTACAAGTCTGGCGAGATGTTCGACATGGCCGCCCTTACCGCCCGGGCCCAGGCCGTGGGTGCGCTCATGCTGTGGGATCTGAGCCATAGCGCCGGTGCCGTGCCGGTCGACCTGAACGGCGCCGGTGCCGACTTCGCCGTGGGCTGCGGCTACAAGTACCTGAACGGTGGCCCCGGCGCGCCCGGTTTTCTGTTCGTGGCCCGCCGCCACCAAGAGGCGTTCCGCCAGCCCCTGAGCGGCTGGTTCGGCCATGCCAATCCCTTCGCCATGCAGGATCGGTTCGAGCCGGCCGCCGGCATCCGGCGCGGCCTGTGCGGCACCACCGGGGTGCTGGCCACCAGTGTGCTGGAGGTGGGGGTGGAGCTGATGGTCTCCGCCGACATGGGGCAGATCCGCGCCAAATCCCGCCGGATGGGGGAGATCTTCATCGAACTGGTGGAGTGGCATTGTCGGGACTTCGGCTTCGGGCTCGCCTCGCCCCGGGATGCCGAACGGCGCGGCAGCCAGGTGTCGTTCACCCATGAGCAGGGATTTGCCATCATGCAGGCGCTGATCGCCCGCAATATCATCGGCGACTTCCGCGCCCCCGACATACTGCGCTTCGGCTTTACCCCCCTCTACACCCGCTACGTGGATCTGTGGGACACGGTGCAGGCCCTGGCCGAGGTGATGCGCCGGGAAGAGTGGAAACAGCCCGAGTTCCGCAAACTGACCGCGGTGACCTGAGTCCGGCGCCGGGCTTTGGTACCTGTGTTCGATCTTCACGAAGTTTATCCGTTGTAGCCCTGAGTAAAGAGGCAGCGGGGCTGCCTCCACCGACACGTTTCGGGACCTGACACTCGCCGTTTCAGCCTGCTGCGAACATTCACTGGATGTTCGGTCAGGCTGAAACGACTCGTCACGGCGAGCAAGCTCGCCCCCCTGTGTCGCTCGGCACATGCCGAATATCGCGGCGGAGCCCCCAGGGATGGGTTTACGGCGAGTCGGCGGAGTAGTGCGCTTTGGCCGAGTGCTGCAACTTGTGAATTGGCTCTTATCAATCCCTAAGGAGAACATCGTTATGGAAAACAATAGTCTGACCCGGCCGCTCGGCGGCCTGGGCCAGGTGGCCGTGTCCAGCTCCGCCGCCAGCCCCCAATGGTCCGGCCGCATGGCCTTCGTGCTGGCCGCCACCGGCTCGGCGGTGGGGCTCGGCAACATCTGGAAATTCCCTTACATCACCGGCGAGCACGGCGGCGCCGCCTTCGTGCTGGTGTACCTGGCCTGCATCCTGGTGATCGGCATCCCATTGCTGATGGCCGAGGTGATGATAGGCCGGCGCGGCCGTCACAACCCGCCCCATGCGATGGCCGCCCTCGCCGGGGAGGCGGGGGCGTCGTCCCGTTGGCGCTGGCTGGGCTGGGTGGGCGTGCTCACCGGCTTTTTGCTGCTCAGCTTCTACGTGGTGGTGGCCGGCTGGGCGGTGGCCTATATCTTCGACACCGGCGCCGGTACTTTCAACGGCGCTTCCGGCGAGCAGGTGGGCACCCACTTCGGCGCCCTGCTGGGGTCGCCGCTGACCCTGATCTTCTGGGGCAGCCTGGTGCTGGCACTGACCTTGGGCATCGTCGCCCTGGGGGTCAGGCAGGGGCTGGAGCGGGCGGTCAACCTGATGATGCCCGGGCTCTTCCTGTTGCTGCTGGTGCTGGTGGGCTATGCCATGACCACGGGCCACTTTATGCAGGGGCTGGCATTCCTGTTCAACCCGGACTTCGGCAAGCTCTCGGGCAACAGCGTGCTGGTGGCCCTGGGCCACGCCTTCTTCACCCTGAGCCTGGCCGGCGGCGGCATGATGACCTATGGCGCCTACCTGCCCGGCAAGGTGTCCATCGCCAAAACGGCGCTGATCATCGGCCTGCTGGACACCCTGGTGGCGCTCTTGGCGGGCATGGTGATCTTCCCTCTGGTGTTCGCCAACGGCCTGGAGCCGGGCGCCGGCCCGGGGCTGTTGTTCGTGACCCTGCCCATCGCCTTCGGCCAGATGCCGCTGGGCGCACTGTTCGGCGCCCTCTTCTTCGTGATGCTGTCGGTGGCGGCGCTGACCTCGGCCATTTCGCTGATCGAGCCGGCGGTGGCCTGGCTGACCGGGCGTTATCGCATCAGCCGGGCGCGGGCCTGCC
The DNA here is from genome assembly GCF_041950555.1 of Zobellella sp. DQSA1. Classification (GTDB taxonomy): domain Bacteria; phylum Pseudomonadota; class Gammaproteobacteria; order Enterobacterales; family Aeromonadaceae; genus Oceanimonas. Next base: position 1,035,727 of record NZ_CP169531.1, read on the forward strand.
TGGGCTCGGGGGTACTGATGTGGCTGCTGAGCCTGGGCACCGTGTTCTCCTTCAACCTGTGGGAGCAACACACCCTGTTCGGCAAGACCTTCTTCGGCGGCCTGGACTACCTCACCTCCAGCTGGATCATGCCGCTGTCCGGGCTCTTTATCGCCCTGTTCGCCGGCTGGGTGATGAGTCGCGCCACCACCGAGCAGGAACTGGGCCGGGGCCCGGGCTACCGGCTGTGGCGCTTCACCATCCGCTACCTGAGCCCGGTGTTTATCGTGCTGATGTTCCTCAACGCCATCGGCGTCTTTGGCTGAGGCGCTGGCGGAGGAGCCGGATACCGACTGTCGCCCCCGCTACGGCCGGGGCCAGGGGACAGTGGCCATATGGAGGTTGTTCAGCCCTATGCGGTTTGCCTGGCCCCGACCTCTGCCTAACGTGCCTGGTGGTTAACTCAGCCTGCGCCAGCCGAAGCGGCGGCGAAAGGCCAGGGGGCTCAGCCCGGTATGGGCGAGGAAACTGCGGTTGAAATGGCTGGCGTTGTTGAACCCCGCCTGCTCGCGCACCAGCGCCACCGGCAGGGGGCTGGTGGTGAGCAGGTGGCAGGCGTGGCCCAGGCGCAGGCGGTTGAGGTACTGGCTGAAACTGGTGTCGCAGTGCTGTTGCAGCAGCCGCTTGAGGGTGGACGGACTCAGGTTGCAGTGGCGGGCCACCTGCTCCAGGCGCAGGGGCTCTTGGTAATGGCGCTGCAAATGGCTGAGCAGCAGATCCAGGCGCCGGTCCGGCGGTGGCTGCAGCCGACCTCCCAAGGGGCGGCCATGTTCGTCTGCCTGTAGCAGTTGCAGCAGCTCCAGCAGGGCGGCCAGGGCCGGCAGCGGGCCCGGTTGCGCCATGCGCTCGAACAGCCGCCTGGCCCGGCGGGCGGTGGCGACCCCGAACACGGCGCCGTTGCCGAGCCCGGCCAGCCAGTCGAGCAGGGGGGCCAGCTCCACCAGTCCCGCCTCCAACTGGGCCTGCAGCCAGTGCCGGGGCAGGAACACCACATACACCTCGGGCGCGCCGTCCGAGGCCTTGGCGTCCCAGGTGTGGGGCACGTCGGGGCCCACCAGCGCCAGATCGCAGCGCCCGAAGGGCGCCACGTCCTCGCCGATATAGCGCATGCCTTCCGCCCCCAGGGTCAGGGTGATCTCGTATTCCGGGTGGTAGTGCCACTGAAAGGGCACGCCGGCGTCCTGGAGGTGGGTCAGGGCCCAGGATCTGTGATGGGGCAGGCTCAGTAGTTCGCGTTTAAGCATTTTGGGCCACCTTGAATCATCATAATGAGCCAATAGTATCTTTTTTCGGGCCGAAGAGATAAATGGTGTCGGGTCGGGAGAGTAGGATCAGGGTAACGGTAACCGATAAAGGAGAGCACCATGAATACAGTGGCGGCCAAGGGCCTGATCTTCGATTTGGACGGCACCCTGGTGGACTCCCACCGGGCGGTGGAGCAAGCTTGGGCCCGCTGGTGCGACCGGCACGGCATTCCCCTGAGCGATGTGCTGGCCATCTGCCACGGGGTGCGCAGCGAGGAGACCATCCGCCGGCTGGCGCCGCAACTGGACGTGGCGGCCGAGGCCGCCTGGCTGGAAGTGGTGGAGAGGAGCCTGAACGACAGCGTGACCGCCATCCCCGGCGCGCGGGAGCTGCTGTGCTCGCTGCCGGACTACGGCTGGGCCATCTGCACCTCGGGCAGCCTGCCGCTTTCCATCCCCAAGCTGGATCGCAACGAACTGCCCCTGCCGCGCATCCGGGTGACCGCCGAGCAGGTGACCAGGGGCAAGCCGGATCCCGAGCCCTACCTGCTGGCGGCCCGGCTGCTGGGGATGGCGGCACAGGACTGCCTGGTGTTCGAGGACGCCCCGGCCGGCATCGCCTCGGCCCTGGCCGCCGGCTGCCGGGTGGTGATAGTGGGCGGTTGTCGCCACGAACACGAACGGGTGCTGGGCAATATCCCCGACTACCGCCAGGTCGGCTACCACAACGGCCGACTAAACTTGCCGGTATAGCCAGACAATGGCGCCGTTTCGGCGCCATTACCCTGCCAATCACTGATATTTGCCGATATTTATGTCATTCCCGCGAAGGCGGGAATCCAGGGAAAACGGCACCGGGCCCGCGGCAAGTGCAGGCACAGATGACGACGCTGTTACCCCAGTTGCCTGGCCAGCGCGGCCACCAGGATGCCGGCGGCGATGGCCGGCAGCGGCTTTTTCAACACCAGCATGGTCAGCCCCGTGGCCAGCAGCGCCAGGCGGGCGCCGGTGTCGCCGTTGAGGGCCAGGGGAGTGAGGATGGCCACCAGCACCGAGCCGGACATGGCGCCGATAAACTGCTGCACCCGGCGGTTGATGGGCACGAAGGACATCACCAATACCCCGCCCCAGCGGGTGGCCAGGGTGACCAGCGCCATCACGCCGATGATAAGCCAGGGCCCGAGGCCTGTTGTGTCCAGGTTCATTTGCTTTCCTTCTCCATCCACAGGGCGCCGAGCACACCGCCCGACAGTGCGCCCACCACCACGTGGCTGTTGGCGGGCAGATACCAGTAGGCCAGCATGGCCGAGAACGCGGCTACCACCCAGATGGCCAGGCTGCGCAAATCCTTGCGCCCGCCCACCACCATGGCCAGCAGGAAACAGCCCATCACCATGTCCAGCCCCAGGCTGACCGGATCCTCGATGGCGTTGCCGAAATGCAGCCCGAGCCAGGTGCCGAGGATCCAGAACGACCAGATGGCGAGTCCGCCGCCGAACAGAATGCCGAGCGCCCGCTCGCCCCGGTGAAAGGCCTGCATGGACATGGCCCAGTTGGCGTCGGAAGCGAACAGCATCACCCCGTAGCGCCTGGCCGGCGGCAGGTGGCGCAGCCAGGGATAGAGGGTGGCGCCCATCAGCAGATGGCGGGCGTTGATGGCGAAGGTGGTGATCACCAGGGGCACCAGCGGCACCTGGGTGCCCCACATGTCGAGGGAGGCGAACTGGGAGGCGCCGGCAAACACCAGGGCACTCATCAGCACGATATCGGTATTATTCAGCCCCACCTGGGTGGCGGCCAGGCCGAAGGCCAGTCCGAACACGGCGACGAAAAGGGAAAGCGGCACCAGCTGCCTGAAGCCGTGCCAGGTGTCCTGCCGGTCCAGCCGGGCGAGGGCGGCGTAGGTGTCCATGGGATATCCCGTTTATTGTTCTTGTCAGGGGCGACAGCATAGCACCATGGTGAAGGCGGGGCGAGCTGGCGGAAAGTAGTAAAGATGAACCATGCGGATGGCATGGTTTTCGTATTATGCCATTTTGGGCAGTGGAAAATACCGGCAGGGTACCGGTTTTTCCACTGTCTGGGTGTTCAGGCCCCGGCCGGCTGCCGGCAACCCTTGCCGGACAAATGATCGTCGATGACTCCGGCTATCGCGGTCTTGAGCCAGTCCGGGCCGTTGTCGGTCATGTCGTTGTGCCTGGACTGCGGAATGGTAACGATGCAGCCGCCGAATTGTTGCACTTCTTTATCGGTCGGCAGCACGCCGGCGTCGGCTGGAAAGTCGCTGCCGCGAATGGACAGGAGATCAATATCCTTTGTTCTTGGCAGCGGCACCCGACGGTGATCCAGGGTGATCAGCCGGCTGATATAGGGCTTGTCGTCATTGGCCAGCCAGGCGGAGATATCGCCGCCGTTGGAATGGCCTATCAGGGTCAGATGATCAAAGTCGTAGCCCGGGTGCTGGTCCTTGAGCGCGTTTCTTACCACCGCGAGCGTGACCGCCCCCCTCTGCCAGTTCTCACTTCTGTTCTCAAACAGGTTGCCGGTTACCGCCAGTGGCGGATCCCCCGGCAGTTCGTGTTGAATGGCGATGACCAGATAACCCGACTGGTTGAGCTGGTGGGCGATAAATGAATATTCGTTATGTGCAACGCCATAACCCGAGCTTAACAACGCCACCGGGCAGGGATGAGCATCACTACACTCGGCGGCATTGACCGGTAAGTAGGTGGTAACGGGAATAGGCCGGTCTCTTTTTTCATCGAGAATGTTATAGGCGTCGGCAAAACAGGCGGCAGAAAAAAGCGTGCCTAATATGAAAATAAAGTGTTTCAACAATATTGTCCTTAACGTTTTACGCTCGAAATAAGCCGCATCGGTGACGGGGGGTATAAGATCGAAAACCTTTATAGCATTTTGAGGGCAAATAGATACCCAGTGGTTGCTGTCTCACTCACCTTCTTCAAGAAGACGGAGCAGTTCGGCGGTTCTGTGCTCGGTCAGCCGGGTCAGCTCCTCACCGTGGATCAGCGGCCGGATAGAGCCGCCCTCCCAGGCCGAGGACACCAGCTCGGCCTGGGCATCGCGAAACCTGAGCCAGGCCCGCTGGGCAAGCTTGAGTTTTTCCTGGCGGGAAGCATCCAGCCTGGCCATCAGGCGGGCATAGGCCTGGTTCAGGGCCTGGTCGGCTTGTTCATATTGCCGGCCGGCTGCTTGATTCATCTCCTGCTGGGTGGCGCTGTAACCGGCGGTTGCCAGCGTCAGCGCTATGCAGGCGCACATCAAGGGCAAGGCGAGTTTCATAGTGTTTTCCTTTCGATATCACCCGGTAAGCTGACTTCAGTGTAGCCCGGCAGGGAAGTGGCCTGCCTGGGCCATCGCGTTCATCTGTGCGGGGATGTATGGATTTCCGCCTTCACGGAAATGACGGTGGTGAGGTGTGGGAATGGAGAGAATATGTGAGCGCCGAGTTGTGGGCTCTGGATTCCCGCCTTCGCGGGAATGACGGAGTGGGGGAGGGAATGACGGAATGGGGGCGGGAATGACGGAATGGGGGCGGGAATGACGGAATGGGGGCGGGAATGACGGAATGGGGACGGGAATGACGGAGTGGGGCGGGAATGACGGAATGGGGGCGGGAATGACGGAGTGGGGGCGGGAATGACGGTGTGGGGGCGGGAATGACGGAATGGGGGCGGGAATGACGAGTAGTGGGGGAATGACCGGGGGTGACGGAATGGTGCTGGTCAAGTTCGGGAATGTTGACAGCGGCGACCGGAACAACGGATTTGATTTATTGCAAACCATTAAAAGCCCGCATGATGCGGGCTTTGGAATAACAATGAGCAGACCTTATTTGGCGATGCGCTTGTACTTGATGCGGTGGGGCTGGATGGCCTCGGCGCCGTAGGTTTTCTTCTTCCACTCTTCGTATTCGGTGAAGTTGCCTTCGAAGAACTCCACCTTGCCCTCGTCCTTGTAGTCCAGGATATGGGTGGCGATACGGTCGAGGAACCAGCGGTCGTGCGAGATGACCATGGCGCAACCGGGGAATTCCAGCAGGGCGTTTTCCAGGGCGCGCAGGGTTTCCACGTCCAGATCGTTGGTCGGTTCGTCCAGCAGCAGCACGTTGCCGCCGGTTTGCAGCAGCTTGGCCATGTGCAGGCGGCCGCGTTCACCGCCGGAGAGTTCGCCCACCCGCTTCTGCTGGTCGGTGCCCTTGAAGTTGAACCGGCCCAGGTAGGCGCGGCTGGGGATCTCCAGGTTGCCGATGCGCATCATGTCCAGGCCGCCGGACACTTCTTCCCACACCGTCTTCTTGTCGTCCATGGCGTCGCGGAACTGCTCCACCGAGGCCAGCTGCACGGTGTCACCCAGGGTGATGCTGCCGGCGTCCGGCTGCTCGGCGCCGGTGAGCATGCGGAACAGGGTAGATTTACCGGCGCCGTTGGGGCCGATGATGCCGACGATGGCGCCCTTGGGAATGCTGAACGACAGATCGTCGATCAGCACCCGGTCGCCGTAGGACTTGGTCAGGTGCTCGACGTCCACCACCTTGTCGCCCAGGCGCGGGCCGGGCGGGATGAACAGCTCGTTGGTTTCGTTGCGCTTCTGGTAATCCTGGTTCTGCAGCTCCTCGAAGCGGGCCATACGGGCCTTGGACTTGGCCTGGCGGCCCTTGGGATTCTGGCGCACCCACTCCAGTTCTTTCTGGATGGACTTCTGGCGCGCGGCCTCGGAGGACTGCTCCTGGGACAGGCGCTGATCCTTTTGCTCCAGCCAGGAGGAGTAGTTGCCTTCCCAGGGAATGCCTTCGCCCCGGTCCAGTTCCAGGATCCAGCCGGCCACGTTGTCGAGGAAGTAACGGTCGTGGGTAATGGCCACCACGGTGCCTTCGTAGTCGTGCAGGAAGCGCTCCAGCCAGGCCACGGACTCGGCGTCCAGGTGGTTGGTGGGCTCGTCCAGCAGCAGCATGTCGGGTTTTTCCAGCAGCAGCTTGCACATGGCCACCCGGCGGCGTTCACCCCCGGAGAGCTTGTCTATCACCGCGTCCCAGGGCGGCAGGCGCAGGGCGTCGGCGGCACGCTCCAGCTGGTTGTCCAGGTTGTGGCCGTCGTGGGCCTGGATGATGGCTTCCAGCTCGCCCTGGCGCTTGGCCAGCTTGTCAAAGTCGGCATCCGGATCCGCGTAGGCGGTGTACACCTGGTCCAGCTCCTTGAGGGCGCCGGCTACTTCGGCTACGGCTTCCTCCACCGCGTCGCGCACGGTTTGCTCCGGGTTCAGCCTGGGCTCCTGGGGCAGGTAGCCGATCTTGATGCCGGGCTGGGGGCGGGCCTCACCTTCAATTTCGGTGTCGATGCCGGCCATGATGCGCAGCAGGGTGGATTTACCGGCGCCGTTCAGGCCCAGTACGCCGATCTTGGCGCCGGGGAAAAACGACAGGGAGATATTCTTCAGAATATGACGCTTGGGCGGAACCACCTTGCCCACGCGGTGCATGGTGTAAACAAATTGAGCCATTTCTATTTGTCCTGATAAATCAGCAAGTTAATAGGCCGTATTGGCGAGCTGCACCGCAGCCTTCGGCCAACCGGACAGCCATGGCGGTATATGGTACTTGGCTTGGCGGGGAATGCCAGTGGCGAATGGGGTGAAAAAGTGAAGATCCTGGTTGCCTGACAGTAGGGCGCAGGCAGCACCGGAGTTTCACGAAGCCGCAGCAGGGATTGCCGCTTCGCGTCAATTTGCAGGCGAGCCGCCTGCGCTCCATCTGAGCAGTACGCTGGGTGGAGCGCGGGCGGCCCGCCCGCATTAGCGCCGCAGGCGCTCATTTATTCAAAGGCATGGTATATCAGGATTTGGCTTTCAGCTCTTCCTTGAAGGACTGCGGCACGAATTCACCGGTGGCCGGGTTGAACTCGGGGCCTTCGTAGCTGGTGTTGATGCGGATCTCGCCGCTGATGAGCTTGGCGGCCAGCTCGTCCAGTTGCTGTCTTATCTCGGGTGAAACGTCCTCCGCCAGGGTCAGCTTGACCACGTCGCCCTGGCCCAGGCCGATCTCGGTGATTTGATCGGGCTGCCATTGGCCGGTGGTGAAGTCGCGGGCGGCGTTGAGGATGGCCACGCTGGCGTCGGCCACCGCCGAGCCCACGAAGCTGGCGTCCACCTGGGTCCAGTCGGACACGTTGCCGATATGGCGTACCTTGCCGTCATGGGATTTGATCTCGTCGATCACCCCCTGGCGGCCGGCGTTGAGCATGGTGTAGATGACGTCGGCGCCCTGGCCGATTTCGGCGGCGGCCGCCTGGGCGTTGATGTCGGTGTTGTCCAGATCGCCGGTAAACCAGGTCAGGAACTTGGCGTCGGGATTGACGTGTTTGACTCCGTCATAAAAGGCGGCGCGGCCGATCAGGCCGGGCTTGGGCCAGGCACCGGAAATATGGCCGACCACGTCGGTCCGGGTGGTCAGCCCGGCCAGGGCGCCGGCCAGCCAGGCCGAGTCTTCCTGGCGAACCACATAGCTCGAAAGGTTGGGGCCCTGTACATGGCCCTGGATCACCACGAACCTGATGTCGGGAAACTCCCTGCTCACTGTCTCTGCCGGGCCGTTGCACTGGCCGCCATGGGCGATGATGAGATCGGGGCCTTCCTGCGCCAGCTTGCGCATGGCTTCGGTGAGCAATGCCGGATCGGACGTGGCGGAAATATTGGATACATAACTGGCGTTGACATCGAGCTCCGCCTTGATCTTTTCATAGCCCCGGTAGGCGGCCTGCATAAAGCCGTTGTCATCGTGCTTACCCGGGATCAACACGGCGATCTTGTGCTGATCCTCGGCGGCCAGGGCTTGTCCGAGAGGAGCCAGTGTCATACCGGCGGCGATCAGTAAGGCGCTTCCAAGCTTGTGCATGCATTCTCTCCTTGGCAATGGGGTCTTCTGTATGTGTACTTTTTTGTCTGTTTTATTGTGAACAATAAGTTCACAGACAGACCTTAGTCTTTGGTTGCTGAATTGTTAGCATTTTGTTTCGAGTGTTGTGGCTGAGTTCACAGAAATCGTTGCCGGAGAGCCGGGAAAGGGAGATAAAGCGGCAAAGGATGGGATGACGGAAAGGGAAGAAAGGGGCGCGTCCCTGCGGCCGGGTTATTCGTCTTCCCGTTCGCTGCTCCAGCGGGTGAGGCCGGCGGAGATAACGGTGCTGCCGAGGTAGGCCCAGTCCATCCAGACCGGCTTGTCGGCGTATTTGTCCATGCTGGCGGCGGTGGCGAGCAGCGGCGCCCAGAGGGCAACCATCACTGAACACGCCAGCAGGCCTTTTCTGATTTTTATTTTTTTCATTGGGCACTCCCGAATAAAGGGGGCTCATTTATAGCACGGCAAGGACGGACCCAGAAGGCGAAATTTGGAACGGGTCACATTTTGAGATTTTTTTTGGAATTAATATTTCTATGTTTGGGGTTCTATGGAATATTTGTTTCAAATATATGGTATTCCGGTGCGGCGCGTCGGTCGTGTACAACCGGTAGTATAAATGATGAAAGGAGCCGGTTCCCGCCGCCGGGAGCCGCTGCGGTCTGGACTGCTGAGTCAAGGGAGTAAAGTTATGCGTTTGGTCTACGATCCGTCGCACTATCGTGACAACACCGGCCTGAAGGAGACCATCGATACCGTGGCCCGGCTGGGATACGAATGGGTGGAGTTGTCTCCGCGCAAGGATTTCATCTGGTTTTACGAGTATCCCAAGGTCGACCGGCAACTGATCAAGGATCTGAAAAAGTATTGTACCGACGCCGGCGTCAGGATCTCTTCGGTGCTGCCGGTGCAGCAGTGGGCCTCCCCGGTGGAGGAAGAACGCCAGGCCGCGGTGCGCAACTGGAAGCGCTGCATCGAGATCACCGCCGAGCTGGGGGTGGATCTGATGAACTCCGAGTTCAGTGGCAACAAGCGCCGGCCCCAGGCCAGCGAGGACGCCTTTGTCCGCTCGATGGAAGAGCTGATGCCGCTGTTCGAGCGCGAGCGCATCAAACTCAACCTGCAGTCCCACCCCCACGACTTTATCGAGCAGAACATCGAAGCGGTGCGCATGATCCGCGCCCTGGACAAGGACTGGATCAAACTGGTCTATTCGGTGCCCCACGCCTTCTACTACGACGACGGCATCGGCGATGTGGCCAAGCACATCGAGGAAGCGGGCGATCTGCTGGCCCATGTGCTGATCGCCGACACCTTCAACCACAAGGCCGGTTTCGGGCTGCGCTATATCATCAATCCGCCGGACGCGGACGTGACCATTCACCAGCACCTTAACCCGGGCGAGGGTGAGGTGAACTTCGAGGCGCTGTACCGCAAGCTGCGGGAGGTCAAGTTCGACGGCATCGTCACCAATGCGGTGTTCGCCTATCCCGACCGGCCCGAGTGGTCCAATGAACTGACGCTGAAATCGATTCGCGAAGGCTTGCTGCTCTGAGACAGCGCCGAATGCAGAAAGCAGGAATAACCCTCATAAAACCAACCAAAAACTATAGCATTGCCCTTTACGCCGCCCCTCCGGGGGCGTTTTTTTGGTGCCGGAGTCAAAGCCGCCAGGCCTCCCCTCAGCCGGGCGTTGACGAAAGGGCGGGGTCATGCTCCAATTTTGTCTTTATAAGGCACGGGCACAGAGAAACCTATGGAAACCGATGACAGATACATAGTTCCCGGCCTGGTGCGGGGGCTGGCGGCACTGCAGGCGTTCAGCGACGAAAAAAAGGATCTGAGCGTGTCCGAGCTGGCCGAAATTATCGGGGTTAACCGCTCCAGCGCCTTTCGTATCGCCTATACCCTGGAGCACTGCGGCTTTCTGTTCAAGGCGGACAACTCCCGCCGTTATACCCTGAATTCCAGAGTGCTGGATCTGGGCTTTACCTACCTTTCGGGACTGGATCTGCTGGAGCCTTCGCGCCCTATCATGCAGCGGCTGCGGGATGAAACCACCATCGCCTGCCATCTGGTGATCCGTCAGGGCACCGATATCGTGTTCGTGGATCGCTTCCAGGCTACGGGGCCCTTCACCAGCACGGTGGGAGTCGGCACCCGCTGGCCAGCCCATGCCACCGTCACCGGCCAGTTACTGCTTTCCGGCCTGTCCGACGAGGCCATCACCGAACTGTACCGGGAATACCAGTGGGAAACCTTCACCGAGGGCACGCCCACCAGCCTGGAGGCGCTGCTGACGCGCATCCGCGAGGTGCGCGGGCAGCCGGCCTTGGTCAGCTGGGGCTACTTCAACCCGGCCATGGCCGCCTGTGCCGCGCCCATCTACCGGCAGAGTGACAGCAGCATGATCGCCTCGGTGTCGGTCAGCTGCCCGCTGGGCGGCATTCCTCGTGAGGAGTTCGAAGGCCGCATCCGGGACGCGGTGATCGCCGCGGCCCATGAACTGTCCCGCACCCTGAGCCTCAACAACGCCCATCCCTGATTCCGCGCCGTTAAGGCACCTCGGCTTTCCGCCCACGCCATGCCCCGCGCATGGCGTTTTTTATGGCCGGCTTCCGGCGCCAATAACCACTGGTCATAAAACAGTCGCTAAACATCCTCAAAAAATTTAACAACAAAGAAACCTTGTATTGACAGAGGTCAATAAACGGATCTACTCTTTGTTTCGTAGGTAAATCATAGTTTCATATATAAAACACAAAGGAGTAGCGAAGCCATGAACTGGGTTTCCATTTGCAAGCTGGGCGATATCTCCGATGAGAGCCCGCTGGCCGTCAAGGTAGGCAACAAGGAGATCGGCGTGTTCAGGGTGGAAGGCCGCCTGCATGCCATCGAGGACATCTGCCCCCATGCCTATGCCCTGCTCACCGAGGGCTTTATCGAAGGCCGCACCGTCGAGTGCCCGCTGCACGAGGCCATCTTCGATATTCCCACCGGTAAGCTGCAAAGTGGCCCCGGCTGTCGTGATCTCCACATCTACGAGGTACGGGTCGATGGCGACGACGTACTGCTGAACATGGCATGACAAGGAACAGCACCATGGACAACTTCAATCCCAAACTGGCCGCCTGGCTGAAGAACGAGCCCGCCACCGAGGCCGGCCTCAACAACATCCAGATCCCGGGCAAGACCCGCAACCTGGTGTGGCAGAACCGCTATCGGGAGCCCACCCGCTACGAGCAGGAGCTGGTCAGCCAGCTGGAAAGCGCCTTCGGCGAGGGCATCGTCGAACTGGACGAGCTGGTGGCGGTCCTCAACCGGCGCGGGCTGCGCAACGAAGCCGGCGAGGCCTGGACCCTCGTCAATTTTCAGGACGAAATGGCCCGCCTCGGTTACTGAGCGGTGCACCACAGGGAATCTAGGAGAACACGATGAATCAACAGCTTGCAGTAGAACGCCACCTGGACCTGGGCCTCAAGGATCTGTGGTATCCGGTAGTGGCCAGTTGGGAAGTGGGCAACAGTCCGGTCGGCATCACCCGCCTGGGTGAAAATATCGTGCTGTGGCGCGACGCCGAAGGCAAGGTCAACGCGCTGGAAGATCGCTGCCCGCACCGGGGTGCGCGGCTGTCCCTGGGCTGGAACCTGGGCGACAGGGTGGCCTGCTGGTACCACGGGGTAGAAGTGAAGGGGGATGGCGTGGTCGCCGAGGTGCCGGCGGTGAGCGCCTGCCCCATGACCGGCAGCAAGTGCCTGCGCTCCTACCCGGTGATCGAAAAACACGGCGCCATCTTCCTCTGGTTCGGCCTGGACCCGGACGCCGAGCCTGCCGATCTGGTGCTGCCCGAGCAGCTCGAAAGCGAGGAGTGGAGCAGCTTCCTGTGCCAGGCGGACTGGGCGGTGAACTACCGCTACGCCATCGACAACGTCATGGATCCCATGCACGGCAGCTACCTGCACTGCACCTCCCACTCCATGGCGGAAGGGGACAAGAGCGCCGACATGCGTGCCCGCAACACCGAGCACGGCTTCATCTTCGAAAAGGTCGGCCAGACCGGGGTCAACTTCGACTGGGTCGAGTTCGGCAGCAGCGGTGCCTTCTGGCTGCGCCTGTCCATTCCCTACCGCCAGCAGTTCGGCCCGGGCGGCGAATTCTGGATCGTCGGCCTGGCCACCCCGGTGGACGAGCACCACACCCGGGTGTTCTTCTGGCGGGCGCGCAAGGTCGACGGCTGGCAGCGTGATGTGTGGCGTTTCCTCTACCGCAACCACCTGGAGCAGCTGCATTGGGACGTGCTGGAGCAGGACCGCATCATCCTCGAGCAGATGGCGCCCGACGCCCGCGATCACGAATTTCTCTACCAGCACGACGTAGGCCTGTCGCGTCTGCGCCGGCTGATGAAGAAAACCGCCGAGCAGCAGCTGGCCCGGCTGGCGGCCAGGCAAGAGGTCGAGAACCATGCATAAGCTGCTGCAGGGCAAGAGGCTGCTGATCACCGGTGGCGCCCGTGGCCTGGGGCTGGACTTCGCCCGTGCCGCCACCGCCGCCGGCGCCGAAGTGGCCATGGCCGATATCCTCGCCGAGCAGGTGATGGCGGAAGCCAAGGCGTTGACCGCAGAAGGCTTTGGTGCCCATGGCCTGGCGCTGGATCTGGCGGATCCGGTTTCGATCGAAACTTGTGCCCGGGAGGCCGCCGGCCTGCTCGGCGGCCTGGATGGCCTGGTCAACTGCGGCGCCATCGCCACCGGCATCGGCGGCGTGGACATGCTGGAGCTGGATATCGAGGTGTGGGACCGGGTGATGAGCGTCAATGTGCGCGGCAGCTGGCTGATGACCCGGGCGGCGGTGCCCTACCTCAAGTCGGCGGGCGCGGGCAAGGTGGTCAATATCGCCTCCGACACCGCGCTCTGGGGCGCGCCCAGGCTGATGGCCTACGTGGCCAGCAAGGGTGCCCTGCTGGCGATGACCCGCGCCATGGCCCGGGAGCTCGGCGAATACAACATCTGTGTCAACGCCGTCAGCCCGGGGCTGACCCTGGTGGAAGCCACCGAATACGTGCCCCAGGCCCGCCACGACCAGTATGTGGACGGCCGCGCCATCCACCGGCCCCAGTTGCCGGAGGACGTCAACGGCGCCGTGCTCTACCTGTTGTCGGATCTGTCGTCCTTCGTCACCGGCCAGAACCTGCCGGTCAACGGCGGCTTTGTCTTCAACTGAGCCGGGTGCCCAACATAGAGAGACTGTGACCATGAAGATTACCGGAATTGAAGCCCTGAAATTCGGGGTGGACGACAGACAGAAGGCTGCCAGCTTCCTCGCCGATTTCGGCCTGAGCCGTACCGAGAGCGACATCCCGGGGGCGGATCTGTTCCTCACCCTGAACCAGAGCCGGCTCTACCTGTTCGATATGGACGATGCCCGGCTGCCGGCCGCCTTCGAGCCCGGCTCCACCCTGCGCGAAGTGGTCTGGGGGCTCGAGAGCGTCGCCTGCCTGGAGCAACTGGCCGAACGCCTGGCCGGGGTCGAGGGCCTGGCCCGCGACGCCGGGGGCCTGAGCTGCCGGGATCCCAACGGCATGACCCTGCGTTTCCGGCCGAGCGCCGTGCACCCGGTCGAGCTGCGGGTGGCCGCCATCAACCAACACGGCGACATCCGCCGGGTGGACGAGGCCAGCCCGGTGTACGAGCGGGGCGAGCCTATCGGCGTGGGCCACGTGGTGTTCTTCACCCCCGAACTGGCCAGGACCGAAGCCTTCTACCGGGATCGGCTCGGCTTCCACCTCTCCGACTGCTATGAGGGCAAGGGCGCCTTTATGCGCTGTGCCGCCGAAGGCCATCACCACGACCTCTTCCTGTTGCACGTGCCAGGCAAGGCCGCCGGGCTCAACCACGTGGCCTTTACCGTGCGCGATATCCACGAGGTGATCGGTGCCGGCATGGCGATGAACCGCAAGGGCTGGTCCACCTTTATCGGCCCGGGCCGGCACCCCATTTCCTCCGCCTATTTCTGGTACGTGAACAGTCCCCTGGGGGGCGCCTTCGAGTACTACACCAACGACGACTACCTCACTCCCGCCTGGCAGCCCCGCACCATGGAGCACCGGCTGGAACTCTTTACCGAGTGGGCGATCGAGGGCGGCCTGGACGGCCATACCCGGCGCCAGGTCAAACAAGGGGGCTGAACCATGAAGCAACCGATTTCCCGTATCGTCATTATCGGCGCCGGCCAGGCCGGAGCCTGGGCGGCCCATACCTTACGTCAACAGGGGTTTGACGGCACCCTGTCCGTGGTGTCCGACGAAGAGCGGGTTTTTTATGAACGGCCGCCCCTGTCCAAGCAGGTGCTGGCCGGCGACATGGCTCCGGCGGCGCTGCAGCTGTTTTCCGACGAGGCCATCGACGCCATGAACATCGACTGGCACAAACCGGCCCGGGCCACCGCCATCGACCGCCAGGGTCATGTGGTAACCCTCGACAACGGCACCGAGCTGGCCTACGACAAGCTGCTGCTGGCCACCGGCAGCCGCGCCCGGGTGCCGGTGCGGGAATGGCTGAGCCTGCCCCAGGTGTACACCCTGCGTACCCCGGACGATGCCCGTCGCCTGGGCGAGCGGCTGGCGCCGGGCAAGCGCCTGGCCATCCTCGGCGGCGGCTGGATCGGCCTGGAAGTGGCGGCCACCGCCCGGGCCAAGGGGGTAGCGGTGAGCCTGTTCGAGCTGGGCGAGCGGCTCTGTGGACGCAGCGTGCGGCCCGAGGTGTCCGACTACCTGCGGGATCTGCATCTGGAGCAGGGCGTCGAGGTGGAGCTGGACTGCGGTGCCATCGAGCTGGCGGCCGGTGATGGCGGCGGCCTGGTGCTGTGCCGGGACGGGCAGCGGTTGCTGGCGGCCGATGCGGTGGTGGTGGGAGCCGGTGCCGAGATCGCCACCGAACTCGGCCGTGACGCCGGGCTGGAAGTGGGGCAGGGGCTGGTCGTCGACGACCATGGCCGGACCTCGGATCCGGATATCTACGCCGCCGGCGACGTGGCCATCCACCCCCTGCTGGGCTTTTGCATCCAGTCCTGGGCCAATGCCCAGAACCAGGCCATCTCGGCGGCGAAAGCCATGCTCGGCGAGACCAGTCCCTACCGGGACGAGCCCTGGATCTGGTCGGATCAATACGACTGCAACATCCAGATCCTGGGCATTCCCGCCAGCGGCGACAGCCGCCTGGTGCGGCGGCAAAGCGGCGACAACCAACAGGCCTTTATCTACCTGGACCAGGACGATCGGCTGCAGTCGATGATCGCGGTCAACGACGCCAGGCTGGTCAAGCTCGGCAAGCGCTGGCTCAGGGCCGGCACCGTGCTGCCCGCCGACCAGTTGGCCGATCCCGCCGTCAACCTGATGGCGCTGAAACCGTAAAACGGAATAAAGGGTTATAAGTATGGAAACGCTGAAAGAAACCATCGGGACTGCCAAGATGCCGGTACCCTCGAGCCTGATCAAGCAATGGTCCATCTCCGTCGTGCTGATGGTGTGCGTGGTGCTGGCCTTTTTCGACAAGATCAGCATCGCCGTGCTGTTCTCGGATCCGGTTTTCCAGGAGGCCATGGGGATCGGCACCGACAAGACCCGGCTCGGCTGGCTGATGACCAGCTTCCTGCTGGCTTACGGCTTTTCCTCCATTTTCCTGAGCTTTGTCGGCGATTTGATCAACCCCCGCACCTGCCTGCTGGTGAGCGTGGCCTCCTGGGGCGTGCTGATGGCGCTGATGGGGCTGGCCACCAGCTACGAGCAACTGCTGGTACTGCGGGTACTGCTCGGTGTCGCCGAAGGCCCGCTGTTCGCCCTGGCCTACAGTATCGTCAAGCAGTGCTACAGCGCCGGCCAGCAGGCCAGGGCCAGCACCATGTTCTTGCTCGGCACTCCCATCGGCGCCGCGCTCGGTTTTCCCATCACCGCCTTTATCCTCAACCTGTATGGCTGGCAGATGACCTTCTTCGTGATGGCGGCCCTGACCCTGGTGACCCTGGCGGTGGTGTATTTCGGGCTCAAGGACGTCAAGCTGCGTGCCGAGGCGCAGCTGTCCGGCCCCCGGAAGCGGGTGAGCTGGCAGCAACACCTGCGCAACAGCCGGCTGCTGTTCACCACCCCGGCGTTCTGGGCCCTGTGCCTGTTCAATGTCGCCCTGCTCACCTACCTCTGGGGCCTGAATGGCTGGCTGCCGAGCTACCTGATCGAGGAGAAGGGGGTGGATCTCAAGTCCTTCGGTGCCCTGTCGTCGCTACCCTTCATCGCCATGCTGGCAGGGGAAATCGCCGGCGCCTTCCTGTCGGACAAGACCGGCAAGCGTGCGGCCCAGGTGTTCGGCGGCCTGCTGATCGCCGGCCTGTCCCTCTACCTGGTGCTGCAGATAGAGGATGCGGTACTGGCCATCCTCGTCATGTCGGTCAGCGCCATGAGCTGGGGCTTCGGGGTGTCCTCGGTGTTCGCCCTGCTGGCCCGCATCACCCCGGCCGAGGTGAGCGCCACCGCCGGTGGTATTTTCAACGGCTTCGGCAACTTCGCCGGCGCCGCCGCCCCGGTATTGATGGGCTACATAGTGACCCGCACCGGCGACTTCAACCTGGGACTGCTGTTCCTGGTCTGGGTGGCGGTGATCGGCTCCCTGGTGCTGGTGCCCCTGGTCAAAAAATACTGATTCAACCCCACTGTTTGCTTGGTTCCGCCGGCGCGGAAGGGCCGCCCCTTGCCTGCAGACGGAGCAAAAACCACTAAGAGAGGAAATGAGATGAACGCGAAATTCGATACCTGGAACAAGCCCGCCGACAAGAGTCTGGGAGAATGGCTGGACAGCCGCATCGCCCGCTTCAGCACCCGTCGTTACGACTTCGAGGCGCTGAAGTTCCAGGCCGATTACGATCCCAAGTATCGCCGCGCCCAGATGCGCTACATGGGCACCGGCGCCACCGGGGTGCAGAACGACAACAATACCGTGCCCTCCGAGCATTTCACCTTCTCCACCATGGTGCTGCCGGCCCAGTGCGAAGGCCCGCTGCACGTGCACCACGACGTGGAGGAAGTGTTCTTCATGCTGCGTGGTGCCATCACCCTGTTCGTGGAGCACGAAGGGGAGAAGTTCGAGACCCGGCTGAGCGAGCGGGATCTGATTTCCATTCCGCCCGGCATCTACCGCGGCCTGTTCAACCATGGCGAGGAAGACGCCCTGATGTGCGTGATGCTGGGGGCCAACAAGCCGACCATTCCGACCTATCCGGAAGATCACCCCCTGTCCAAGATCAAGCGGGCCTGACCATGAGCGCCCTGGTCAATAGCCTGTCCCGCTTTCCGCTGCGCCACCTGGACCTCGGCGGCCGTCGGCTGGCCTACCGCAGCGCCGGTCGGGGCCCGGCCCTGGTGCTGCTGCACGGCATCAGCTCGGGCTCCGGCTCCTGGGTCTGCCAACTGGAACCACTGGCCCGGGAATTTACCCTGGTCGCCTGGGACGCCCCGGGCTATGGCCAGAGCACGCCGCTGGCGACCGCCACCCCTTCGGCCCTGGACTACGCCGCCGTGCTGCACGATCTCGTGGTGGCGCTGGCACTGGAGCGGCCGCTGCTGCTGGGCCACTCCCTGGGGGCGATGATCGGCGCCGCCTACGCCAGCCGCCATCCGGACGGGGTGCGCGGCCTGGTGCTGGCCAACCCGGCCCAGGGCTACGGCCGGGCCGATGCCGACACCCGCGAGCAGGTATACCGCAAGCGCCCGGACATGCTGCGCAAGCTGGGCCACCAGGGGCTGGCGGCGGCGCGGGGCCCCGTGTTGCTGTCCCAGCACGCCGGCCAGGACCAGCTGGATCTGGTGGCCCACGGCATGATGGGGCTGACCCTGGCCGGGTTCGAGGCCGCCTCCTACCTGCTGGCCCATGACGATATCCGGGACTATCTGGCGGACTGTCCCGCGCCCATCGGCGTTATCTACGGCGAGGAAGACGTGATCACCCCGCCCGCCGGGGTACTGGAACTGGCCGCCGGGTACCCCGGGGTCGGCATCGAACCCCTGGCCGGGGCCGGCCATGCCAGCTATATCGACCAGCCCGACGCTTTCGGGCGGGCATTGCGCCGCCTGATAGGGGCCTTACCGAATCGAGGAGTACAAGCATGAGTTTCAAGCTGCAAGGCAAGGTGGCCGTGGTCACCGGCGGCTCGTCCGGCATCGGGCTGGAAACGGTCCGGCTGCTGCTGGCGGAAGGTGCCCGGGTGGCCTGGTGCGGCCGCAACCCCGAGCGGCTGGCCGCCTCCCAGGAGGAGATGCGCGTCGCCTTTCCCGGAGCCGAGTGCCTGACCCGGGTCTGCAACGTGCTGGACAAGGCCGAGGTGGCCGCCTTCGCCGCCGCGGTGGAAGCCCGCTTCGGCGGTACCGACCTGTTGATCAACAACGCCGGCCAGGGCCGGGTGTCGAACTTCGAGCAGACCGAGGATGAAGACTGGATCGCCGAGACCCGGCTCAAGACCTTCAGCGTGCTCCACCCGATCCGCGCCTTCCTGCCCCAGCTGGAGCGCTCGGACTGCCCGTCCATCACCAACGTCAACTCGCTGCTGGCGCTGCAGCCGGAGCCGCACATGATCGCCACCTCGGCGGCGCGGGCGGCGCTGCTCAATCTGACCCACTCCCTGGCCCACGAGTTTTCCGCCCGGGGCATCCGGGTCAACTCCATCCTGCTCGGCATGGTGGAGTCGGATCAGTGGCGCCGCCGTTTCGCCGAGCGCGGCGACCGGGACCAGGACTGGGACAGCTGGACCGGGGCCATCGCCGAGCGCCGGGGCATCCCCATGGGCCGGCTGGGCAAGCCGGAAGAGCCGGCCCGGGCCCTGGTGTTCCTGGCCTCGCCGCTGGCGTCCTATACCACCGGCGCCGCCCTGGACGTGTCCGGCGGCTTCAACAAGCACCTGTAGGAGGGGCGATGAAACAGCTGATGATGATCGGGTTCGGTGCCATGGCGCGGGAAGTGCTGGCGCTGCTGCCGGCGGAGCTGAGCCTGAAATGGCTGCTGGTGCCGGCGGCCCGGGTGGCTGAGGTGCAGGCCGAGCTGGGCCCGGCCGTGACCGTGCTGAGCCGGGTGGAAGACTGTGCCGCCAGCCCGGACCTGGTGGTGGAGTGCGCCGGCCAGGCGGCGGTGCGCGAGCACGGCAGCGCCGTACTGGCCCGGGGCTGGACCCTGGGGCTGATCTCGGTCGGCGCCCTGGCCGACGAGGCCCTGGCCCGGGATCTGCGCCTGGCCGCCGGCCAGGGCGGGGGCCGCATCCTGGCCCTGGCCGGCGCCATCGCCGGCATCGACGGCCTGGCCGCCGCCCGGGAAGGTGGGCTGGAGTCGGTCACCTACCAGGGCCGCAAGAGCCCCCAGAGCTGGCGCGGCAGCCCGGCGGAAACCCTGGTGGATCTGGACGGCGTCACCGAGCCGACGGTGTTTTTCAGCGGCACTGCGCGGGAGGCGGCGCGGCTGTTCCCGGCCAATGCCAACGTGGCGGCCACCATCGCCCTGGCCGGGCTCGGCATGGACGAGACCCGGGTCGAACTGGTGGTGGATCCGGACAGCCGGCGCAACCAGCACCGGATCCGGGCCAGCGGCCGCTTCGGCGAGCTGGACATCGCCCTGAGCGGCCTGCCGCTGGCCGCCAATCCCAAAACCTCCACCCTGGCGGCGCTGAGCGTGGTGCGCGCCTGCCGGCAGTGCACGGATCCCCTGGTTATTTAAGGAGTCATGTCATGGTTAGACCCATTTTTATCGGCGGCGAATGGCGCCAGGGCCGGGGCCCGGTGAGCATCAGCCATTTCCCGGCGGACGGCAGCGTCAACGCCGAGCTAAGCACCGCCAGTGTCGAGGACGTGGAAGAGGCGGTGCAGGCCGCCGAGCGCGCCTGGCGCCATCCCTCCTGGCGGCAGGCCCTGCCGCACCAGCGCGCCGCCGTGCTGTACCGGGTGGCGGACCTGATCGAGCAGCGCTGCGAACAGCTGGCCGCCCTGCAGACCCGGGACAACGGCAAACCGCTGGCGGAAACCCGGGCCCTGGTGGCCAGCGCCGCCGGCACCGCCCGCTACTTCGCCGCCGCCTGCGAGACCCTGGACGAGCAGCTCAATACCCCGCGCGGCCCGGATTTCATGACCCTGAGCGTGCATGAGCCGATCGGCGTGGTGGCCGCCATCACCCCCTGGAACTCGCCCATCGCCAGCGAGATGCAGAAGATCGCCCCGGCCCTGGCCGGCGGCAACGCCGTGCTGCTCAAGCCCGCCGATGCCACCCCGCTGGCGGCGCTGGAGCTGGCCAAGCTGTTCGAGGAGGCCGGCCTGCCCAAGGGGCTGCTGAGCATACTGCCCGGACGCGGCTCGGTGGTGGGCGAGGCCCTGGCCCGCCATCCCCTGGTGCGCAAGATCTCCTTCACCGGCGGCACCAACACCGGCCGTCGCCTGGCTCACGTGGCGGCGGACAAGCTGATCCCCACCTCGCTGGAGCTGGGCGGCAAGTCGCCCACCATAGTGCTGGAAGACGCGGACCTCGAGCTGGCCGCCAAGGGCGTGGTCTACGGCATCTTCAGCTCCGCCGGCCAGGCCTGCATCGCCGGCTCCCGGCTGTTCGTGCACAGCAGCCTCTACGAGCGCTTCCTCACCCGGCTGCTGGGCCTGACCCGGGAACTGCGGGTCGGTCATCCGGAGCAGCCCGGCATCCACATGGGGCCGCTCATCAACGAGGCCCATCTCCAGTCGGTGGCCGATTACGTGGCCCTGGCCAGGGCCGAGGGCGGCCGGGTGCTGTGCGGCGGTGAACGGCTGACCGAGGGCGAGCTGGCCGGGGGCTGCTTCTATCCACCCACCATCATCGCCGGCCTGCCCAACAGCGCCCGGGTGTGCCAGGAGGAAATCTTCGGCCCGGTGCTGGTGGTGATGAGCTTCGACGACGAAGACCAGCTGGTGGCCGAGGCCAACGACAGCGTGTTCGGCCTGGCCGCCGGCATCTGGAGCGAGGACTTCCGCCGGGCCTGGTGCCTGGCGCGCCGGCTCGAAACGGGTACCGTCTGGATCAATACCTACAAGAAATTTTCGGTTTCCGCGCCCTTCGGCGGTTTCAAGGAAAGCGGCCTCGGCCGGGAAAAAGGCCGCCAGGGCGTGCTCGCCTACATGCAGCAGAAGAGCATCTACGTGGGCCTGAGTGACCAGCCCAACCCCTGGTGCTGCTAAGCCCGGGCTAACGACAGAACAGAACAAGGACAGCATTATGAGCAACAGAGTCAATGTGGGCGAAGCCATCGCCCGGGTACTGGAAGCCCACGGCGTGAACAGCGTCTACGGGGTCATCTCCATCCACAACCTGCCCATCGCCGACGCCATCGGCCGGCGCGAGCGGATCCGCTTCGTGGCCGCCCGGGGTGAAGCCGGCGCCGTGACCATGGCCGACGCCCATGGCCGCTTCTCCGGTCTGGGCGTGGCCATCACCAGCACCGGTGCCGGCGCCGGCAACGCGGTGGGCGCCCTGCTGGAGGCGCTGAACGCCGCCAGCCCGCTGATTCACCTCACCGGCCAGGTGGAGCGGGAATACCTGGACCGGGACGCCAGCTTCATCCACGAGACCCGGGACCAACTGACGTTCCTCAAGGCCAGCAGCAAGGCGGCCTTCCGCATCACCAGCCCGGAACAGGCGGTGGGCGTGCTGCGCGAGGCGATCCGCGTGGCCACCACGGTGCCCATGGGGCCGGTGAGCGTGGAACTGCCCATCGACGTGCAGGCGGCGGAGATCAGCCTGCCCGCCGAACTGGGCCCGGTACGCCCCCTGGCTGTGCCTGCGCCGGCACAGCCGGAGTTGGCCGCCCTGGCGGCGGCGCTGAAGGCGGCCAGGCGCCCGCTGCTGTGGGTGGGCGGCGGCGCCCTGCACTGCATCGAGGAGGTGGCGGCGCTGGCGGATCTGGGGGTGGCGGTGATCTCCTCCACCCACGGCCGCGGCATCCTGCCCGATGCCCACCCGCGCAGCCTGGGCGCCTTCCACAACTCGGCGGCGGTCGAGGCGCTGATGGCCGACTGCGACCTGGCGCTGGTGGTGGGTTCGCGCCTGCGCAGCAACGAGACCCGCACCTATTCCCTGGCCCTGCCGCGCCCCCTGTACCAGGTGGACGCCAATCCGGCGGCGGCCCAGCGCAACTACCTGGTGGACCATTTCCTCTGCGGCGATGCCAAGACGGTGCTGGCCGCCCTGGTGGCGGCGCTGCAGGGGCAGGCCAAGGCCAATCCCGAGTTCGACCGGGCCATCACCGAGGCGAAAACGGCGGCGGTGGCGGCGCTCACCGAGCAGCTCGGACCCTATGCCACCCTCTGCGGCCAACTGCGGGCGGCGCTGCCGGATGATGGCATCCTGGTGCGCGACATCACCATGTCCGGCAGCACCTGGGGCAGCCGGCTGTTCCCCATCCAGGTGCCCAACTCCAATATCCACTCCCTGGCCGGCGCCATCGGCATGGGCCTGGCCATGGCCATCGGCGCCGCCGTCGCCAACCCGGAGCGCAAGGTGGTGGGCCTGGTGGGCGACGGCGGCCTGATGCTGGGGGTGGGCGAGCTGGCGACCATGGTGCAGGAGCATACCAACCTGGTGCTGCTGGTGATGAACGACGGCGGCTACGGGGTGATGCGCGGCATCCAGAACCAGTACTTCGGCGGCCGCCAGTACTTCAACCAGCTGCACGCCCCCGACTTCAAGGCCCTGGGCGAGGCCGTGGGCCTGGCCAGCTGGAAGGCGGCCAGCCTGGCCGAGTTCGAGCAGGCCATCGGCGAGGCCATGGCGGTGCAGGGCCCGGCCCTGGTGGAAGTGGAGATGAACGGCATAGGCCCGCTCAACTTCGCCGGCCCGCCCCAGAAGAAGCTGTACTGAGCGGGAGAAGGGGCCGACCGGGCACCGAGCTGTGTAAACGTTGGCCTGCATAAGGTTGGGGCGCGGGCGGGCCGCCAGCGCTCCACCGGCAAGGCGCATATCTGCCAACGGCGGTGTTTTGCTGCCGGGGAGGAAGCGGAGCCGGGGATGCATTGCGTCGGCTCCAGTCTGTGGAAAGCGCCGCTGGAAGCTGAGCACGATCTTTGCGGGTATTGGCTGTTACGACCCGGCGAAGAGGCAACAGGGCCACCTCCACCGACACGCTGCAAGTACATCCATGTAGGCTCGCATATGCCGTCCATGGCATGTGACGGTCGGTGGAGGCAATCCCCGCTGCCCCTTCCAAGCATTGACGCCGGCTGAAGGTAACGCCATCAGGCGACACCGGTGCTCTGGGAAGGGCAAAGGGGGGGCGTGACGGCCCCGTCGTGCCCGCGGTCCTGGCGTAGCCGGCCGTTTCTTTTTGCCGCTGGCGCGGTGGCTGCCGGCCCTGCCGACAGGTGCCGGGATCCGGCTGGATGAGTGTTAAAAAATTGTTTCAATTTTGGTTTGACAGGGGGAAACAAAGCGTTTTAGAGTTCGCCTTGTCACATAAGAAACATTGTTTTGTATGTAAAACTTTAATGCCGGGCGCAATTGGCTCCCGGTGTCCTCGGATTCAACGGCATTCTTCGGATGCCAAGGAGAGCAAAATGGAATTGACTCGCAGACTCTTTATCGGCGCGGCCATGGCCGCCGCCACCCTGCTGGCCGGGGGAGTGCAGGCCGACGGCTATCCCAGCAAGCCGGTGTCCATCGTGGTGTCCTACCCGCCGGGCGGCGACGTGGATGCCATCGCCCGGCTGTTCGCCGACAAGCTCACCAGCCGCCTGGGGCAGCCGGTGATCGTGGAGAACCGCCCCGGGGCGGCGGGCACCATCGGCAACAGCTATGTCAGCCGGGCCAAGGCCGACGGCCACACCCTGCTGTTCACCCCCAACACCTTCACCACGGCGCCGCTGGTGATGGCTCTGCCCAAGGAGTCCCGCTACGACGTGCTCGACGGTTTCGAGCCGGTGATCCTGGCCAGCAAGCAGTCGGTGCTGCTGGTGGCCAATCCCAAGTCCGGCATCACCAGCGTGGCGGATCTGGTCAGCCAGTCCCGCGACGGCAAGCGGCTCAGCTACGCCAGCCCCGGCGCCGGCTCGCCCATGCACATTGCCGCCGAATGGCTCAACAGCGCCGCCGACATCAAGGTGCTGCACATTCCCTACCGGGGCATCGGCCCGATCATTCCGGATCTGCTCGCCGGCCATGTGGACCTGGGTTACGTGGTCTACGGCCCCGTGGCCCAACTGATCGAGTCGGGCCAGCTGGTGCCGGTGGCGGTGACCGATCCGGAGCGTTCGCCGGTGCTGCCGGAGCTGGCCACCGTTGCCGAGCAGGGCTACGACCAGGTGCGCCTCGGCGCCTGGCACGGGTTGATGGCGCCGAAGGGTACCGACGACGAAGTGGTTCGCCTGCTCAACCAACATCTGAACGACATCCTGCAGCTACCGGAGGTGGCGGAGCAACTGGCGAGCTTCGGCGCCGTGCCGGTGGGCGGCGAGCCCGAGGCCCTGGGGGCCATCAATGCGGACGACCATGCCCGGCTGTCGGCTCTGATCGAGCAGCTCGACATCCGGGGCAGCTGAGCCCGGCCGGCGGGGGCTTGGCCCCCGCCGCCGGCGAGAGGGGAATCCCCGGACGGGGACGGCGAAACGAGGAGGAGGGTTTTGCCATGTTGAAGCGAGATATCAAAGGTATCACCGGAGGGGCCGGCCTTGCCGCCGTCGGCCTCTTCGCCGCCTGGTACGGCCAGGTGCATTATCAGTTCGGCGGCGTTCACAACATGGGGCCCGGCTTCCTGCCGGTGATTCTGGGCGGCGTACTGGTGCTGCTGGGCGTCCTCATCGCCATCCCGGCCTGGTTCCGCGCCGGCGAACCGATGAGCTCCGAGTGGGGCAGCGCCTTGTTCGTCATCCTCAGCATAGCGGTGTTCGGCGGCCTGCTGACCCTGGCCGGCCTGGTGGTGGCCACCCTGGTAGCCGTGCTGTTGGCCCTGGTGCCTGATCGCAAGCTGGGCTGGGGCACCAAGTGCAAGGTGGCGCTGGGGATCGCCCTCATTACCTATTCGATTTTTTCCTTAGGCTTGGGCATGGCGATCAAGACCTGGCCCTGGGGCGGCTGAGGCCCGCGAGCTTACCGTCGTGGCCGGTACCTGCCTGGGCAGGCAAGCCGGTCGGTTTTAAACCTGAGGATAATCGGAACAGACAATGGGTATCTTTGACGGACTATGGCTGGGGCTGCAAGCCGCTATCCAGCCGACCATGCTGCTGTATTGCTTCATCGGTGTGTTTCTGGGCACCCTGGTGGGGGTATTGCCCGGGGTGGGTGCCATGGCGGCCATCTCGCTGCTGCTGCCCATCACTTACTACATTCCTTCCACCGCCGCCATCGCCATGCTGGCCGGGGTGTTTTATGGCTCCCAGTACGGTGGCTCCATCGCCTCCATACTGCTCAACCTGCCGGGTACCCCCTCGTCGGCGGTAACCAGCCTGGATGGATATCCCCTGGCGAAGCAGGGCAAGGCAGGGGTGGCGCTCTTTACCGCCATGACCGGTTCCTTCGTGGGTTCCATGCTCGGCCTGCTGCTGTTGATCTGCTTCGGCTCCGCCCTGTCCCGGGTCGGGCTGGCCTTCGGCCCGGCGGAGTATTTCTCTCTGATGTTGCTGGGGCTGATTGCCGCCTCGGCGGTGGGTTCCGGCTCCCCGGCCAAGAGCCTGGCCATGGTGGTGCTGGGGCTGCTGCTGGGGGTGGTGGGCACCGACGTGAACACCGGCCTGCCGCGCTTCACCTTCGGGGTGCCCGAACTGATGGACGGTATCAACCTGGTGGCCCTGGCCATGGGGCTGTTCGGCATCTCCGAGGTGATCACCAGCATCAGGGCGGGGGGCTCGGGCAGCGTCAACGCCAGGTTCAGCCTGCGTTCCATGCTGCCCGGGCGGGACGAAGTCCGGCGCTCGGTGTGCCCTATGCTGCGTGGCACCGCCATCGGCAGTTTCTTCGGCGCCATGCCGGGCACCGGTGCCGCCATCGCCTCTTTTATTTCCTACGCGGTGGAGAAGAAGGTGTCCCGGGAGCCGGGCCGGTTCGGCAAGGGGGCGGTGGAAGGGGTAGCCGGGCCCGAGGCGGCCAACAACGCCGGCGCCATGACCGCCTTTATCCCCACCCTGACCCTGGGCATTCCCGGCGACGTGGTGATGGCGCTGATGCTGGGCGCCATGATGATCCACGGCATCCAGCCCGGGCCGCTGATGGTGTCGGAAAACCCGGCCATGTTCTGGGGGCTGATCGTCAGCTTCGGCCTCGGCAACCTGATGCTGCTGGTGCTGAACCTGCCGCTGATCGGCATCTGGGTGTCGCTGGTGCGGATCCCCTTCAGCATGCTCTACCCGGCAATACTGGTGTTCATCTGCCTGGGGGTCTACAGCGTCAACAACAATGTGTTCGACGTCTATGTGGTGGCCCTGGTGGGGGCGGCCGGCTACCTGCTGGCCAAGCTGGGCTTCAACCCGGCGCCCCTGCTGCTCGGTTTCGTGCTGGGCCCCATGCTGGAGGAAAACCTGCGCCGGGCCCTGCTGCTGTCCCGCGGCGATCCCATGACCTTCGTCGAGCGGCCGCTGAGCGCCGGGCTTTTGTTCCTCTGTGTCGCCTTGCTGTCGTGGGCGGCCTGGGGCGCGCTCAGGAAGCTCATCCGGGAGCCCAAGGTACTGGCCGAACCCCAGGTTTCGTAACCCCAATCATCCCTATCCATACCCGGGCCCCGCGGGCCCGGGCGGGTGACCTTTGTCCGCGGACGGGGTACCACCGCTTGTTATCAGGAGTATTCCGGCCATCCGGGCCGGTATTTAAAGGAGTAATAAACAGATGAAAGTGCACAAACTGGCTACCGTTGCCGCCACCGTTCTCGCCCTGTCCGCCCCGCTGCAGGCGGCCACCTGGTCCGATACCTTCATCGGCTACCGCTATGGTTCCGATTTTACCGAGCCGAACAATTCCCAGGACGTGAGCAAGAACATAGTGCAGCTGACCCACGTCAGCGGTTATTCCCTGGGCCAGAACTACTTCAACCTGGACGTGCTGAAGTCGGGCAGCGAGGATCCGGCCAGCGGCAGCAGCGACGGCGCCACCGAGTTCTACCTGGCCTATCGCCACCAACTGCACCTGGGCAAGCTGTTCGAGACCGATCTCAGTTTCGGCCCGGTGAAGGAGGTGGCGCTGACCGCCGGCTTCGATCTCAACACCAAGAACTCTGCCTTTGCGCCGCGCAAACGCTTCCTGGCGGTGGGGCCGACCCTGAAATTCGACGTGCCCGGTTTTCTCGACCTGAGCCTCTACTATGCCTACGAGAGCAACCACTGCGGCCTGGCGTTCTGCACCCACAAGGATCTGAGCTTCGACCCCTACTATCAGATCAACCTGGCCTGGGGGTTGCCGTTCGAGGCCGCCGGCCTGCCGCTGAAGTTCCAGGGCTTTACCAACTACAACGGCGCCAAGGGCAAGGACTACTTCAACAACGAGACCAAGCCGGAGCACCTGCTGCGCACCTCGCTGATGCTGGACGTGGGCCAGCTGGCCTTCAACAAGAAGAACACCTTCTGGGTCGGGGTGGGCTACGAGTACTGGCGCAACAAGTACGGCAACCACGGCAAGCCGGGGGTCGACACCGATGCGCCTACCCTGAATGTGGAATGGCATTTCTGAGCCGGATGATCTTTGCCGGGGGACACCCCGGCCTGAAGTGGCCCCGCCGCTATACTTGTAGTGACAGGCGGGGAGGGCGACATCATGACCACAAGTGAACTGCGCGAGCTGTATCAGGCGGGGAAACTGCGCTCGGCCCGGGTGTGCCACGACACCCTGAGCATGGGCTGGCTGGTGACCTTTTACGACGACGAGGGCAACCTCTATGAGCTGACCGACACCCTGGGCTGCCGGGTCAGCTACGAGAGCCCCAAGGCGGCGGAAGACAAGGTGCACCGGGTGGCGGATTGCCCGACCCGAGTCGACAGCCTGTACCGTTTTTTCGAAATCTGATTCATACCAGCACCCTGTGGCCTTCCGGGCTTTGCAGCAATCGGGCCCGGTAGCCGAAGTGATGCTCCACGTTTTCCGGGGTGAGCACCCGTTCGGCCCCGCCCTCGCAGCTGATGCGGCCCTCTCGCATCAGCACCAGGTGGTCGCCGTAGCGGGCGGCCAGGTTCAGATCATGCACTATCACCAGCACGGCACAGCCTTCGGCGGCCAGGCGGCGGGCCTCCTGTAGCAGCTGGTGCTGCTGGCCCAGATCCAGGGCCGAGGTGGGTTCGTCCAGCAACAGCAGTTTGGGCTGCTTTTCTCCCTGCAGCTGGGCCAGCACCCGGGCGAAGTGCACCCGTTGCCGTTCGCCTCCCGACAGCCGGGGGTAGGGGGCATCCCGCAGGTGCCAGACCTGGGCCCGGACCATGGCCGACTCCACCATGTGGTTGTTCTCCTGCTGCCGGCTGTCGTGGGGGATGCGGCCCATGGCCACCACCTCCCGCGCCAGGAAGGGAAACTGCAGGCCCGACTGCTGGGGCAGCACCGCCAGGCGGCGGGCCAGTTCCTGGCGTGGCCAGAGTGAGCGTGGGCGGCCGAACAGCTCGATCTCGCCTTTTGCCACCAGGTCGCCGGCGATGCACTTGAACAGGGTGCTCTTGCCGGCGCCGTTGGGCCCCAGCAGTACCGTCACCCGGCCCGAATGCAGCCGGAGGTAAATGTCGGCCAGCAGCGGCTTGCCCTGCAGCCGCAGGGAGAGATGGCGGAGTTCGAGTGGGGCAGGGGTCATGCCAGTCCTATGCCCCTTTTCTGCTTGAGCAGCAGCCAGAGAAAGAAGGGCGCGCCCAGCAGGGCGGTGACGATGCCGACCGGCATTTCCGCCGGGGCCGCCAGGGTGCGGGCCAGCATATCGGCCAGCAGCAGCAGCCAGGCACCGGCGAGGGCGGAGAGGGGCAGCAGCCCCCGGTGATCGGGCCCCGTCAGCAGCCGCACCAGGTGGGGTACCACCAGGCCGACGAAGCCGATGATGCCCACCGCCGCCACGCAAACCCCCACCGCCAGGGCCGACAACAGCACCAGCCGGCGCTTGAGTCGCTGCACGTCTATCCCGAGATGACCCGCCTCCGCTTCGCCCAGGGCCAGGGCGTTGAGGGCCGTGGCCTGGCGGCTCAGCAACACCATCAGCCCCAGGGTGGTGAGGCAGACCAGCACCAGTTGCGGCAGGCTGCTCTGGGCCAGGGAGCCCATCTGCCAGAGGGTGAGATCCCGCAGGGTCTGATCGTCGGCCAGGTAGCTGAGCAGGCCGAGCACACCGCCGGCCAGGGCGGCGACGGCCACTCCGGCGAGCAGCAGTACGCTGACCGAGGTGCCTTGGGGCGTGCGGGCCAGGCGGTAGACCGCCAGGGTGGTGATCAGGCCGCCGCCGAAGGCCATCAAGGAGGTGAGTCCGGTGCCCAGCCAGGCCGGCAGCCCGGCGGCGACTGGGGCCAGCAGCATCATGGACAGGGCCGCTCCCAGGGCGGCGCCGCTGGACACGCCAATAATGCCCGGATCGGCCAGGGGATTGCGGAACAGGCCCTGTAGCACGGCGCCGCACAGGGCCAGAATGGCACCCACTGCCAGGCAGAGCAGGGTGCGGGGCAGGCGGATATGCAGCAGTACCAGGCTTTCGGTGGCGTCGAGCCGGGACGGGTTCAGCAACTTGCCCCACTCCAGCGCCATGGGCCCCGTGGCCAATGACAGCAGGCCGGTGGCCAGCAGCAGGGCCAGCAGCAGCGGCAACAGGGTGGGGTGGCGAGTCATGGCTGGCGGAACCAGTCCTTGTGCAGGCGCTCGGCTTCCGCCAGGGTGGACAGCCCCAGGCCACCGATTAGCGCCTTGCCGTTGATCGGCACTATGGCGCCGGCGCCGGCGGCCGGGGTGCGGCGCAGCAGCGGGAACTGGCGCAGCAGCTCGGACGGGTCGCCCTGCTGCTCAAGGTGGCGGCGGCTGACCAGGATGATGTCGGGTGCCATGGCGACCAGGGCTTCCATGGCCACTGGCTTGTAGCCTTCCATCCCGGCGGCGGGATTGTCGCCTCCGGCCAGGTTGATCAGGCTGTCGGCCAGGGTATGGTGGCCGGCCACCTGTACCGAGCGGCCGTCTCCCAGCAGCAGGAACACCACCTTCTTGCCGACGGAACCGGCGGCCAGGGCTTGGGCCTGTTCGCCCACCCTCAACTGCAGGGCATCGGCCTCGGCGGTTTTGTCCAGCAGTTCACCCAGGCGGTCGATGTTCTGCTGTAGCTGTGCGACGGTCAGGGCCTCGGGCAACAGCTCCACCTGCACGCCGGCCCGGCGCACCAGGGCGAGCGTGTGCTCGGGGCCCATCTCCTCGCTGCCGATCACCAGGCTCGGTTGCTGGGCCAGGATGCCCTCGGCACTGAGCTGGCGATGATAACCGAGGCGGGGCAGGGTCAGTTCGGCCGGTAGCTCGCTGGTGCTGTCCACCGCCACCAGGCGGTCGCCCGCGTCCAGGGCCAGTACCAGTTCGGTCAGGCTACTGCCGGCGCTGAGCAAGCGCGAGGCATCGGCCCAGGCCGAGCCGGCGAGCAGCAGCAGAGGCGTGAGCCAGAGGGGTTTCATTGCCCCTCCTCCATCAGGATCTGGGTGGCCTGGATTTCGTGCTCCTGCAGGAAGGCGAGCAGTTTCATCATGCTGTCCACCGTCACCTCCCGATCGGAAGCCAGCAC
The DNA here is from genome assembly GCF_041950555.1 of Zobellella sp. DQSA1. Taxonomy (GTDB): domain Bacteria; phylum Pseudomonadota; class Gammaproteobacteria; order Enterobacterales; family Aeromonadaceae; genus Oceanimonas. Next base: position 1,066,648 of record NZ_CP169531.1, read on the forward strand.
CAGCTCGGCTTCCTTGAGCGCGGGCAGTCGCTCGAGCAGCACCGGCTTGAAACTTTCCCAGTCGGGGTATTTTTCCCCCTGCAGGGCCCAGGCGGGATCCCCGGCCAGCAGGTTGATGGTCATGGCCTTGTTGTCCTGCACACTGCTCAGGGCTTCGCTGTCGGTCTTGGGCAAGTCCACCTCCAGCGACATCAGCGGGATATTGGCGGTGAGCATCAGGAACACCAGCACGATAAAGATGATGTCGAGCAGGGGCGTGATGTCGGGAGTCAGCGCCCGCCAGCCGGACTGGGCGGGCTCGGGGCGACCTATCATGCCTTGCCTCCCAGCTCCACGCCTTCCAGGTAGAGATTGCACTGGTTCAGCTCATGGGTGAGCTTGTCGAGCAGGCGATCGGCCCAGAGCCCGAACAGCTGGGCACCGGCGATGGCCGGCAGGGCGATCAGCAAGCCGGCGGCAGTGGTGCTCATGGCCAGCCCCAGGCCGTCCGCCAGCAGTGATGGCGTCACCGGATCCTGGCTCAGGCTGATGCTTTTGAACATTTCGATAAGTCCCAGCACGGTGCCGAGCAGACCCAGCAGCGGGCTGATGACGCCCACCAGGGTCAGCACCCGCAAACCGGCATGGAGCCGGCGGCGCTGCTGCTGCAGCCAGACCGAGGCCAGATCCTCGCGGGTGGACTTGTCGCACTCCCGGTGGCGAACCAGCAAAGAGCAGCCCTGCAGGATCAGCGACTTGGGTGTTGCCATTTCGGTATCCGGATAGGCACTGCCATGCAGACGCAGGTGTCGTTTCTCCTGCTCGCCGCGCATGCTGGTCCACAGCAAAGACAGGGCTCGCTCCAGCCAGAGCGCCAGGGTGATCACCGAGCAGAGGATCAGGGGCCAGCTCATCAGGCCCAGTTGTTGATGCAGTTGGTTCAGAAACGACATGATTTAATCCAATTTGAAACGAACGGGAATATGTACACGGTGGGCCATGGCACGGCCGTTTTCCACATGAGCGGAGAAACGCCACTTGGCGATGCCCTTCAGTGCCGTTTGATCAAGCACATTGACGCCGGACGACCTGGCCAGCAGGCGTTTGATCTGCTTGCCCTCTTCATCCAGCCAGACTTCCACCACCACGGTGCCTTCCAGCCCCCGGCGGCGGGCCTGGGAAGGGTAGGAAATGGGGGAGGGCCGGGTCTTGAAACTGGGGGTTTCAATCCGTTTGGGAGCACTGTTCTGGGCCACCTGGGGTTGCGGCTTGGGTTCAACCTTGGCCGGCGGCTCGGGTATGGGCGTGGGTGCCGGCTGAGGCTCTGGCCTGGGCACTGGCTTGGGTTCCGGTTTGGGCTCGGGCTTGGGCACCGGTTTGGGCTCGGGCTTGGGCACCGGCTTGGGCACCGGCTTGGGTTCGGGCTTGGGTTCGGGTTTGGGTTCGGGCTTGGGCTCCGGCAGGGGTTCAGGTTGCGGCGGCGTCGGTTCGGGCTGGGCCACGGTGGGCAGCATTTGCACGCTGATCGGGCCCGGGTTGCTGTCGGGTGCCAGGGCGATCTCCAGATCCTGGCGCTCCATGGCCTGAACCAGCAGCCCATGCAGAATAACGGAAGCCAGCGCAAACAGGGCGTAGCGACGAAAACTCAAGGTAAATCCCCGGATCAAGATAGTGGTGACATTCTGGTGCAATAGAATACGCATTTTTAAAGCGATGTCTATTGCTATGATAAATGATAATGAGAAGGAATTGTATTTGATTGGTTATTGAATTAGCCTGCATCCACTGTTTTCAGGGGAGAGGTTAGCGTGCGTAGAACAACAAGCAATGCCCCCATGGGCTCTCTGTCGGCACTGGCACTGGCGATGACTGCCGCCTTGGCGCTGCCGGCCCAGGCCGGTGAGGTACGCCTGGCGGACGAGGTGCTGGTCCAGGCCAGCCGCAACAACAGTACGGTGGCGCAAAGCAAGCGCAGTGTGGCCGTTGTCAGTCGCCAGCAACTGGACGAACGCCAGCCCGACACGGTGGCGGAGGCGCTGAAATATGAGCCCAACATCGAGATTGCGGGCGGGCCTCGGGGCAATATCCAGTCACCGGTGATCCGCGGCCTGTCCGGTAACCGGGTGTTGCAACTGGTGGACGGTGCCCGCCAGAACTTCAATGCGGGTCACAGGGGCAGCTACCAGATGGATCCCGAACTGCTGGAACAGGTCGATGTGATCAAGGGCCCGGCCAGCAGCCTCTGGGGCAGCGGCGCCATCGGTGGCGTAGTGGCCCAGACCAGCCGGGATGGACGGGAGCTGCTCAAGCCTGGCCAGTTGTTCGGCGGCTACGCCAAGCAAAGCCACGGCACCGCTGCCGATAACGACAAGACCAGTGCGGCCCTCTACGGCCTGCTGGGCGAACAGGTGGATGTGCTGGTGAACGGTTACTACCAGGAGAACGACGATATCCGCCTGGGCGATGGCCGGGATCTGGTCGACTCGGCGGAGCGGGGCAAGGGCGGTATGGTGAAGCTGGGCTGGCAGCTGGATGATCACCAGCGGCTGACCCTGTCCCACCGCCGCCACGAGTTGGACGGAGCCGTGCCGAGCAACCCGTCGGCCGAGGCCGGCACCAGCAGCCCCCTTATCGAGCGGTCGCGGCAGGACGACAATACGGTGCTTGGCTATCAGTTCGACCCCGCCTCGCCCCTGGTGGATCTGGATTTCACCCTGTACCGCAACCGCACCCGGGTGGACGAGTGGCGCATTGCCCAGCAGCAGCAGGACGGTACCGACTACCGCACCCATGGCCTGAACCTGGTCAACCGCACCCGGTTGCCCTGGGCCGGGCTGACCTATGGGGTGGACTGGTTCAACGACAAGAGCGAAGGGGTACGCGGCGGCACAGGCAGGCCGGTTCCGGCCGACGGCCGCACCGAGGTGATCGGCGGCTTCGTGCAGGCGGACCTGCCCCTGGCCGAAGGCTGGACCCTGAGTCCGACCCTGCGCTACGACCGCTTCGATACCGAGGCCCGGAATATCGAGGGTTCCAAGCGGGATGAGAGCGAGTGGTCCAGGTCCTTGGCCCTGAGCTGGCAGGCCACCGACTGGCTGGAGCTGGTGGCCCGTTACGATGAGGCCTTCCGGGCGCCGACCAGCGAGGAGCTGTACACCACCGGTACCCACTTCAGCCTGGGGCCCATGGGCAGTAATATGTTTGTGCCCAACCCGGATCTGCGCCCGGAAAAGGCGGCGCAGAAGGAGCTGATCGCCCGGGCCGAATTCGGCGGGGTGCTGGCCGCGAACGACCGGTTGAGGCTCAGCGCCAGCCTGTTCGACAACGATGTCGAGGATTTTATCGAGCAGCAGGTGATCATGGATTTCGCCAACCGGGTGTTCGAGACCCGCTACCAGAACGTGCAGAACGCCGAGCTGAAAGGGGGCGAGTTGGCGCTCAACTACGACTGGCGGGATCTGGATCTGGGCCTTTCCTACGGCCGCACCCGGGGCAAGGACAAGTCCGACGGCGGCGCCCTGGAAGGGATCCCCGCCGACAAGTGGGTGGCCAGCGCCGGTTACTGGCTGCTCGATCGCCAGCTCAGGCTGGGGGCGTGGCTGACCCACGCCAGCAGCCAGTTGCGGGTGCCGGCGGATCACGGCCAGGACTACGACGGCTATACCCTGCTGGATTTGGGCGCCAACTGGTACGGGCGGGGCCGCCTCGACGGGCTGGAGCTCGGGCTGGTGGCGGACAACCTGACCGACAGGTACTATCGCCGGGCCTTCGAGCAGCTCTATGAGCCCGGGCGCAATATCAAGCTCAGCGCCCTCTATCGGTTTTAATCTGTCTAACAGGGTATGACAATGTCGGAATTAACCCAGAAGATCACCCGGCTGCTGGCCGAGCAGCCGGGACTCAGGACGGTGGAAATGGCAGCCCTGCTCGAGATCAGCGAGTGGCAGCTGGTCAGCCGGCTGTCGGCCGGTTTGTGCCGCCCGGTGGCGGGTAAACATGCCCGCACCATACTGGAACGGGTGGCTGAATGGGGGCCGGTGACCACCATAGTGGAGGTGGCCGGCTCGGTGTTCGAGGTCAAGGCCGCCCTGCCCAAGGGACGCTTGGGCCACGGCTATTTCAACCTGTTCGGCCAGCCGGGCCAACTGCACGGCCACCTCAAGCTGGAGGCCATCGCCCATGTCGCCCTGCTGAGCAGGCCCCACAGGGGCAAGGAGGCCCATGCCATCGTGTTCTACGATGCCGAGGAGCACTGTATTTTCAAAATTTACCTGGGCCGTGATGAACGGGGTGAACTGTTCCCCGACCAGGTACAGGCATTCAACGCACTGAAGGAGTTGGCCCATGACTGAGAAACAAGCCCGGCTGCAGGGCCGGCTGGAACCCGAAATCCGTGAATTCCGTGACCGGGCCCAAACCCTGGTGCTGGCCACGGTGGACGGGGAGGGCAATCCCAATGTCAGCTATGCCCCCTTCGCCCTGCGGGAAGACGGTTATTATATCCTGATCAGCGAAATTGCCCGCCATGCCCGCAACCTGCTGGCCAATCCCAAGGTCTCCTTGATGATGATCGAGGACGAGCAGGACAGCCGCCAGCTGTTTGCCCGCAAGCGGCTGACCTTCGACGCCCGCCCCGAGCGGGTGGCGCGGGATACGTCCGAATGGCAGGCCGGCATCCGGGCCCTCGAGGCGCGTTTCGGCGAGACCGTTACCGGCCTGAGCGGACTGGGGGATTTCCACCTGTTCCGGCTGGTGCCGCTGAAAGGACTCTTCGTCAAAGGGTTCGGCCAGGCCTTCGCGGTGAGCGGTGACGACCTGGTGGACCTGCTGCACCTGAGCGAGGGGCACAAGCCGTTGGCGGAAAACGCCTGAACGCTAGAAAGCCCGGGAAGTGACTGAATCTACCGGGCTTTTTTGCCATTTTTGTTTGCACCGGCCCGGTCTCTGTGTCACAACATGGTGCATACTATGATGAGGTTCCGGCCCCAGACAAAAAGGACAGACCATGGCTATAGAATCTGTTGGCGATATCATGGCCCGCCAGTTGCTGACCCTGGCCCAGGACGCCAGCCTGAAGGATGCCCACGATCTGATGCGGGAGAAGAGCATTCGCCATATCCCGGTGGTGGATAAGGACAGCGGCAAGCTGCTGGGGGTGCTCACCCAGAAGCGGATGATCGCCACCGTGATGGGCCTGTTGGCGGATTACGGTGTCAGTGCCCTGGAGCGGCGCGAGCGTCAGGTCAGGGTGATGGACATCATCGATGCGGACTTCGAGAGTGTGGATGCCAGGGCGCCGCTGACCGAGGTGGTGCCCTTTTTCCTCAGCAACAAGCACGGCTGCCTGACGGTAGTGGACGAAGAAGGCCGGCTGCAGGGCATGGTGACCTCCTCCGACTTCGTTCGCCTGTGCGCCGAACTGCTGAAGGAAAGGCCTAAAGCCTGAAGCTGGAGGCCGTAGGGGCCACCTCTGTGGACCGCCCGACCACGGCGCCGTGCCTGGTCGAATAAATTCGACCCTAGATTCCCGCCGGATAATGGATCAGGTTGTAGAACACGGCCGGCTCGGTGCCCGGGTTGCGATAGCCGTGGGGCCGGTCGGCGTGGAAGCGCACCGCCGCGCCTGGCCCCAGCCGCTGCCATTCCCCGTCCAGCAGCAGCTCCATCTCCCCGCTCTGCACGATGACATGCTCGATCACCCCGCTGTCGTGCGGATCCGACCGCCGCTCGTAGCCCGGTAGCAGGGTCAGCTCGAACATCTCGAAGCCGAAGCGGGCCTCGAAGGGAAACAGCGGGGCCACCAGCATGCCGTCGCTGGCCGGTTGCCGGCGCAGCGCGTCCGCCTGCCGGTAGAGGGGGCCGGGGTGCGGCTCGGGCACCGGCTCCAGGAAGGTGGACAGGGAAGTATGAAAGCCACCGGCGATTTTCCACAGGGTGGCGACGGTGGGGCTGGACTCGCCCCGCTCTATCTGGCCCAGCATCGCCTTGCTGACCCCGGTTTCCCGGGCGCAGGCGTCCAGGCTCCAGCCCCGCTCCAGGCGCAGTGCCCTGAGGGTCTGTGCCAGATATTGATTCAGCTCTTTCATCGACTATTCCCGCTGGTTTCGCTGTTGTGCGTTATAGCATACATTTGCTAGCATGATCCCATCATGCGTTATAACGCACAGCCAGGAGCCCACCATGTTCAGCCTGTCCCATCTTTCCGCCGGCTTTATCGCCGTGCTGGTCGGTTACACCAGTTCGGCGGCCATCATCTTCCAGGCGGCCGCCGCCGCCGGGGCCAGCCAGGCCGAGATCGGCTCCTGGATGTGGGCGCTGGGGCTGGGCATGGGGCTGACCTGCATCGGTTTTTCCCTGCGCTACCGGGAGCCGGTGCTCACCGCCTGGTCGACCCCGGGGGCGGCGCTGCTGGTGACGGCACTCTCCGGGGTGCCCATGAGCGAGGCCATCGGCGTCTTCCTGTTCAGCTCGGCGCTGATCCTGCTGTGCGGCCTGACCGGCTGGTTCGACAGGATCATGCGGCTGGTGCCGGCGGGGCTGGCGGCGGCCATGCTGGGCGGGGTGCTGCTGAGGTTCGGCCTGGACTTGTTTGCCTCGGCCCAGACTCAGCCGCTGTTGGTGGCGGTGATGCTGACCACCTACCTGGCCCTGCGCCGGCGGTTGCCGCGCTACGTGATCCCGCTCAGCCTGGTGGCCGGGCTGCTGGTGGCCGGTGTCTCCGGCCTGCTGCGCTTCGACGGTTTCGAGTGGCAACTGGCCCGACCGGTGCTGATGACGCCGAGCTTTTCCCTCACCAGCCTGCTGGGTGTGGGCATCCCTCTGTTCATGGTGACCATGGCTTCCCAGAACGTGCCCGGCATCGCCGTGCTGCGGGCCCACGGCTACCACACCCCGGCCTCGCCGCTGGTAGGCTGGACCGGCCTCACCGGCCTGTTGCTGGCACCTTTCGGCGGCTTCGCCTTCAACCTGGCCGCGATCAGCGCGGCGGTGTGCATGGGCAAGGAGGTGGACCCGGATCCCGGGCAACGCTACAAGGCGGCGGTATGGGCCGGAGTGTTCTACCTGCTGATGGGGCTGTTCGGCGCCACCGTGGTGGGATTGTTCGCTGCCCTGCCGGTGGAGCTGGTGATGGCCATCGCCGGCCTGGCGCTGCTCGGTACCATCGGCAACAGCCTGACGGTGGCGCTGGCCAACGAGCAGGAGCGGGACGCGGCCCTGCTCACCTTTATGATCACCGCCTCGGGCCTGGCTTTGTTCGGCATCGGCAGCGCTTTCTGGGGCCTGGTGATCGGCGGCGGGGTGCACTGGCTCAACCGCCGACGGCAATAAGCAACAGCCCCGGCGGGTGCCGGAGCTACAGATTGCCGACAAACCTTCGTATTACTCTGTAGTCGCTCCCGCGAAGGCGGGAGTCCAGTGCAATATGTCATGGACCTCCGCCTTCGCGGAGGTGACCACTATTAAAGACAGTGCTGGGGGAATACCGGGCAACGGGCTTGGTCATCAAACAAACAGCCCCGGCGGGTGCCGGGGCTGTGGGGGTTAGCCGTCGTGGCGGCCGTGGCGCTGGGGCCGGTTGGGTTTGTTGCTGCGCGGTGCCTTGTTGTTGGCTGCGGTGGGGGCTCGACCGCGGCCACCGCCATTGCCCCGGCCGCGGTTGTTGGCCGGCGGTTTGGTGGCGGGTTGGACTTCTTCCGGACCGGGCTCGAAGCCGGACAGAATTTCCAGTTCGGCGCTTTGCTTGATCAGCTTTTCGATGGCCTTGAGCAGCGGTTTTTCTTCGTGGCAGATCAGTGACAGGGCTTCACCTGTGCTTCCGGCCCGGCCGGTGCGGCCGATGCGGTGCACATAGTCTTCCGCCACATGGGGCAGCTCGTAGTTGACCACGTGGGGCAACTCGCTGATGTCGATGCCGCGGGCGGCGATATCGGTGGCTACCAGCACCCGCAGCTGGCCGTCCTTGAACTGGCTCAGGGCCCGGGTGCGGGCACCCTGGCTCTTGTCGCCGTGGATGGCCATGGCCGGCAGGCCGTCCTTGTCGAGCTGCATCGCCAACCGGTTGGCGCCGTGCTTGGTGCGGGTAAATACCAGCACCTGGCGCCAGTTGTGGTGGCCGATCAGGTAGCTGAGCAGGGCGCGCTTGCGGTTCTTGTCCACCCCGTAAAAACGCTGGGAGATGGTCTCGGCGGTGGCGTTGCGTACCGCCACTTCGATGTGCTCGGGCTGGTGCAGCAGGTCTTCGGCCAGCGCCTTGATTTCATTGGAGAAGGTGGCGGAAAACAACAGGTTTTGCCGTTTTTTCGGCAACAGTGCCAGAATGCGGCGGATATCGCGGATAAAGCCCATGTCCAGCATGCGGTCGGCTTCATCCAGCACCAGCATTTCGACCCGGGAAAGATCGATGGAGCGCTGGGACACATGATCCAGCAGCCGGCCCGGGGTGGCCACTACCACGTCCACCTTGCGGCCGAGGGCCTTCATCTGCGGGTTGATGCTGACGCCGCCGAACATGGCCAGGGTGCGCAGATCGGTATGCTTGGCATAGGCGCGCAGGTTTTCCTCCACCTGGGCGGCCAGCTCGCGGGTGGGGGTGAGCACCAGGGCACGAACCGGCGCCCGGCCGTTGGCCAGGGCGCTGGCCTTGGTTTCACTCAACCGCTGCAGCATGGGCAGGCCGAAGCCGGCGGTCTTGCCGGTACCGGTCTGAGCACCGGCGAGCAGGTCGCCGCCTTTCAGCACCAGCGGAATGGCCTGACGCTGGATAGGGGTGGGCTCTGTGTAACCACATTCATTGATGGCTTGAACGAGCTGTGCGTTCAGGCCGAGGGAAGCAAAAGACATGAGACTCCGAACAAATAAGGTCCTGGCGGACGATTGAGAGGCATTGCCGATGGGCAAACTGCCACCATGATAACAGAAAAGCGGGGCGGGCCATAAACAAAGCAAAATCGGGCGCCGTTACCGACGGTGCCCGTTGTGAGAAAGATGGTCTGTCAGGCCGATGCGGCCTTTTGCCCGAAGAGAGTGAACCCGAGCTTCAATAACGGAAAAAGCAGTGATACCGCAGTGAGCACCAGCAGCCAGAGGGCGATCGGCTTGTCGATGAAAGTGTGCCAGCTGCCATCGGAAATTTGCAGCGCCCGGCGCAGGGATTCCTCCATCATGTCACCGAGAATCAAGGCCAGGATGAGCGGGGCCGTCGGAAATCCAAAGCGTTTCATGCCGAGCCCCAGCAGGCCGAATCCCAGCAACAACAGCAGATCGGCTATGGCAAAGGTGGTGCCGTAGATGCCGACCATGCAGAAGATCAGGATGAGCGACAGCAACAGTGGCCGGGGCAGGTCGAGCAGCCTGGCGATATAGGGAATAAGCGGCAGGTTCAGTACCAGCAGGAAGATATTGCCCACATACATGCTGGCGATAACGCCCCAGAACACATCCGGTCTTTGTTCCATCATGGTGGGGCCCGGCGTGATGCCCATGATCAGCAGGGCACCGAGCAGCACGGCCGTGGTGCCGGAGCCGGGAACCCCCAGGGTCAGCAGCGGCACAAAGGAGCCGGTGCAGGCGGCATTGTTGGCGGCCTCGGGCGCGGCAACGCCCTTGAGGTTGCCCTGGCCGAAGCTGTGGCCGTCCTTGGCCAGGCGTTTTTCCATGATGTAGCCGAGGAAGGAAGCCACGGTGGCACCGGCGCCCGGCAGGATGCCGACAAAGAACCCCAGCAGGGAGCTGCGTCCGGTGGGGGCGGCAATTTCTTTCACTTCGCGGCGCGACAGCCGGAGCGAGCCGATATGGGCGCTGTTGCCCGATGCCTGATTTTCCTTGTGCTGCAGCACCATGTTGAACACCTCCGCCAGGGCGAAGATGCCGAGTGCGACCACCAGGAATTCGACCCCGTTGAGCAGGTGCAGGTTGCCGAAGGTGTAGCGCTCGGTGCCGGTCTGCAGATCGATACCGACAATCGAGATCATCATGCCGATCACCGCCGCCATCAAGCCCTTGACCAGGGACTTGCCGGACAGGCTGACCACGGCGGTCAGGCCGAGCAGCATCAAGGCGAAATATTCGGCCGGGCCGAAACTGACCGCCACTGTCGCCAGCAGGGGCGCCACCAGCATCAGGGCCACGGCCGAGAGGGTGCCGCCGACGAAGGAGGAGTAGGCGGCGATGGCCATGGCCTTGCCGGCCATGCCCTGGCGGGCCAGGGGATACCCGTCGAAGGAGGTGGCGACGGTGCTGGCAACGCCGGGGGCGTTGAGCAGGATGGAAGAGGTGGAGCCGCCGAAGATGGCGCCGTAATAGACCCCGGCCATCAGGATCAGGGCCGAGGAGGGATCCATGCCGAAGGTCATGGGGATCATCAGGGCCAGGGCGCTGATGGGCCCCAGGCCCGGCAGCATACCGATAATGGTGCCGGCGAAGACCCCGATAAAGACATAGAGCAGGTTCATTGGCTCAAAGGCGACACTAAAGCCGGTGAGCACACCATTGAGTGCGTCCATTGCGAAGTTCTCGTTGTGTGGTTAAAGCGGTAACAGGCCCCGAGGCAAATGCACCTCGAGCAGCCGGGTCATGATCAGGTACAGGGACAGCACCACCGCCAGCGTTGCCACGGCACTGATGAGGTGGCGCCGATAGCCGTAGCAGTAGCTCAGGCCGATGCCGAACAGGCAGGAAGCAAGGACAAAACCCAGCCATTCAAGGCCGAAGGCGTAGCCGGCGATGGCAAGCAGGGTGATCAGGAACTGGGTAGTTGGTGGAGGAGTTTGCCCCCTAACCTTGCTGGCCTTCTGCGCAGCCTTTTCTTTCTTTGTCGGGGTGTCCTGTTTTTCCAGGCACAACAGTATGGACAGCAGCAGCAGGGCGATGCCCAGCAGTTTGGGGAACCAGTCCGAATCGATGGGTCTCGGCATCGGGAAAGTGGGGATCCGGAAGGCCATCCACAGGTAACCCAGTGACACCAGTCCCATGAGTAGACCTATGATTCTATTACTATTGATGTGTTTCATTGCCTCATTCCGCCATGTTTGGGGATGGCGGGGCTCCCGCCGGAGCACCGCCGATATTCATCCGTTTATTGCTTGAGGAGGCCCAGCTCTGCCAGTACCCGGCCGAACTGTTTCTTCTGCTGATCCAGGAAGATGCCGAATTGCTGACTGTCCAGGTAGGCGTCGGTCCAGGACAATTGATCCCGGGCCTGCTGCCAGCCTTCACTGTTCATCATGCGTACGTAGAGGTCTTGGTAGTAAGCCACGGCATCGGCCGGCATTTCCTTGGGACCCATGACGCCGCGCCAGATATCGAAGGTGTAATCCACCCCTCGCTCCTTGTAGGTGGGGATATCCGCCAGGGCACCCGGCAGCCGCTCCTCGGCGGCAATACCCAGGGCGCGCAGTTGGCCCGACTCGGCAATCTGCCCCGATGACTCGCCGATACCGGCGCTGACCGCCTCTATGTGCCCGCCCAGCAGGCTGATGATGGCCTCACCGCCACCGGAATAGGAAACGTAGTTCACCTCCCGGGCGTTCAGCCCGGCGGCCATGACCAGGCCGGCGAAGGAAACATGGTGCAATGAGCCGGGGGCGCTGCCGCCGCCGATGCTGAGCCGCGGGTTTTCACGCATCGCATCCAGCAGGTCATTCAGGGTCTGGTAGGGTGAGTCCTTGCGCACCAGCACGGTCGCCGAGTCGGTGATCAACCGGGCGATGGGGGTAAAATCTTCATGGCCGTAGCGGGACATCCCCGCCAGCGGCACCAGGATCAGGGGCGGGCTGGTGACGAACAGCTTGTGGGGATTCTGGCGATCCCGGGCTATCTGGGCCCAGGCTACGGCACCGCCACCCCCGGGTACGTTGATGGTGGCGAAGCTCTGCGGGCTGAGCTGTTCCTGCATGATCACCCGGGCCGTGGTTCTGGCCAGGGTGTCCCAGCCGCCGCCGGGGTTGGCCGGTGCGATATATTCGATGGCCCGGCTCGGTTGCCAGCCGGGCTCGGCGGTCAGGGTGGCGCCGGGCAGCAGCAGGGCCGCCAGCAGGCTGGCAGAAGTCCGATTTTTCAGTATTCCGGAAAAAATATTCATGTTATTGCCTCCATGGTTGCTTTGGTAACTTCCTGTTATTTATTGTTTTTTATGGATTGGTAAAACTTGACGCCGCTCTCGCGGGGCTTGCTGACCAGGGCTACCCCCTGTTCTTCCCGGCGTTGTTCCAGGGCATTTTTCAGCAGGGCGCCGAGGCGGTATAGGCCGTGCACGAACTTGCCGTAGGGCAGGGTGAGAAACAGCGACATCACGAAACCGAGGTGGATCACCAGCATCAGGCCGAGCAGGCCGGTTTCCCGCAGCACCATCAGCAGCAGTCCGGTGAAGGCGGTGAGCCAGAGCAGGGCGATAAAGGCGATATCCATACCGGTCTGCTCCACGTCGGCGGTATTGGGATCCCGCTTGCGCTTCAGATACAGCAGGCCGGCGGGGCCGATCAGCAGGCCGAGTCCGCCCAGGGTGCCGAGCAGCTTGGGCAGGCTGAAGAAGCCGTAGGGGGCGCTCCAGCCGAGGACATAGTGAAACAGGGTGGCGGTGGCGGTGGCGGCGAAGCACAGCATGAAGCCATAGGCGGTGAAGTGGTGGAAATACCGGCGCCAGTGGGAATGGTTGTCGTCCGGATAGGTGCAACCCCGGTCTTCCTGGCCATGCAGATGGCGCAGGCTGAGGGCGTCGGACCAGGCCTGCCGCCAGGCGGAAAGGTGACCCAGATCCCTTATCTTTTCCCCGCTGTCGCGCCAGAAGTTGAGGAAGCCCATCAACAGGGCCAGCATGGCGAACAGGAACACGCTGCCGAAGGCCAGCACCAGGGTGTTGTGGGGGAAGAAGGCGTAAAAATCCCCGCCATGGTGGCTGGAGAACAGCTGCCCCAGACCGCCGTTCAGGGCGATGAACAACAGCAGTATGATGCTGGCGCCCAGCCCCAGGGCGAGGGAGGCGACCAGGCCGTTTTTGTTGAACAGGCGGGCGAAGGGGCCGGGCCAGGCATAGTGCTGGTACGAGGCTTTCCTGATCTTGGCCAGCGACTGGGGAATATTGACCCCGAACTCGTGGGGCGGTGCGTACTGGCAGGCGTAGTAGCACTCGCTGCAGTTGTGGCAGAGGTTGGCCAGGTAGTTGATATCGGCGGCCCCGAAGCTTTGCCGCCGCTCCATGGCCGGGAACACCGGGCAAAAGCCTTCGCAGTAACGACAGGCGTTGCAGATGGTCAGGTTCTTGTCCGCTTCCTGGATCAGTACATCAATTTTTTGCATTTCGAGCGGCCTCCGCGCCGGCTATACGTCCAAATACAGTGCCTATGGTCATGCCGAAACCGGCGACATAACCCTTGCCGAGAATGTTGCCCGCCATCACCTCGCCGGCGGCGAACACGTTGTCCGCCATGTCGCCGCTGTTCATTTTCATCCTCGCGGTCTCGTCCACCTGCACCCCCAGATAGGTGAAGGTGATGCCGGTGCGCAGCGGGTAGCCGAAGAAGGGCGGGCTGTCGATGGTTTGCGCCCAGTGGGTTTTCTCGGGGGTGGCTCCCTGGGTGCGGCAGTTGTCGAGCACGCTGTGATCGAAGTCGCCGGGCTGCACCGCCGCGTTGTATTCCTTCACGGTATTGAGCAGGGGATGCACCGGAATATTCAGCTTTCTCGCCAGCTCCTCGAGGGTATTGGCCTGCTCCGGGGGAAAGACCGAGGGCATAAAGCGGCCTACCGCCTTGGCGTCGGTGATGGAGAAGGCGATCTGGTCGGGCTGGCCGGCGACCAGCCGCCCCCAGATGGCATAGCGTTTGGGCCAGAAATCCTCGCCCTCGTCGTAGAAGCGCTTGCCCTGGTTGTTGACCACTATGCCTAAGGAAACGCAGTCGACCCGGGTCACGATACCGCCGTCGTATTCGGGAGAGCGGGCGTCGATTGCGACCGCGTGGCCCTGGGTGGGATCGCCGATGGCGAGCGCGTCGTTGTCGAGCAGGGAGCGCAGCATCTTGCCCTGGTTGAAGCGGGTGCCGCGAATGCGGAAATTCCTGGCCACCGGGCCCCAGGCCTCTTCCAGCCACTCCCGGTTGGATTCGAAGCCGCCGGAAGCCACCACCAGGGAACGGGCGCTCACTTTGTGGTTGTTGCCCTGCCAGTGGACGACCGCATGCTCGAAACGGTTGCCCCGGAACGCCAGCTCCAGCGCCTCGGCTTCATAGACGATGGTCACCCCCATCCGCTCCGCCGCCTTGTAGTAGGTATTGACCAGGGCCTTGCCGCCGCCGAGGAAGAAGGCGTTGGTGCGGCCGAGATGCAGGGTGCCGCCCAGGGACGGCTGGAAGCGGACCCCGTAGCCGGTCATCCAGTCGGTGCAGGTTTCCGAAGCCCGGATCACGTGGCGGGCCAGCGCTTCATCGGTCTGTCCGCCGGTCACGCGCCAGACGTCCTCGAAAAACTCCTCTTCCAGATAGGCGTCGTTCAACACCGCGGTCGGGGCCTTGTGCATGCAGCGCAGGTTGCGGGTATGGCTACTGTTGCCGCCGCGCCAGACTTTGGGCGCGCTTTCCAGCAGCAGCACGCGGGCCCCCTGCTCACGGGCCGACAGGGCGGCGCACAGGGCGGCATTGCCGCCGCCTATGACCAGCACGTCGTAGCTGGCCTTTAGCCAGTCCGTCGTTGCCTGATGGGTCTCTTGCATCATCTTGAATCCCTTTCTGAATACTAGTGAATGCAAATGTATACATTGGTACACAAAATGACAACAGCGGTATCACTTGGTATTATCCCGACATGTTCAATTTGTGATCCGACGCTTATGTCTACAGCCAAAAAAACACCCAAACCCCTGGATGACGCCACCAGCGAGCGTGGCGAATCGCGCAGCGAACTCGCCTATCGTTTTATTCTCGATGCCATCAAGGAAGGCACCCTGGTGCCCGGAACCCGGGTGAGGGAGGCGGATCTGGCCACCCGTACCGGCTTGAGCCGGACGCCGGTACGAGAGGCGCTGAACCGGTTGTTGATGGAGGGCCTGGTGGCCAATGACCCCAGCCGGGGCATGATAGTGACCGAGCTGGACCACGCCATGATCAACGAGCTGTATGCGATGCGGGAGGTGCTGGAAGGCACCGCCGCCTTCCTGGCCGCCCGCCATGCTTCCGAAGTGGAGATCACTTTCCTGCGGGAGATCAGCGAACGGGACGCCCAGTTCAGCGAGCCGGCGGATCTGGTCAAGAACAACCGGCTGTTTCACGGCACCCTCTATCGCTGTGCCCACAATCGCTATCTGCTGAAGATGCTCAACTCCCTGCAGGAGTCGATGATGCTGCTCGGGCCTACCACCCTGGCCAAGGCCGGCCGGCCCGAGGCGGCCCGCCGGGAGCACGGCCTTATCGTGGATGCCATCGAGCAGCGTGATGCGGCGGCCGCAGAACAGGCCGCCCGCAACCATATCCGGGAAGCCTACAAGGTACGGCTTGGGGAGTTGTTCGAGCGGGAGGTGTAAGGTGATTACCGGGACGTCATGTTGCGGCGGGTGAGGCCGGCACCGGCTTAATCACCCTTGCCAAAAAGCCAGCTTCGGGCTGGCTTTCAGCGTGATGACAACGTCCATTACCTGCTTTTTTTGTCAGATATTTCCCTTTGTCGTCGCTGTTTAACCCTGGTCATCTCCGCGAAGGCGGAGATCCATGACATATCGCACTGGACTCCCGCCTTCGCGGGAGTGACCACGGAGTAAGACGAAGGTGTGTCAGCAGTCTGCAAAAGCCAGCCCGGAGGCTGGCTTTGGTTAGCCGTGTTTCAACGCGGCGCTCAGATGGCCTGCTGGAAGATCACGGTGTCGGCTTTCTCCAGGTAGCTGTCCAGCTCGTCGAAGTTCAGGTAGCGGTAGGTATCCGCCGCCGTGGCGTTCAGCTCCTTGGCGTACTCCTGGTACTCCTCAACGGTCGGCAGCTTGCCGTGGATGGCCGCCACCGCCGCCAGCTCGGCCGACGCCAGGTAAACGTTGGCGCCCTTGCCCAGACGGTTGGGGAAGTTACGGGTGGAGGTGGACACCACCGTGCTGTTGTCCGCCACCCGCGCCTGGTTACCCATGCACAGGGAGCAGCCCGGGATCTCGATGCGGGCACCGACCCGGCCGAAGATGCCGTAGTAGCCTTCACTGGTCAGCTGATCCTTGTCCATCTTGGTCGGCGGCGCCACCCACAACCGGGTCGGCAGCTGGCCCTTGAACTTGTCCAGCAGCTTGCCGGCGGCGCGGAAGTGGCCGATGTTGGTCATGCAGGAGCCGATGAACACCTCCTCGATCGGCTCGCCCTGCACCTCGGACAGCAGGCGGGCGTCGTCCGGATCGTTGGGCGCGCACAGGATGGGCTCCTTGATCTCGCTCATGTCGATTTCCAGCACATGGGCGTACTCGGCATCGGCGTCCGCGGCCATCAGCTCCGGGTTGGCCAGCCAATCTTCCATGCCCTTGATGCGCCGTTCCAGGGTACGCCGGTCGCCGTAACCTTCGGCGATCATCCACTTCAGCATCACGATGTTGGAGTTCAGGTACTCGGCGATCGGCTCCTGGTCCAGCTTGATGGTACAGCCGGCGGCGGAACGCTCGGCGGTGGCATCGGCCAGCTCGAACGCCTGCTCCACCTTCAGTTGGGGCAGGCCCTCGATTTCCAGCACCCGGCCGGAGAATTCGTTGATCTTGCCTTCCTTGGCCACGGTCAGCAGGCCGTGCTTGATGCCGTAGTAGGGAATGGCGTGCACCAGGTCGCGCAGGGTGATGCCGGGCTGCATCTCGCCCTTGAAGCGCACCAGCACCGACTCGGGCATGTCCAGCGGCATCACGCCGGTGGCGGCGGCGAAGGCCACCAGGCCGGAGCCCGCCGGGAAGGAGATGCCGATGGGGAAACGGGTGTGGGAGTCACCGCCGGTGCCCACGGTATCGGGCAGCAGCATGCGGTTCAGCCAGGAGTGGATGACGCCGTCGCCCGGGCGCAGGGATACGCCGCCCCGGTTCATGATGAAGTCGGGCAGGGTGTGGTGGGTCACCACGTCCACCGGCTTGGGATAGGCGGCGGTGTGGCAGAACGACTGCATGGTCAGGTCGGCGGAAAAGCCGAGGCAGGCCAGGTCCTTCAGCTCGTCCCGGGTCATGGGGCCGGTGGTGTCCTGGGAGCCGACGGTGGTCATCCTGGGCTCGCAGTACTGGCCGGGGCGCACGCCCGCCACGCCGCAGGCCTTGCCCACCATCTTCTGGGCCAGGGTGTAACCCTTGCCGGAATCGGCCACGTCGGCCGGGCGCTTGAATACCTCGGAGTGGCCCAGGCCCAGCGCCTCGCGGGCCTTGTCGGTCAGGCCGCGGCCGATGATCAGCGGAATACGGCCACCGGCGCGCACTTCGTCCAGCAGCACCTCGGTCTTGAGTTTGAATTCGGCCAGCACCTCGTCGCTGCCGTGGCGGCACACTTTGCCTTCATAGGGGTAGATGTCGATGACATCGCCGGTATTGAGTCTGGTCACGTCGCATTCGATGGGCAGGGCGCCGGCATCTTCCATGGTGTTGAAGAAGATGGGGGCAATCTTGTTGCCGATGCACACACCGCCGGCGCGCTTGTTGGGCACGAAGGGGATGTCGTCGCCCATGTGCCAGAGCACCGAGTTGGTGGCGGACTTGCGGCTGGAGCCGGTCCCGACCACGTCACCCACGTAGGCCAGGGGGAAGCCTTTTTCCTTCAGCGCCTCGATGGCGGCGCTCGGGCCCACGACGCCATCCTGATCCGGGGCGATGCCGGGGCGGGCGTTCTTCAGCATGGCCAGGGCGTGCAGCGGGATATCCGGGCGGGACCAGGCATCCTGGGCCGGGGACAGGTCGTCGGTGTTGGTTTCACCGGGCACCTTGAACACGGTCATGGTGATCTTGTCGGCCAGGGCGGGACGGCTCAGGAACCACTCGGCCTCGGCCCAGGACTGCAATACCTGCTGAGCATGGCCGTTGCCGGCCTTGGCCTTGTCGGCCACGTCGTGGAAGGCGTCGAACATCAGCAGGGTGTGGGACAGGGCTTTGGCGGCGATGGGAGCCAGGGCGTCGACGTCGAGCAACGCGATCAGCGGCTGGATATTGTAGCCGCCCTGCATGGTGCCCAGCAGCTCGGTGGCCTGGGCGGCAGAGACCACGGGGGAACTCACTTCGCCCTTGGCCACGGCGGCGAGGAAACCGGCCTTCACATAGGCGGCTTCGTCGACACCGGGGGGAATACGGGTAGAAAGGAGTTCATCAAGGAAGGATGCTTCGCCGGCGGGTGGGTTCTTGAGGTGTTCAACCAGGGCGGCCACCTGGGTGGCGTTCAGGGGCAGGGGGGCCAGGCCGTCGGCGGCACGCTCGGCGGCCTGTTTGCGGTAGTGTTCAAGCACGATGAGGTCCTTTTGTTGAATAAGGCGGGACTCGGGAGCCCCGCCAGGGTTACAGGTTGATCAGGCTCAGCAGGTAGGGGTCCAGCAGGCCGGCGGGGTAGTCGATGCTCATGGCCTTGCCGATGCCCACCAGAAACAGCAGCTGGCCCGCCGCCACCGTGCCCGACAGTCGCCAGCGGGAGCCGGTGAACAGGCGCAGGAACAGCAGGGTGAAGACCACAGAGGTGCTGATAAAGCCCAGGGTGAAATAGAGCAGGGCAATACCGAGGAACAGGCTGATATAGAGCAGTTCCCGGCCTACTTTCTGACTGCCGGTGCCGGGTTCGGCTTTACGTCGACGCGAGCCGAAGACCAGCGCCAGGGCGGATCCGGCGGTGAGCAGGATAGCGAACAGCGGGAAGGCCCGGGTCAACTCTGAACGCCCCCACACATCGAACAGGGCGATAGCGCAGGCGATAAGCAGCAGCGCAATAATGGCGCCGTCCAGCCAGTTCAGCGGCGTGCGGGCTGGCTGTTCCAGCGAGTCTTCCTGTGGCTGCGCCTTGGCAGCCAAACGCTTGCGGATCAAGGGCACGACGATGCTCAGCAGGATCAAGGTGGCGATGATCAGCACTCCGGGCCGCTGCATCCAGCCGTAACCGTAGAACTGGATGCTCTGGAAGAAGTAGTTCTCGGCACCGGCCGCCAGCACAAAGCCGATCAGAAAAGCCGGGCGAGACCAGTTGGCGCTCTTCAGCAAGATCCCCAGGGTGGCGATGACGGCCAGTACCACGAAGTCACCCAGGCTCTGGGTGGCCTGGTAGGCGGCGAACAGGATCAGGGTGAGCAGCACCGGGGCCATGCGCGAAAACGGGATCCGGGTGAGCATGGCCACCGGCGAAGCCAGCCCCAGGCAGAGCAGGGCACCGAGGATATTGGCCAGGGCCAGGGACCAGACAATGGTGTAGGTCAGGCTCAGGTTTGAGCCCACCATGGAAATCCCGGGCTGGATGCCGAGCAGCAGCATGCCGCCGAGGAACACCGCCGCCGTGCCCGAACCGGGCACCCCGAACAGCAGCGTGGGGATCATGCTGCCGCTGGCGCAGGCGTTGTTGGCGGACTCGGGGGCGATCACGCCACGTATGTCCCCCTTGCCGAAGTTGGACTTGTCCTTGCTCGATTGCATGGCGAAGCCGTAGGTCATCCAGTCCACCACCGAGCCGGCCAGGCCGGGGATGGCCCCGACCAGGCTGCCGAACACCGAGCACTTGCCCACCAGCGGCAGGTTTCTGAAGACGTCCTTGACGCCCTGCCCCCAGCCGCTGCCGAGGGTATTGCCCTTGCCGGAAATGGACTTGTTGCGGATCAGCAGCTCGATGATTTCGGGCAGGGCGAAGATGCCCAGTCCCACCACCACCAGGGGAATGCCGTCGTACAGATAGTCGATGCCCAGGGTCATGCGGAATTCCCCGGTGGCCGGGGCCGCGCCTATGGTGCCGACCAACAGGCCGACGCCACAGGCGGCCAGTCCCTTGAACAGGTTGCCGCCGGAGAGGGCGGCGACCACGCTCAGCCCCAGCAGGGTGAGCATGAACAGCTCCGCCGAGGAAAACGACAGCACCAGTGGCCGTGCCACTATGATGAAGCCGCTGAGGATGATGGCCCCCGCCACCCCGCCGATCAGCGAGGAGGTGAAGGCGGCGGAGAGGGCGCGGGCCGCCTGGCCCTGCTTGGCGAGGGGAAAGCCGTCCATGACCGTGGCCTGGGAAGCGCTGGAGCCGGGAATGCCCATCAGCACCGAGGTAAAGGTATCGCCGGTAGGTACCACCGCGACCAGTCCCATCAGCATGCCCAGACCGACGGACGGCTCCATACCATAGAGGAAGGGAAGCAGCAGGGACATGCCCGCTATACCGCCCAGGCCGGGAATGATCCCGATGATCAGGCCGATCACCACCCCCAGCACCAGATAACTGAGGTGCACGACGGTGAGTATCTGGCCCAGTGCTGCCAGTAATTCGTTCATGAGGTTAGCTCCTTGCGGCCGGATCAGGCCGGCTTATTCCACCGACACATTGAATTTGGACTTCAGCCAGTCCTTGACCCAGGCTTGCAGCTCCGGAGTCATGCTCACCGCCTGCTTGAGATGCACTTCCACTACGGCACCGAGCAGGTTCTGATAGGGACCTATCTGCTCGACCGCATCCCGTTGGAAGGCCTCATCCTCGACCATGCGATCTACCGCCAGCAGCAGCTCCTGTTTCATGGGGGCGGGAATGTCCTTGGGTACCAGCAGCACTTTCTGCAAGGCAAAACCGGCGGTCAAAAACTTGTGGTAGGCGTCGTACTGCATGCCGGTTGGCTCCTCGCCCTTGTATTCCTTATAGACCTCCTCGAAGGTCGGGATATCCGGGAAGGCGGGGTCTCGGATCACCTTGCCTTCGTCATTGATAATGCCGAGGGAGAACAGGGGCACCGCTTTGTTGTTGTTCACCAGGTCGGTGACCGAGTTGATATAGGCGGAAGTGGTCTGGAAGTCGACCTTGGCCTCGCCCCGTTCGAACGCCAGCCGGCCTTCACCCCGGCTGGTCATGCCGAATACCGGTCGCAGATCCAGGCCGAGCAGGTCGAGCGCCAGCATTACTGGCAGCTCCAGCTGAGTGGGCCCCTGGGCGGCAAAGGGCAGGGTCACACCGTCCAGCTTGCCCAGATCCTTGCCGGTGGTGACACCGAACTCGGGCTGGATATAGACCACGCCGCCGGTGGGGGAGGCCATGATCGGAGTCCATTTGTCGAAGTCGTAGCGAACCCGGGAATCACCCAGCATATAGGGATAGAGGGTAGAGGCGGAAATGCCCAGCATCTCGCTGCCGTTGTTTCTTGCCCGCATGTAGAACAGGTTGGTACCGGTGATGGAGCCGCCACCGGGCACGTTTTTGATCACCAGGGTCGGCGAGCCGGGCAGCTGTTTGGTCAGGTGGGGCGCCATGAAGCGGGCCCAGACGTCGGTGCCGCCGCCGACCCCGAAGGGGATGGTCCAGTTGATGGTCGAGGGCAGGGCTTGTGCCAGTACGGGGGCCGAGAGGGTGCAGGTGCCGGCCAGCAGGGTGGCACTCAATAACATCTTCAGTTTTTTCATGATTGACCTTCCTATGGTGATATTGCCTGGTGAGTGATGGCCACATTATTCAGGGTAGAAAAATGGTGCCACTCAGTATCTTGCGGGCCGTGCGGATAAGGGACACGGCGGTAATGCTGTGCTCATCGTGACCACTCTTGTTGATTTCCAGTTCCAGCATGCCCGAGGGGTGCTCGATGCTGATGGTGGCCGCCGCGGAAGCGGAGGTCAGCCCCGTGGCGACAGAGCCTTCGATACCACAGGCGGTGGCAATGGCGATACTGCCGGTCACCGCCAGTGCCTTGTGGCAGCTGTGGGGCACGAAGTAGCGGGCGTGGATATCACCGCCATGGCGGGCGGGAGCCAGCAGTACCGGCTTGGGGATCACCTGGTTGCTGACATCGCCCATGCCCATCAGTTGTCCGGCCTGGCGGCGGATATGTTCTATCCTGGCCAGCAGCACCGTATCCTGGTCGAGTTCGGCAGGGGATTCATAACCGGTCTTGCCCAAATCCCGGGCTCGGATCAATACGCAGGGGGTGGCGGCATCAATACAGGTAACGGTGATGTTGTCGATGGTATCAGTGACCCGGCCGGTGGGAAACAGCTGGCCGGTCTTGGCACCCTGTACATCCAGAAAGGTCAGCTTGATCGGCGCCGCCGGGTTGGGAGCTCCGCTGATCAGGGCATCACCTTCGTAGCTGATCTTGCCGTTCGGCGTCGCCACCTGGGCGTGAATGATCTTGTTGGTATTGAGGTTGCGGATCCGTACCTGGGTGACGGGGGAGCCGGCGGGCACCAGGCCGGTCTCGATGGCGAAGGGGGCCACCCCCGCCAGCATGTTGCCGCAATTGGGAGAAAAATCCACACTGGGCTCTTTGATGCCCACCTGGGCAAAGAGGTAATCCACGTCGGCGGCGGGATCGCTGGATATGCCTACCATGGCGACCTTGCTGGTCAGGCTGTTGCCGCCGCCGATACCGTCCAGCTGCAGTTCATGGCCGGAGCCCATGATCTTCTGCAGCATCAGGGCGCAGTCATCACGGTTTGCGGGCAGTTCGCTGAGCTTGAGGTAGGGTCCCCGGGAGGTACCGCCGCGCATGATGATACAGGAAATGGATTGTGACATTGTTGTTTCCCACAAGTTGCTTTCTTGGGAGGGAGGTTGTCACAGTTTTGACATTTGCATCAAATGCAAAGAAAATAGCGTATTGATTTGTTTTATGCATTAATGGCCTATGCACCAGATTGAATTCAAGGACCTGGCGATCTTTATCCGGGTGGCCGAGAGCGGCAACTTCCATGAGGCGGCGGAATTCGTGCACCTGTCCCAGCCGGCATTGAGCCGGCGCATGCAGCGGCTGGAGGCGATACTGGGCACGCCCTTGTTTGAGCGCACTACCCGCAAGACCTGGCTGACCCCGGCCGGGCGGGAATTCCTGCCCAAGGCGCGCCGCATGCTGGAGGATTTCGAGCTGTCGGTGCTGGGTATCAAGGAAATGGCCACGCACCAGAAGGGCAAAGTCACCATCGCCTGCATACCGACCGCGGCCTTCTATTTTTTACCCGGCGTGATCCGCGAATTTAACCATCTTTACCCCGGTATTCGCATCAAGATTCTCGACGTTAGCGCCAATGAAGGTCTGGAATGCGTGATCCGCGGGGACGCGGATTTCGGTATCAACATGGCGATTGCCCAGTATCCGGAAGTCAGCTTTACCCACCTGCTGGACGATCCTTTCGTGGTCTGTATCCGGCGGGATCATCCCCTGGCACAGCAGGAAGACATCGGCTGGGCGGACATGGAGCCCCACAAGCTCATCACCGTCAGCAAGGACAGCGGCAACCGTACCCTGCTGGACAGCGCCCTGGTAGAAAGTAACGTCAGGCTGAACGGGTTTTACGAGGTGCAGCACCTGTCGACGTCGCTGGGGCTGGTGGAAATGGGACTGGGGATTGCGGTGATACCGCGATTGGCGATGCCGAGTAACGACAATTCCATGCTGACCTGCCGGCCGTTGAGAGGGGCCTCGATCAAACGGGTGATCGGGGTGGTCAGGCGGACCCATACCAGCATTACCCCGGCGGCGGATCTCTTTATCAATATCCTGCTGGATAAATGGTCTAAACCCTGAAACCGCAGGGCGGCGGGGAGCGGGACGGCGTCTTCTCCCCGTCGGGCCATTATCCGGCGGGCCAGCCCGCTTCCAGGTAGTCTTGGGGTTTGTCGGTGAACAACATGTCCACGCCCCAGGCGGGGAAGTCCTTCACCTTGTCCGGGTTGTTGGCGGTGTAACAGTGCAGCCGGTAGCCGGCGGCCTTGACCGCCTCGGCCTGCTCCCGGGTCAGGTAGCGGTAGTTGCAGTGCAGGGCGGCGCACTCGAGCTGATCCAGCCGGTTTTGCCAGTCGTCGGGAATGTGTTCCACCAGCAGGGCACGGGGGATGACGGGCTGCAGCACCTGCAAATAGCGCAGGCAGTCGGGATCGAAGCTGGAGAGCAACAGGTTGCCCTTGTCGAACCCGTGCTTGTCAATCAGCTTGCTGACCTTGCGGCACAGCTGGCCGGCATCGTCCTTTTCGTACACCTTGAGTTCGACGTTGACCCTGATGCCGAGCTCCCGGGCCAGGGCCAGGTAATCCCTGAGTCGGGGGATGCGCTCCTGCTCGAAGGCCGGGTCGAACCAGCTGCCCGCATCGAGCTTGCGCAGTTCGTCCCATTCGTACTTGCGCAGCTTGCCCTTGCCGTCGCTGCAGCGGTTGACCTTTTCGTCGTGGATCACCACCACCTTCTGATCCCTGGTCAGTTGTACGTCTATTTCCACCCAGGAGAGGCCCAGCTCCCCGGCTTTTCGCAAGCTGGCCAGGGTGTTTTCCGGGGCCAGGCTGGCCACGCCTCTGTGTCCGCACAAGATCATCGCAATGTCCTTCTAAATGGATCCTTGGCCGAGGGTAAAACGCCATCATGACAAATTTGTGACAGGGCAGGTGCCCGGTGGCAGTAAAAGTGTCATTTGAGTGTCACTCAAGCGTCATCTCGGCAGTCTAGGGTTAGAGCTCTTGCACTAAATCAAGCGCGTTCGCCAAGGAGCAGACATGACGTTGAAAGGCCTCAGCCTGGCCGTGACCGGCCTATTATTGAGCACCCAGGTCCATGCCGCCACTCAAATTCAGTGGTGGCACGCCATGGGCGGGGAACTGGGCGGCAAGGTCAACGAGATTGCCGACAAGTTCAACCAGAGCCAGTCCGATTATGAAGTCAAACCCGTGTACAAGGGCAGTTACGGTGAGACCATGACCGGCGCCATCGCCGCCTTCCGTGCCAAACAGCAGCCGCACATAGTGCAGGTGTTCGAAGTGGGCACCGCCACCATGATGGCGGCGGACAGGGCCGTTTACCCTGTTTATCAACTGATGGCCGACGCGGACAAGGCGTTCGATCAGGGCAAGTACCTGTCGGCGGTGACCGGCTACTATACCGACAACGCCGGCAACATGCTGTCCATGCCTTTCAACAGCTCCACGCCGGTGCTCTACTACAATCAGGATCTGCTGGCCAGGGCCGGGGTTAAGCCGCCCGCCACCTGGGAGGAGATGGACACCGTCGGCCGCAAGTTGCTGGAGTCCGGTGCCAAGTGCGCCTTTACCACCAGTTGGCAGTCCTGGGTGCAGCTGGAAAACTTCGCTGCCCTGCACGACATTCCCTTCGCCAGCGAGAACAACGGCTTTGCCGGTACAGAGGTCGAACTCTTGGTCGACCGGCCCGAGTACCTGAAGCATATTCGCCAGCTTGCCGAGTGGAGCCAAAGCGGTCTGTTTAAGTACGGCGGCCGTCAGTCCGACAGCCTGCCCCTGTTCTATTCCGGCGAATGCGCCATGTTCCTGGGTTCTTCCGCCTCCTACGCCGGGGTGAAAAACAATACCCCCGACTTCGAATTCGGCGTGAGCAAGCTGCCCCATTGGCAGGAAATCAAGGGTAACCCCCAGAACTCCATTATCGGCGGCGCTACCCTCTGGGTGTTGCAGGGGCACAAGATGGAAGAGTACCGGGGCGTGGCCGAGTTCTTCGAGTTCCTGGCCTCGCCCGAGATCCAGGCGGACTGGCACCAGTTCACCGGCTACCTGCCCATTACCCACGCCGCCTTTGATCTGACCAAGGCACAGGGTTTTTATGAACAGAACCCGGGTACTGAAGTGGCCATCGAACAGATGACCCAGGCCGAGCCGACGGTGAACTCCAAGGGGGTAAGGCTGGGCAATTTCGTGCAGATCCGCGATATCGTGGACGAGGAACTGGAGAAGGTCTGGGCCGGCAGGGCTCAGCCGGAAGCGGCGCTCAACACCATAGTGGAGCGGGCCAACGGTCAGTTGAACCGCTTTGCCAGGACGAACTGAGCCGGGCGGCCGCGATATGTCGCGGCTGTTTTCTCCCGGCTCTTTTGTGGTATGCAGCGGCCAATATCGGCCGCCTGAGATCTGGCTGTAGATATGAGTGAAAGTCATTATTTTCGTCAGCGCTGGTTTCCTCTGCTGCTGTTGTTGCCGCAACTGGTGGTAACCCTGGTGTTCTTCCTCTGGCCGGCGGGGCAGGCCCTGTGGCAGTCATTGCTGCGGGAAGACGCCTTCGGCCTCAGCACCGAATTCGTCGGGCTGGACAACTTCACCACCCTGTTCGGCGACCCGCGCTATTACACCTCCCTACTCACCACCCTGGGCTTCAGCCTGGGGGTGGCGGTGCTGGCCCTGTTCAGCGGCCTGCTGCTGGCGGTGTTTGCGGACCGGGTGATACGCGGCGCTGCCGGCTATCGGACCCTGCTGATCTGGCCCTATGCGGTGGCGCCGGCGGTGGCCGGGGTGTTGTGGCTGTTCATGTTCAATCCGGGCATCGGCCTGGTGGGCCGCTGGCTGGTGGATATGGGCATAAACTGGAACCCGGCGCTCAACGGCAACCATGCCCTGTGGATGGTGATCCTGGCCTCGGCCTGGAAGCAGGTGAGCTACAACTTCCTGTTTTTCCTGGCCGGGTTGCAGAGCATTCCCAAATCGCTTATCGAAGCGGCGGCCATCGACGGCGCCGGCCCTGGCCGCCGCTTCGCCACCATCGTGTTTCCGCTGTTGTCGCCCACCAGCTTCTTCCTGCTGGTGATCAATCTGGTGTACGCCTTCTTCGACACCTTCGGGGTCATCCACGCCACCACCCGGGGCGGGCCCGGTAACAGCACCAGCACCCTGGTGTATCAGGTGTACGCCGACGGCTTCGTCGGCCTGGATCTGGGGAGCTCGGCCGCCCAGTCGGTGGTGCTGATGGCGCTGGTGGGGGTCCTGACCGTCATCCAGTTCAAATACGTAGAAAAGCGAGTGGCCTACTGATGATAGAGAATCGACCCTGGCTGACCTTTTGTGCCCACCTGCTGCTGGTGCTGGGCGTGGCGGCGGTGGCACTGCCGGTGTGGCTGGCGTTCACCGCCGCCACCCACGACAGCCACAGTTTTATCGGCGGCCAGGCTTCCTGGTGGTTCGGCGACCGGGGCCTGTCGGTGTTCGCCGAGGTGCTGGGCGGCCAGGCCAGCCGGGAACTGGGCGTACCGGTGGCGAAGATGCTGTTCAACTCCACCCTGATGGCGCTGTTGATCGCCCTGGGCAAGCTGACTATTTCCATGCTATCGGCCTACGCGGTGGTGTTCTTCCGCTTTCCCGGGCGCATGCTGTGCTTCTGGCTCATCTTCATCACCCTGATGCTGCCGGTGGAGGTGCGTATCATGCCTACCTTCAAGATAGTGGCAGATCTGGGGCTGCTGAACTCCATGACCGGCCTGACCCTGCCGCTGATCGCCAGCGCCACCGCGACCTTCCTGTTCCGCCAGTTCTTCCTGACCCTGCCGCCGGAGCTGGTGGAGGCGGCGCGGATGGATGGCGCCGGCCCCTGGCGCTTTTTCAAGGATATGGTGCTGCCCCTGTCGCGGACCAACCTGGCGGCGCTGTTCGTGATCACCTTTATTTACGGCTGGAACCAGTACCTCTGGCCGCTGCTCATCACTACCGACGACAGCCACTACACCATTGTCATGGGGTTGTCGCGCATGCTGGCGGTGGACAACGGCGACATCGCCTGGAACCGGGTGATGGCGGCCAGCCTGCTGGCCATGCTGCCGCCGGTGCTGGTGGTGATCGGCATGCAGAAATTTTTTGTCAAAGGCCTGGTGGAATCGGAGAAGTAATGGCGAAGGTACAACTGAAGGGCCTGAAAAAGGCCTACCCCAACGGTTACCGGGCGGTGCATGGCCTGGATATCGACATCGATCACGGCGAAATGCTGGTGCTGGTAGGACCTTCCGGCTGCGGCAAATCTACCCTGCTGCGGATGATTGCCGGGCTGGAGTCCATCAGCGACGGCGAACTGCTGATCGACGGCAAGCGGGTCAACGAGCTGGAGCCCGGCGAGCGGGACATCGCCATGGTGTTCCAGAATTATGCGCTCTACCCGCACATGAGCGTGTTCGACAACATGGCCTACGGGCTCAGAATCCGCGGTATGAGCCGGGCGGAGATCCGCGCCAAGGTGGAGGAGACTGCGGAACTGCTGGAGCTTGGGCACTTGCT
The DNA here is from genome assembly GCF_041950555.1 of Zobellella sp. DQSA1. Classification (GTDB taxonomy): domain Bacteria; phylum Pseudomonadota; class Gammaproteobacteria; order Enterobacterales; family Aeromonadaceae; genus Oceanimonas. The sequence continues at coordinate 1,094,736 of NZ_CP169531.1, forward strand.
CGAGCGCAAGCCACGCCAGCTCTCCGGCGGCCAGCGCCAGCGGGTAGCCATGGGCCGGGCCATCGTCCGCCACCCGCGGGTATTTTTGTTCGACGAGCCCCTGTCCAACCTGGACGCCAAGCTCAGGGTGCAGATGCGGCTCGAGATCAAACGGCTGCAGCGCCGTCTCGATACCACCGCCGTCTATGTCACCCACGATCAGGTGGAGGCCATGACCCTGGCGGACCGGCTGGTGGTGCTCAACCAGGGCCGGGTGGAGCAGATAGGCCGACCGATGGAGGTGTACCGGCGCCCGGCCAGCCTGTTCGTGGCCCAGTTTATCGGCTCGCCGGCGATGAACGTGATCCCGGCACATATTGTCAACGGCTCGCTGACGCTGGAAGACGGCCAGCGACTGGACGTGCCGGCGGAGTATCCGGATGGCGAGGTGAGGCTGGGCCTGCGGCCCGAGCAGCTGCGGCCGACCGGACCCGGACAGGGGCTGAGGGTGGAGCTGGTGATGCGGGAAGCCCTGGGTGGCGAGCAGCTGTGCTATTGCCGGCTGCCGGGCACGGAGCGGCAACTGGTGGCCCGGCTGGATGGAGAACTTGCCCTGGCGGAGGGAGCGTTTCTGTTCCTCGCCATCGAACCCGGGCAACTGCACCTGTTTGCCGCCGACGACGGCCGCCGGTTGGAACCCGAGGCTGCCCTGCGCGCCATCGCCTGAACCCGGCGCCGGCCTTTTATTGCACTTCTTCGGGGCGTCGAGCCGGGGTCCTGCACATCTATCGAGCCGGGTTGGGTGGTACCGCCTCTTTGTCAGCACCGGCAGCGTGGCGCTGTGCGGCTATCACACAGGCTGACTGCAACGCCAGGAGAACGGCGTGCACCGGGCACTGGTGGTGGAAGAAGACTGGCCCCGGGTGCACAGGCGTTGCCGCGGGGCCTGCCCTGAGTCAGTGGCCGCCGCCGTTTGACCAGAGCTGGATCACCACGACCCCGGCAATAATCAGGCCCATGCCGAGCAGCGCCGGCAGATCCGGAACTTGTCGGTAGACCAGTACCGCCAACAGGGTGATCAGCACGATGCCGGCACCGGACCAGATGGCATAGGCGATGCCGACCGGTACGGTACGCATCACCAGCCCCAGCAGCCAGAAGGCGGTGCCGTAGCCGGCCACCACGATCAGGCTGGGCCCGGGCCGGCTGAAACCCGCCGAAGCCTTGAGCGCCGTGGTGGCCACCACCTCGGCGGCGATGGCCATGGCCAGCAACAAATACGCGTTCATCGTTTCCCCTGCACATCATCGAGGACGGCAATGTGCCCCATTTTTATGGGGAGAAAAAGTCATACTCTATCTGAATAAGCGATAGATAAAGTGGGTGGCGCGCCGGCCCGGGCTCAGCAGTCGGGTTCTCCGGCCGCGATAGCGGGCGCCGGTTCTCCCGTCGGCCTGGTCGCAGGGGACTCGGCCACCCTCAGTCGCCACAGGGGCGGCGCGGGTTCGGCTTCGCCGGGGGTGACCGGGTAAAGCAGTGCCAGCCGCAGCCTAGGTGCCCGTTGTTGCAGCCGCTGCGCGGTACCCAGGCCGTCACCGATATGAAAACGTCCCACGGTCAGCATCACTCGGTAGCCGGGATGGGCCTGCAGGTAGTTGAAGATGCTCTCGGCCATGGTGTCGTCCCAACTGGTCTGGGCGGCGAACTGGAACTCGGTGGGCGGCTGGCCATGGTGGCGGGAGGCCATGAAGCGGGCCTTGTAGCCATCGTCGGTCAGGGTCAGTCGCTCGGCCACCCAGGCACGGTGGCTGGCGGGCAGGCGGTCCAGGTAGCTTGGCCCTTCCCGGCCGATGCAGCGCACTATGTGGCGGGGGGCGTTGGCGGCCAGCACATCGATGCCGGCATGGCGGGCCAGTTCGACCAGCGGCCGGTAGTCACTGCGGTAGCCGGGCCAGGCCCTGGCCTGTTCGATAAAAGCGTCTTCCCCCAGCTTTCCCTCCAGGTAGGCGTCGAGCACCGGCTGGCGATCCCGGCTGAACTGTTCCATGGCCAGGGCCAGGGGGCGGGGTTGGGCCAACAGCCGGGCCAGCAGTTCGGCCTGAAAGCGATGGATACCCTGGTGGCCGTGCAGCTCGCCCACCATGATCACATCCGCCGAGGCCAGTTGCTTCGCCGCCTGGCTCAGGTCCAGCGGCGCTCCCGCGGGATTGTGCAACTGATAGTCGAACAGGGTCGCCGGTGGGCTGGCTTCGGCCTGGCAACCGCCGAGCAACAGCAGGGCTAACAGCATAAGTACACGCATGGGGCCACCTTTAGCGCAATGGATAACAGCAATTTAGCCGTAAAGTTATTATCATAGGCCGCATCTTTCTATTATCAGTACCGGACATGTCGCCTGCTCTCTGGCTTTCATTGTTTTTTGCCATTTATTATTTCGGCTATGGCATTTTTCTGCCCTTCTGGGCGTTGTGGCTCAGCCATGTGGGGGCCGACGCCGGCTTTATCGGCCTGTTGCTCGGGCTGGGCATGGCGGCGCGTTGCGCTGGCAACCTGGCGGTGATGAGCCGGGTACGGGCGGCGGCCCATCTGTTGCCGGCGACACGCTGGCTGAGCCTGCTGAGCCTGCTGGCCTTCGCCGGCTTTTACGGCTGGCATTCCAGTGTGGCCCTGCTGGCCTTGATGCTGCTGGTGAATCTGATCTATCCGGCGCTGATGCCGGTATCCGAAGCCATCGCCAGCCGCCTCATCGTGCAGGTACACCTGGATTACGGCAAGGCGCGGCTGTGGGGATCGGCGGCTTTCATCGTTGCCAATCTGGTGGTCGGCAGCCTGAGTGGCAGCCTGGGCCCCCAGTGGGTGCTGCATACCATGGTGCTGTCGCTGGGGCTGATGCTGGCCATCAGTGTACTGCCGATGAATCCGATGCCAGTCGATACCCACCAGGGGCGTGGGGGAGACAGCATCCGGCAGGTATGGGGCCGGCCGGGCATGATGCGCTTCCTGCTGGTCACCGCCCTGCTGCAGGGCAGTCATGCCTTTTACTACGGCTTCAGTGCGCTCTACTGGCAGCAGCAGGGATACAGTACTGCGGTGATCGGCTATCTGTGGGGTCTGGGGGTGCTGGCTGAAATCGGGGTTTTCGCCATGAACAAACGGTGGTTCGAACGTCTGAGTGCCCGTCATCTGCTGCTGGCCGGCGCCGCCTGCGCCCTGCTGCGCTGGGCCTTGTTGGGGTCGACTACCGAACTGGGCGGGTTGGTCGTTGCCCAGTTGCTGCATGGGGGCAGCTTCTGTCTGAGCCACCTGGGGGCCATCCGTTATATCAGCCGGGATCTGGACGGCCCGGCGGTGATCGGCGGCCAGGCCCTCTATGCGGCCCTTCCCATGGGACTGGCGGTGGCCCTGCTGCTGGTGTTGTCCGGCCAGCTTTATCCGCTGCTCGGTGGCCAGACCTTCTGGTTGATGGGGGGGGCGGTGCTGCCGGTGGTCTGGCTGCTGCGCCGTCCCCTGACCACCCGACTCCAGGAGGCCTGATGCAGGGCTGGACCGTCATCAATATCTCGCTGGCCTACCTGGCCCTGCTGTTCCTCTGCGCCTGGCTGGGCGACAAGGTGCGCCTGGGAGCCCGGGCCCGTCGTCTGCGGCCGCTGCTTTACAGCCTGTCGTTGGCGGTCTACTGCACCTCCTGGAGCTTCTTCGGTACTGTGGGTCAGGCCAGCACCGATCCCTGGTCCTACTTCCCCATCTACCTGGGGCCCATACTGATGTTCACCCTGGCCGGGCCCTTCATCGCCCGGCTGATTGAGGTGGCCAAGCGCGAGCACATCACCTCCATCGCCGACTTTATCGCCGCCCGTTACGGCAAGTCCCAGCGACTGGCGGTTTATGTCACCCTGATCGCCATCGTCGGAGTGCTGCCCTATATTGCCCTTCAGCTCAAGGCCATCGTCATGGGGCTCAACCTGGTGGCACCGGACGTGGTGGGCGGGGACGGCCGGGACGCCGGCGAAGTGGCTTTCATGGTGGCGCTGCTGTTCACCGTCTTCATCCTGCTGTTCGGTACCCGCCATATCGACGCCACCGAGCACCAGCGCGGGGTCATGGTGGCCATCGCCCTGGAGTCGGTGGTCAAGCTGGTGGCCTTTATCGTGGTTGGGGGCTTCGCGCTCTGGCTGATCCTGGCCTTCCCCAACCAGCAGCGTACCATGATCACCGAGGACTTTATCGGCGGCCTGACCGAGGTGAGCGGTGCCAACCTGCTCGACATGGGGGTCTATACTCTGCTGTCGATGAGCGCCATCATCTGCCTGCCGCGTCAGTTCCACGTGACGGTGGTGGAGCACCACGACCCGGCGGATCTGCGTTGGGCCCGGCGCATCTTTCCGCTTTACCTGTTCCTGTTCGGACTCTTCGTACTGCCCCTGGCCCTGGCCGGTCAGCAGTGGCTGTCGGCGGACACCTCGCCCGACACCTATGTGATCAGCCTGCCCCTGGCGCTGGACTATCCGGGCCTGGCGGTGCTGGCCTTTATCGGCGGCGCTTCCGCCGCCACCGGCATGATGATCATCTCCACCATCGCCCTGGCGATCATGGTGAGCAACGATCTGGTGCTGCCGATGATTCTGCGCCGGCGCCAGCTGCAGGGGGCGGGGTTCGAGGACTTCGCCCAGTTGCTGCTCAACGTGCGCCGCACCGCCATCATCGTCATCATGGTCACCGCCTGGCTGGTGTTCCTCTGGCTGGGGGAGATCCACAGTCTGTCGCGCATCGGCTATCTCAGCTTCGCCGCCATCGCCCAGTTCGCCCCGGCCCTGGTACTGGGGCTGCTGTGGCGCGGCGGTAACCGACGCGGGGCCTACTGGGGCCTGAGCCTGGGCATGCTGATGTGGCTGCTCAACCTGATGGCGGAAACCGGGCTTTTCGCCGGCGATGCGGACACCAACGTGCTGCTGTGGCTGCTGACGCCGCCGGATTGGGGGGCGGTCGGCGAGATGAGTCCTGCCACCTGGGGCATACTGCTCAGCCTGCTGTTCAACCTGGCGGGCTACCTGCTGGGCTCCTGGCTGTCGGTGTCGACGGTGAGCGAACGTTTCCAGGCGGCGGCCTTCGTCGGTCGTCAGCACAAGGACGACGGCGATGTGTACCGGGCCAAGGTCACGGTGCGGGATCTGGAGCAATTGGCGTCCCGCTTCGTGGGAGAAGCCCGGGTCAAGCGGGCCTTTGCCCGCTACGCCGGCGAGCAGGGCACCCTGGACGGCAGCATGCAGGCCCCCGCCAGCCTGATCCGTCACACCGAGCGGGTGCTGGCGGGGGTGTTCGGTGCCTCTTCCGCACGGCTGGTGCTGTCCTCGGCGCTGCAGGGACGCTCCATGGAACTGGAGGAGCTGGCGGCCATCGTGGACGAAGCCGGGGACGTGTTCCGCTTCAACCGGGGGCTGCTGCAGGGGGCCATCGAGCATATCGGCCAGGGCATTTCGGTGGTTGATAAAGAGCTGAAGCTGGTGGCCTGGAACCGCCGCTATATCGAACTGTTCAAGTATCCGCCGGGGCTTGTCCGGGTGGGGCGGCCGATCGCCGACATCATCCGCTACAACGCCGAGAAAGGGTTGTGCGGCCCCGGCGAGGTGGACGCCCAGGTCGCCCGACGGGTGGCCCATATGCGTGCCGGCACCGCCCATGTTTCGGCGCGCACCCGTCCCGACGGCCGGGTCATCGAGATGCAGGGCAACCCCATGCCCGGCGGCGGCTTCGTCATGACCTTCAACGATATCACCACTTTCCGCCAGGCGGAGCAGGTACTGAAAGACGCCAATGTGGTGCTGGAGGCCCGGGTGGCCGAGCGCACCCGTGAACTGTCGGCGGTGAACCAGCAGCTGCTGGCCGCCACCCGGCAGGCGGAGCGGGCCAATGCCTCCAAGGGCCGTTTCCTGGCGGCGGTAAGCCACGATCTGATGCAGCCGCTCAACGCCGCCAAGCTGTTTACCTCTTCTTGGCTGGAAACGTCGGGGGATGAGGAAAGCCGTCGGCTGGCGGGCCATATCGACCGCTCCCTCGGGGCCGCCGAGGAACTGATCGGCGACCTGCTGGACATGTCCCGCCTGGAGTCGGGCAAGCTTACCGCCAGGCCCAAGGACTTCGCCCTGAAGGCGCTGTTCGATACCTTAAAGGCGGAGTTCGGGGTGCTGGCCGAACAGGATGGCGGCCGTTTCGACGTGGTTTCCAGTCGGTTCGGGGTACACAGCGATCCCCGGCTGTTGCGCCGCATCCTGCAGAATTTCCTCACCAATGCCCTGCGCTACAACCCGGGGGGACGTATCCTGCTCGGTATTCGCCACTGCGGCGACGGTCTGCGCATCGAGGTGTGGGACAATGGCCCCGGTATTCCGGCCGACAAGCTGGAAGTGATTTTCGACGAGTTCCTGCGTCTCGAGCACGGCCAGCGCCACCACCAGCAGGGCCTGGGCCTGGGCCTGGCCATCGCCCAAGGGCTGGCGACCATACTGGGGCACCGGCTAATGGTGCGCTCCTGGGAAGGCAAGGGCTCGGTGTTCAGCGTGACGGTGCCGCGGGCCGATCCAGGCGTCGAGCCGGCCGAACCGGTGGTGCCGGTATCGGCCAGCGGCCAGCTGGCGGGCCTGCGGGTGCTCTGTATCGACAACGAGGCGGATATCCTGACCGCCATGGCCAGCCTGCTGGCGCGATGGGGCTGTGAGGTACGGCTGGCCGCCGACGGGCGGGCGGCGCGGGCGCATTGCCGGAATGGTTTCAGTCCCCAGGTGATACTGTCGGATTATCATCTGGATGAAGGCGAAACCGGGGTGGCGGTGATCCATATGCTGCGGCTGGAGTTCGGGCGGATACCGGCGGTGGTGATCAGCGCCGACCGGCAGCCCGAGCTACAGGCCCAGTTGCAAAAGTTGCAGCTGAGCTACCTGAGCAAGCCGGTCAAGCCGCTGAAGCTGAGGGCTCTGTTGCAGCATCTGGTGTCTTGATGGGGGTGAGGGATTTTATCGTCCCGAGTCCCCGGTTCCGGCTCAGATTTCCCCACCGTCCAGTTGGGACAGGGCAATCACCGCCTGGGTCCGGTTTTTCACCCCCAGCTTGCGGAAAATGGCGGTGACGTGGGCCTTGATGGTCGCTTCGGAAACATCCAGCTCGTAGGCGATCTGCTTGTTGAGCTTGCCTTCCGACAACATGATGAGCACCTTGTACTGTTGGGGGGTGAGGCTGGCCAGGCGCTCGGCCAGGTGGTCTGCCGGCGCATCTTCCAGGCTGATGCCCTCGGGAAACCAGGTGTCACCGTCGAGGATGGTATTGAGGGCGCTGACCAGGGTGCGCATGGGGGCCGACTTGGGGATGAAGCCGAGGGCGCCGAAACGCATGGCTTGCTGTACTACGGCGGGTTCTTCACTGGCGGAGACCACCACCACCGGCAGGTCCGGATACTGGTTGCGCAACTGGGCCAGGCCGGAAAAACCGCTGGCGCCGGGCATCTTCAGGTCCAGCAGCAGCAGGTCGATGTCCTGGACTTCGGTCAGCAGCTTCATCAGGTTATCGATACTGTCGACTTCCTGCAGCTGGGCACCTTCTACGGCCAGCTGTACCGCCTGATGCAGGGCATTGCGAAACAAGGGGTGGTCATCGGCAATGATAATGCTGTAGCCCGTTTCCATGGTGTTGTCTGAATCCTTGTATCCGTGAGTGGTGAATGGAAACTTATCCCATCGTTTTTTCCCCTGTTATGATAGGGCTTTAGTCCCGGTCTGAGAACCGATCGTGGCGATTTTCGTGATCCGCCCGGGGACGGGATGATGGCGAGGCCGTGGGGCCGGGGCCCTCGGTGGCGGCAAAGGTGCGGCGCCGACGGCACTATTATCGGTTCCGGGGGTCATACAGGTGTTTTCGCCCTCCTGGCCTGTTGGTGTATGGTTGGCGCAGCGAATGCCGGATCTCCGGACCGAGAGCTAAATGAGGAAATCTGAATGATTCGAAAATGCATGCTGGTGCTGTGTGGGATGGTGGCGGCGAGTACCGTGTCGGCCCGGGATATTGAGCAATTGCGGGCCGAGTTTTCCGTGCTGCTCAACGGCGATCAGACGCGGGGGGTCAATACCCTGACCATAGAACGCAATAAGGAACGCTACCATGTGCACTTCGCCCTGGCGCACTGGCTACTGGACGTAGACCAGAAAGCCAGCTTCAGTTGGGAGGATTGTACGGCCCGTCCCGATACTTTCAACTATAAGGCCAAGGCCGTCGGAGTCCGGCGGGAAGAACGGCTGGTGTTCGATCAGCAGACCGATATGGTGCTCTATCAGGATCGCAATGGAGACCAACTGCTCTCCGCCGAGGGCGGTGCCTTCGATCCGGTCAGTTTTTTCTTCGAGGCCCGGTGTGACCTGATGGCTGGAAAAAGCAGCATGACTTACCCCGTGGTACGGGACGGAGAAATAAAGCAGACCACTTTCAAGGTGGTGGGGGAAGAAGCGATTCGGACCGGCGTTGGTACCCTGGATACCCTGATCGTCGAGCGTGACCGGGGCGACAGCAAACGCAAGACCCGCTTCTGGGTGGCGCCGGAGCTGGATTACCTGCTGGTGCAGATAAGCCACGAGGAAAACCGTCAACTGGCGGTGACCGTGACCCTGGACAAGCTGAGTTACTCTCTGGTGGATGAGCAGGAACAACTGACGGCCCGGGAGTCTCAGCCGACCGCTACCGATTGATCCATGACCAGGTTTTCACTGCAGATCCGGCAGCGCCCCTTTTCCTTGGCCCGGTACAGCGCCCGATCGGCCCTGACCAGCAGGTCGTTGGTGTTGTCGGTCTTGCGGGCTTCGGTCAGGCCGCCGCTGAAGCTGATGCCTATGGTCCTGTCGGCCAGATAGAGCGGGGTGGCGGAAATGGTGTCGAGCAACCGTCGCGCCAGATGAAGACCCTGCTGGTGATCGGTGTCCGGCAGTATCAGCAGAAACTCTTCGCCCCCGATACGGGCCAGCACATCGGTGTCCCGTATCGCCTGCCTGCCGGTGTGGGCGAAGTGGCGCAACACCTTGTCTCCGATGTCATGGCCATGCTGGTCGTTGATATGCTTGAAGTGATCGATATCCACCATCACGATGCAGAAGGGGTGGTGGTAGCGCTGCAGGTTGGCCAGTTCATATTGCAGCCTGGCCTCGGCGGCGCGCCGGTTGGGACATCGGGTCAGGGCGTCGGTGGTCGCCAGCTGTTTGAGTTGCTGGTTCAGGCGCACCAGTTCGTCGTTGGCCTTGCTGAAGGCCAGACGGTGGCGCCGGTTGCGCTTCAGGGTCAGTATGGTGAGCAGGCCACCCCAGAGTGAGCCGGTGGCGGCCAGGGTGATGATGGCCGTCAGGTTGTCTTTTTTTCTCGCCAGATGATAGATGGGGGCGGCGTCGGCCAGGGCATAGACCCGGTAGTCTCCGTTTTCCGTGGCATGGCTGGCCAGCAGCACCGGTTTTTGGTGCGGGCCGAGCAGCAAGACTTCGGGCAGCAGCGGACTCTGGCTGATGGGGATGGCTGGGTTGTCTTCCCTGCTTTCAGGAGCGAACGAGGGGGGAGCGGTGGAGCCGTTGAAGGTATGCAGCAACCATTCCGGGTTATCCGCCAGCGCGACCATCCCTTCCGGATCGGTCACCAGCAGTTCTACCCGGTATGCCCGGCGGCTGATGCCGTCCACGGCGGCCCTGACCAGCAGGACGGCGGTCCCTGTGTCGCCGAGGGGGGTGGCATAATAAAACCTGGCCTGCTGTTGCTCGGGTTCGAGAATAAAACGGTGTACCGGCTGGCGGCTGGCGGCGAAGTGGTCGAGAGCCGGCGGTGACTGGCCGACCGGGCTTTGTACCATGATTTTGCCCTGCCGGCCGATAAGCCAGATCCCATCCAGCCCGAAGATGCTGCCTAAGTTGTCCAGATCGGCCTGCAGGGGAGCGAGCCGGCGCGGGTTGTTCAGGAAAGCCTGCAGGCTCGACAGTGAAGCCAGGGCCTGGGCGATGTCCTCGACCTGCCGGCGGCCTTGTTGCAAGTCCTGGCTGACGGTGGCGGCAGCCAGGGCACTTTGTTGCTGCAGTTCCTCCAACTGCGCCTGGATGCGCAGGGAGATCCCATGCCGGCTGATAAACCAGCTCGACAACGCCACCGTCACCAGCAGTAATGAAATAGCGCCAAACGAGAAATAGTCTTGCGGTAACCAGCGAGATTTGTTGTGCAACATCATCGACGTACCTGTCCAGCCCCAAGGCCTCTTTATTGTTTTATCGAGAGCGCCTTTATTTTAGTCGAGAAACCGGCAAGTCATGGGGTTTCCGCCACTGTCTCTAAGCAGTAAGCAGAAAGTGATAAGGTAAAGTGATAAATAACATGCAACTTATCCTGATCCAGATCAATCCTGGCTCAGGCCTGATGGCAGACCATATCAGCCAGGCCCCGCAAGGGGATGACCCCCTTATCCCGGGAGCCGCCGCATGCGCTTGACCCACTATACCGATTATGCCCTCAGGGTGCTGATATACCTGAACCTGCACCGTTCACGCCGCTGTACCGCACCGGAGATCGCCGCTCATTTCAAGGTATCCCATCACCATCTACGCAAGGTGATCCAGGATCTGCACCAGCGGGGCTATGTCTCCACCATCAGGGGCAAGGGGGGAGGGCTGCATCTGCTGCGGGCCCCGGAGCAGATAGTGATAGGCACCCTGGTGCGGGAACTGGAGCCGGACATGAAGCTGACCGATTGTTTCGAGTCACGCCATCATTGTGTGATAGCGCCGGCTTGCCGGGGGCGGCAGATGTTCAGCCTGGCACTGAAGCAGTTTCTGATGGTGCTGGACCAGCATACCCTGGCGGATTTGATGCCGGTCAGGGTGCGGGAGCAATGCATCGAGCTGCTCTATCAGGACTCGCCGGCGGTGTGATGCCGGTACTTGGCCAGCTTGTCGTACAGGGTCTTGCGGGGGATGCCGAGCCGCTCCGCGGCCAGGGCCACGTTGCCGTCGGCCTGCGCCATGGCGGCCTGGATCAGCTGCTGCTCCAGATCTGCCAGCTGTTGCGGCAGGGTCAGGCGCACCTCGTTTTCCTGTAACGGCAGTACGCCCAGCACATATTGCTCCGCGTGGTGGCGCAATTCCCGCACGTTGCCCGGCCAGTCCCGCTTCAGCAATTGCTGGAGCAGATGGTCGGATGGCGTCGGCACATCCCGGTTGTACTGGGCCTTGGCCTGCTCGACGAAGTGCAGGAACAGCAGCGGGATGTCGGCCCGCCGTTCGCGCAGGGGCGGCAGGTACAGGGTCACCACGTTCAGCCGGAAGTAGAGATCGGCCCGGAACAGGCCCGCTTCGCTGGCGGTGAGCAAATCCAGCTTGGTGGCGGCCACTACCCGAGCGTCCACCTCGATCAACTTGTTGCCGCCGAGGCGTTCCAGTACCGACTCCTGCAGCACCCGCAGCATCTTGGCTTGCAGCGCCAGCGGCATGCCTTCTATTTCGTCGAGGAAGAGGGTGCCGCCGTTGGCATGCTCTATCTTGCCGATGCGGCGCTTGGTCACCCCGGTGAAGGCACCGGGCTCGGCACCGAACATTTCGCTCTCGAAAATCGACTCGGGCAGGGCGGTGCAGTTCAATGCCACGAAGTGCCCCTTGCGGCCACTGCCCTGGTGCAGACTGCGGGCCACCATTTCCTTGCCGGTGCCGGTTTCCCCCAGGATCAGTACGCTGGCGTTGGTATCGGCGATATTGTCTATTTGCCGGCGCAACTGCTCGATCTGCGGGGTATGGCCCAGCAGCAGGGGCTGGCCTTGATTGGCGGCCAGTTGCTGGCGCAGACGGCGGTTCTCCAGTACCAGGGCGCGTTTGTCCATGGTCCGGCGCAGGCTGTGCAGCAGCTGTTCCGGTTCATAGGGTTTCTCGAAGAAGTCCTGGGCGCCCAGGCGCATGGCGGCCACCGCCATGGGAATGTCGCCATGGCCGGTGAGCAACAGGACCGGCAGCTCGGCATCCCGCTGTTGCAACTGGTGCAGCAGGGTCAGGCCGTCCATGCCCGGCATGCGTACATCGGACAGTACCACCACCGGCGCCTCCGGCATCAGTGCCTGTAGCGCCTGTTCGGCCCGGGCAAAGCCGCGCGCCTTGATATCGGATAGCTGCAGGGTCTGCAGCAGGGTCTGGCGTACGTCGTCGTCATCTTCGACCAGCCAGACTTCAATGGGGGGACGGTTCATCATCTCTCCAGCTAATGGTAAATCGGGCGCCGCCCTGGGGGGGCGAGTCTATCTCCAGATGGCCGTCGCCGGCTTCCACCAGATCCCGCACTATCGCCAGCCCCAGCCCCAGCCCCTGTCCCGCCTGCTTGGTGGAAAAGAAGGGTTCGGTCACCTTGTCGAGCAGCTCGGGGGCGATGCCGGGGCCATTGTCCCATAGACACAGGCGATGGGGGGCGGTAGCGAGGGTGATGCTGGCCTCGGGGTGCCCGGCCAGGGCGTCGATGCTGTTACCGATAAGATTGGCCAGCACCTGCTCCAGGGCATGCAATTCCATGGGCAGCTGCAGCTCCGCCGCGGCGGGACGCTGTAGCCGGATCCCTTGCTCTTCCAGCCGGGGTGCCAGCCAGCTCAGTACATTGTCCAGGGCCTCATCGAACCGGGCGAGGCCGCGGGTCTTGCGGCGGGTGGCGGCGAACAGCTTGAGCTGGGAACTGAGGCGGGCAATCCTGTCCACCAGCCGGCCCATGGTCTGCAGGCTTTGTTCTAGCTCCGTGGTATGGCCGCGCCGGGCCAGCAGCAGGGTATTGACCGACTGGTTCTTGAGCGCGGTCAGCGGTTGGTTGACCTCGTGGGCGACGCTGGCCGCCATCTGGCCCAGGGCCGCCAGCCGGTTGATGTGGATCAGCTCGTGTTGCATGGATCTGAGCCGGGCCTCGGCCTGGATCCGCTCCTGTACCTGCCGTTCCAGCTGGTGGTTGGAGGCGGCCAGGGCCGCGGTTCGTGCCATGACCTTGCGTTCCAGTTCGCCCTTGGCCTTGAGCTGGGCCTGTATGTAGCGCCGGCGCTGGCGCCAGTACAGCAGCAGCAGGACAACGGCGAGCAGGCTGGCCCCGGCGACGGCGGTGATCAGGTTGGCGCTGGTATAGAGGGGCCGGCTCGGCCACCACAGCTGCAGCCGCCACTGCAACCGGGGCAGGGGCACTTCACTGACCATGTACTGTTGTCCTTGCCAGGACCACTGGTCGCCTTTACGGCCCAGCTCCAGGGGCTCGAGCGGCATGGGCGTATACTGTCGGGTGCGTTCCAGCCGTTCCCGGGCCGGTGGGTTCAGGGTCGTCAGGGCCTTGAATTTCAGCTCGGCACGGGACGCCAGGGCGATCACCTGATCCGGGTCCACCACCATCACCAGATCCCGGGCCGGCTGCCAGCTCCGTTCCAGCGCCAGCAGGGTGATCTTGGCGGCGAGCACCCCTTCTGCTCCGGTTTCCTGGCCCAGGTGCAGGCCGAAGAAATAGCCGGGGATGCCGGTGGTGGCTCCGACGCCGTAAAACTCGCCGACGCTGCCCTGCCGGGCGTCGGTGAAATAGGGACGGAAGCGGTAGTTCTGACCGATAAAGGAATGGGGCTGGTGCCAGTTGCTGGCGGCCAGGGTAGCGCCTTCGTCATCCATCATGTAGAGCGCTTCCACACCGGTTTCTTCCGCCAGCTGTTGCAGCAGCCGGTTGGCCTGGTGCACGGCGTCGGCGTCGTGGGGCGAGGCCAGGGCGCGGATCAGGACCGGATGGGAGCGCAGGGCGCGGGGGATGTTTTCGAAGCGGGCGATCTCCGATTCGAGCGCGGCCCGGTACACCAACAGTTGCTGCTGGGCCCTGAGCTCCTGCTCGACGGCCTGGCGCTGCCAGCTGCCGTGCCAGATCCAGGCCAGCAGCAGAGCCAAAAGGATGATGCCGAGCGACCACAGTAGTCGCTTCTTGAGTGGGGTATTCAGTCGACCTCCGCAACCTCACAGGCGGTGAGGGTAACGCTGTGCCCGGCCGGTAACCAGTGACCCAGGGGCCGGCACGGGCCCGAGTCCGGGCAGAGGGTATAATCCCCGGTAAATTCCGAGCTGGCAAGGGTTACCCGTTCCAGCCGCAGGTCCGGCCGCCAGCGCCAGCTGCCCTGCTCCAGTCGCGCCCCCGGAGGCGCTTCCATGCCGGCGCCCGAGCCCTGTACCCGGGCCTCCACCAGGTGTAGCAGGCCGGCTTCAGCCCGGTAGTACTCGGTCCAGCGGATTTTTTCCACCGAATGATCCCAGCTCAGGCTGATGCCGCCGGTCAGCAGCATCACCAGGGCGGGTCCCGAGGCCAGGCAGATCATCAGGCCAGGGCCGGTTGCTGCCGGCGGCGGTATTGCCACCAGTGCCGGCCCAGCAGCAGGGCAGCCAGGCCCAGGCCGAGCTCGTCGGTGAGCGGCAGCGAGAACACCAGCAGGGCGGCGGCGGCCACGGCGGCCAGTCGTTCCCACCAGGCGAAGGGACGCAGCCAGTAACCGATGGCGCCCATGCCCCACAGGGAGACTGCCAGCAGTGCCTTGAACACCACGAAGACGGTAGCCAGCCAGCCTGCGTCCCCCTGCAGCATCAGCTCAGGGGCGTACACCGCCATATAGGGCACCACGAAGCCGGCGATGGCGATCTGCAACGAGCGGATGCCGATCTTGAGCCCCGAAGCCTTGGCGATGGGCGAGGCGGCGAAGGCGGCCAGGGCCACCGGCGGGGTCAGGTCCGCCATGATGCCGAAGTAGAACACGAACATGTGCGAGACGATCAGCGGCACGCCCAGTTCCAGCAGCGCCGGGGCGGCAATGGAGCTGGTGATGATGTAGTTGGGGATGGTGGGGATGCCCATGCCCAGCACCAGGCAGGTAAGCATGGTCAGCGCCAGGGACAGCAGCAGGCTGTGCTCGCCCAGTTGGATGATGTAGCCGGCGACGATGGTGGCGGCCCCGGTGAGTGAGATGACGCCGATGATGACCCCCACCAGGGCACAGGCCACACCCACCGGCAGCGCGTGCAAGGCGCCCTGGTAGAGGGCGTTGACCACGGTAGACAAGATACCCTGCTCGCGCTTGGCCAGCAGTAGCACGGTGAGCACCGCCACGATCACGAAGATGGCGGTGATGCCGAAGTGGTTGAAGGTGGCGCAGGCCAGGCCCAGCCCTATCCAAAAGGCGTAGCGCAGTCCCTTGGGGCCCAGGTGTTTGGCGATGCCGTTACCCATGATCAGCACCACGGTGAGCGCCAGGCCCATCATGCCCGCGAACAGGGGGGTGAAACCGGAAAACAGCATCACCACCAGCGCCACCAGCGGCAGCAGCAGGTACCAGCGGCTGCGGAGCGCGTCCAGAGGGCTCGGGCATTCTTCCTTGGGCAGGCCGTGCAGACCGGCGCGGCCCGCTTCCAGGTGCACCATCAGGAAGACGGTAAAGAAATAGAGTACGGCGGGGATCAGGGCCGCCTTGGTGATCTCCACGTAGGGCACATTGATGGTCTCGGCCATGATAAAGGCCACGGCGCCCATCACCGGCGGCATGATCTGGCCGCCCATGGAGCTGGTGGCTTCCACCGCGCCGGCGAACTCGGCCCGGTAGCCGAATTTCTTCATCAGCGGAATGGTGAACTGGCCGGTGCTGACCACGTTGGCCACGCCGGAGCCGTTGATGGTGCCCATCATGCCGGAGGACAGTACCGACACCTTGGCCGGACCGCCGCGGGTGTGGCCGACCGAGCCGATGGCCACGTCGTTGAACAGCTTGAGCATGCCTGCCTGCTCGAGGAAGGCGCCGAACAGGATGAACAGGAAGATGTAGCTGGAAGACACATAGGTGGGGGTACCGTAGATGCCTTCGGTACTGAAGGCCAACTGCGACACCACCTGATCGAGATCATAGCCCCGGTGCATCAGCGCATCGGGCAGGTACTGGCCGAACAGGGCATAGCCGACGAACGCCAGGCAGATCAGTGGCAGGGCCCAGCCCATCAGCCGGCGGGCGGCGTCGAACACCATCACCAGGGTGACGCTCCCGATGACCCAGTCGGCCTGGTTCATGTCACCGGCACGATAGATGAGGTCCGCCTCGAACCACCAATGGTAGAAGGCGAACAGCAGGGCGGCCGTACCCAGCAGTATGCTCCATACCGAAGGCCGGGTCAGGGATTGGCCGCGCACGCCGTAAAGCTGGTACACCAGAAACAGCAGAAAGCCGACGTGGATGGCCCGTACTACCGTGGTGGACAGTGGACTGAAGGCGGCGGTAATGATCTGGAAGATCGAAAAGGCCAGGGCGCCGTAGAAAATCAGCGCATGGGGCCGGGTATTGGCACTGTTCATCATCACTCCTCAGCCGGTACCGTCACTCGGCGGCCTGGCTGCTGGTTATTCGGTGGCCGACTGTGGCCCTTCTTGTTTTTGGTCGCGGTGATTCGTGGGTGGCCACGGACGGCTCGCCCGTGGCCCGGCCCTCAGTTCAGCAGGCCTTTTTCCTTGAAGTAGCGCTCGGCGCCCGGATGCAGCGGCAGCGGCAGGCCTGCCACCGCCTGTTCGGGATCGATGCCGTGGGCGGCGCTGTGGGCGTTGCCCAGCGCGGGCAGGTTTTCATAGACCTGCTTGGCCATCTGGTAGGCGGTGTCGTCAGAGACCTTCTCGTGGGTCACCAGCAGGTTGCTGATGGCAACCGTGGGTACGTCCGCGTCCTGGCCGGTGTAGGTGCCGGCGGGGATCACCCCGGTGCGATAGGCGTCATTGCCAATCTGGGCGACCACTTCTTCAGGAATGGCGATAAACACCACGGGGGCGTGGGAAGCCAGATCCCGGAAGGCGGCCATGCCGAGGCCGGCGGACTGCAGGGTGGCGTCCAGTTGGCGGTTCTTCATCAGCTCCACCGACTCGCCGAAGGGCAGGTATTCGGTGCGGGAGAAGTCGTCATAACTCAGGCCGGCGGCCTTGAAGATGGCGCGGGCGTTGAGCTCGGTGCCGGAACGGGGGGCACCGACCGAAATACGCTTGCCTTTCAGATCTTCCAGGCTGTTGATGCCGCTGTCGGCCCGGGCCACTATCTGGATGTAATTGGAATAGGTCGAACCCACGGCGCGCAATTTCTTCAGCGGTGCCTGAAAGCCGGCTTCCTCTACTCCGTTCCAGGCATCGCCCACGCTGTCGGCGAGGGCAAAGCCGATTTCGCCCCGGCCCCGTTCCAGCAGGGTCAGGTTTTCTACCGAGGCACGGGTGGCCTGCACCTGCACCCGGGCGTTGGGAATGTGTTCGCCATAAAGCTGGGACATGGCCACGCCGAGCGGATAGTAAACGCCGCTGGTGCCGCCGGTGAGCACGTTGATGAACTCGTTGGCCTGGGTGGCGGTAACGGAAAGGGCCAGAGTGGCGCCGAGCAGACAGTGTTTGATGACCTTCATTGGTTAGCTTCCTTGGTTATGGTTGTGCAGTAATAAGGTTGCACTTTTGATGCCAAGGGTTAACAGGGTGTTTTATTTTGTAACCTGTTGATTCTTATGGGGGCCGGTAACGAGGATTCTGATTTTTCGGAATTCTCCGGTCGGATGTTTCCGGTTTTCCGGAATGTGCCGTTATGTATCCGGTCACCCTGATCAGGGGCCCTGTGGTCCTGAGACATGCTAGTATGCTGAGCTGAATATCAGTGAACCGGGTAAGTGCATAAAGGAGCCGATGCCGATGTCGATATTGCTGAGTATGGTGGTGTTGCTGGTGGCAGCCCGGAGCCTGGACTGGCATGCATGGCTGGCGGATAAAACCCGGCAGCACCTGTGCTTCGGGGCGGCCATCGCCCTGGTCCCACTGTGGATGTTGCAGGCCGGGATCAAGGAGGGGCTGGAGATCCACTTTCTCGGCCTGACCGCCCTGACGCTGATGCTGGGCTGGCGCCTGAGCCAACTGACGGCGCTGCTCAGCCTGCTGCTGGTGACCCTGTTCGGTGTCGAGTCCTGGGGCGACGTCGGTATTAACCTGCTGCTGGGGGTGATACTGCCGATCGCGGTCAGCTATTTCGTGTTCCTGTTGACCTATAGTTACCTGTACCGACACTTGTTCGTTTATATCTTTGTGGCCGGCTTTTTCAATGCGGCCCTGGCCATCACCGCCAAGACCCTGGCCTTCGCCGGCTTTATGCTGTGGTCGGGTCAATATTCCTGGCCAACGGTGATGGACAACTATGTCAGCATACTGCCGCTGCTGTTGTTCCCGGAAGCGTTGCTCAATGGCATGGCCATTACCCTGCTGGTGGTGTTCCGTCCGCACTGGGTATGTACCTTTTTTGACAGGGACTATCTGATTAACAAGTAACGACGTGCACTTTTGGTGGCGATACCGGTCTGTTAGTCTGCCCTGAAATAACCTGAAGCGAGAATCCAATGAAGCATACATTACTGAAAACCATGGTGCCGGTACTGGCCCTGGGCCTGTTGCCCGCCGCTCATGCCGAGATGAGCCGGGAAGAATTCCAGCAACTGGTGCGCGAGACCCTGCTTGAGCAGCCGGAGATTCTGCGCGAGGCCATCATCAAGCTGGAAGAGAAGGACAAGCTGGTCCAGCAGCAGCAGTTCGAGCAGCAGTTGAAGGAACAATCGCAACAGCTGTTCGCCAATAGTACCGACGGCATCATGGGGAACAGCAAGGGCAAGATCGAGATGGTGTATTTCACCGACTATAACTGTCCCTACTGCCGCCGTATGAACCAGACCCTGCTGGAGGTGCTGAAAAGCGAGCCCGAGCTGAAGGTGATCGTCAAGGACATCGGCATTCTGGGGCCGGACTCGGTGCAGGCCGCCCGGCTGGCGCTGGCCGCGGCCCAGGATGCGCCCAGGCAGTATGAGGAGTTGCACCAGGCACTGATGAGCCAGCAACGGGTGCAGGCGGCAGCCCTGGCCACCATCGCCGACAAGGCGGGGCTGGACGCCAAGAGCCTGCAGGCCAAGGCCGACAGCAGGGAGATAGCCGACAAGCTGACCGAGAATATGGCCCTGTTCCGCGGCCTGGGGCTGAACGGCACCCCGGCGCTGGTGTTCCCCGACGGCACCCTGATCCCCGGCGCCATAGATGCCGCCGGGCTGAAAGACATTCTCAAGGACAAACGTTCCTGAGCTGGCCCTGGCCCTAGGAAGGGTATAAAGCAAAACCCCGGCGAATGCCGGGGTTTTGCTTGGGTTGACACCTCTTCGGAGTGCTTTGTGGTCACTTCCGCGAAGAGGAGGCTGCGCTTAGTTCCTTATCCCCACTGGGCGGTGCGCTTGGCCTTCTGCAGCTTCTCGTAGGTGGCCAGCAGCGCCTGGTGGGCGGCGAAGTCCGCCAGGCTTTCGTCGGCGGCGGTCAGGCCGTGGAAGCGGGCTTCGCCGGCGATCTGTTGCCAGGCCTGGGCCACGGTGTCGGCGCCGAACATGCTGTCGAAGGCGGATCTGTATTGTCCCGGCTCGCGGTCGTCATCCAGGTGCAGTTCCAGCGACGCCTTGAGGCAACGGTAGTAGCGGTGGCGCTCTTCGGTAAATACCGAGGCGTTGAAGCTCAGGGTCCAGTCGGCGTAGTCCAGGGCGGTTTCCAGCTCGCCGGCGGCCAGGGCCAGCATGCACTTGAGTTCGCCCACCCGCAGGGTGTGCCAGGCGGTGCCCTTGTTGGGGGCGATGCCGAGCAATTCCCGTACCCGGGTAAAGTCGTCCAGCCCTTCCTCTTCCAGTTGCTCGTACAGGCCCATCAGCTGCTCGCCGTCGGCGTCGCTGGTCGGCAGGCTCAGCAGTGTTGCTCTGAGCCCTGCACCCATGTTGTTGTTGGCCAGCAGCATGTCTTCCACCGGGTAGATGTCGGACATGCCGGGCACCAGGATGCGGCAGGCGTACACGCCCAGGTGCTCGTAGTCGGCGATATAGACCGGCTGCTCCAGCTCGTTGAACACCGCCATCAGGTGGTTGAATTCCTGCTCGGAGCTGCCGCTGAAGTCCCAGTCGGCGAAGTCGTAATCGGCCTGGTCCTTGAACAGATCCCAGCTGATCAGGCCGGAAGAGTCGATAAAGTGGGTTTCCAGGTTGTGGTGATCGGCCACTTCGTCATCGTCGAAGGAAGGTGGTACGAACACGTCCAGATCCTTCAGGCTGCGGCCCTGCAACAGCTCGGTCACGGTACGCTCCAGTGCCACTTCAAAACGTGGATGGGCGCCGAAGGAGGCGAAACAGGTGCTGTTGGCCGGGTTGAACAGCACCACGCAGATCACCGGGTAGCGGCCGCCCAGCGAGGCGTCGAAGGCGTGGATGGGGAAGCCTTCCGCTTCCAGCGCCGCGATGGACTCCTGGATGTGCGGGTAGCGGGCCATCACCTCGGCGGGGATGGTCGGCAGGCTGATGCGCTCGGCTATGATGCGGTTCTTGATATGGCGCTCGAACACTTCCGACAGCCCCTGGGTGCGGGCTTCGGTCTTGGTATTGCCGGCGCTCATGCCGTTGGAGACATAGAGGTTGCCGACGATGTTCATCGGGATGTAGACGGTCTCATTGTCGCCCTGGCGCTCGAAGGGCAGGGCACAGATGCCGCGTTCCTCGTTGCCCGATTGCAGATCGATCAGCATATCCGCGGTCAGTTCGTCGTCCGGGTTGTAGAAGCCGCGGGTAAAGTCGTCGAGCAGGCCGGCGGGCAGGCGGTTGTCCTGGGGGAGCTTGAACCACTTCTCGTTGGGGTAGTGCACGAAGTCGCCTTCGGCGATGTCCTGGCCCAGGTAGAAGTCGGCGAAGAAGTAGTTGGTGGCCAGACGCTCGAAGTATTCGCCCAGAGCCGAGGCCAGGGCCGCCTTCTGGCTGGCCCCCTTGCCGTTGGTAAAGCACAGCGGGCAGTCCTTGTCACGGATATGTACCGACCAGACGTTGGGCACCGGATTCAGCCAGGAGGCCTCTTCGATGTTGAAGCCCAGGGACTGGAGCTGGCGCTGGAAGTAGCTGATGGAGTCTTCCAGGGCGGCGTCTTTGCTGGGGATAAAGGTTTTCATGGTGACCTCGGGCGTGATCGGCAAAAAAGGGGGCCGATCCTAACCCGGGGCGATAATTTGAACAAGCGGGAAGGAGGAAATCGTAGCGGCGTCGGCCCACGCGAATGGCCTCTTTTCGCTCCCGCGAATTTATCCCTTGTCACTCCCGAGAAGGCGGGAGTCCATCAAACCCAGCCAGGATCAAGACCTGTGCCGGCCGCACCTGGATGTCCGCCTTCGCGGGCATGACGGATTTTTGGGATCGGCGTTGCGGCCAGGCGCAAGCCCAAAGAAAACGCCCGCCGGGGGCGGGCGTTTGAACATGGCCGGAGGCCGGTTCAGGGCAGCAGGTGCAGCATGCGGCGCAGAGGCTCGGCGGCGCCCCACAGCAACTGGTCGCCCACGGTGAAGGCGGACAGGTACTCGGGGCCCATGTTCAGCTTGCGCAGGCGGCCCACCGGCACGGTCAGGGTGCCGGTCACGGCGGCCGGGGTCAGCTCTTCCATCGACAGCTGGCGGTCGTTGGGGACCACCTTCACCCAGTCGTTATGAGCGGCCAGCAGTTGCTCGATGTCGGCAATCGGCAGGTCCTTCTTCAGCTTGATGGTAAAGGCCTGGCTGTGGCAGCGCAGGGCGCCGATGCGCACGCAGAGGCCGTCCACCGGAATGGCGGCGCCGGTCTGCAGTATCTTGTTGGTTTCGGCCTGGCCTTTCCACTCTTCCCGGCTCTGGCCGTTCTCGAGCTGGACATCGATCCAGGGGATCAGGCTACCGGCCAGGGGCACGCCGAAGTTGTCCACCGGCAGGTCACCGCTGCGGGTCTTCTCGGTGATCTTGCGTTCCAGCTCCAGGATGGCGGAGCCGGCATCGGCCAGTTCGGTAGCCACTTCATCACGCAGCTGGCCCATCTGGGTTACCAGTTCGCGCATATGGCGGGCACCGCCACCGGAGGCGGCCTGGTAGGTGGCCACGGAGACCCACTCCACCAGATCCTGCTCGAACAGGCCACCCAGTGCCATCAGCATCAGGCTGACGGTACAGTTGCCGCCGACAAAGGTCTTGACGCCGCCTTCCAGCGCCTGCCGGATCTGCTTGCCGTTCACCGGATCCAGCACGATCAGGGCACTGTCGTCCATGCGCAGGGCAGAGGCGGCATCGATCCAGTAGCCGTTCCAGCCGGTGGCGCGCAGCTTGGGATAGACTTCCTTGGTGTAGTCACCGCCCTGGCAGGTGAGTACCACATCCAGCGCCTTGAGGGCGTCGATATCGAAGGCATCCTGCAGGGTACCGGCGTCTTTACCGAAGTCGGGGGCAGGTTGGCCGGCCTGGGAAGTGGTGAAAAAGACCGGATCGATACGGGCAAAATCGCCCTCTTCCACCATGCGGCTCATCAATACGGAGCCGACCATGCCACGCCAGCCGACCAGACCTACTTTTTTCATAATCAAATGTCCTTCCTTTGGAAGTGAATAAACAGGAATACCCTGTTCACAATACTGATTGAGCGCAAAGGTGCAAGGGGCAAAGGGGGTTAGGGCGGGGATTTTTGGGCGCTTCAGCCGGCAACCAGCGGGTTGCTGCGCATCATTTCGTTACAGGCGGCCACCACCGCCAGCGCCAGCGAGGAGCGGATCACTTGCTCCTGACGTTGCTGCTGCATCTGCAGCAAGCTGGGATCCAAGTCGCCGGCCGGGGACGGCACCACAAAGGGCTGCACCTCCATGGCGGCCACCATATGCAGGGCCTTGAGTGGTTCGGCGACTTCCGGGTCGGTAAGCCGGTATTCCTGGCCCTGGCTGTTGAGGTAGTCCCTGAGCTTGAGCAGCCGGTCGATATCCTGGTACAGCTGCTGCGAAATGATGCCGAGGCCGTAGAGCAACTTGAGCCGTACCGCCAGATCCGCCAGTGGCCCGGTGGTGCCGAGCAGCGGTTCGACCGCGAACTTGACCGCGTAGTCGTCCTTGCGAAAGACTTTCTGGATCAACTGGTCGAGCATGTCGTCGAACACCTCGACCATGGCGATCACGAATCCCCGGGCGGAAGGGGTCTGGTTAAGGCGTTCGAATATGTCGGCTTCTTGCTCGCGGCTTATCATGTTCTGGCTCTTACACTGCTCAATGTTATCCGGCCCGGCTCAGCGGCTGAGCTCGCGGTACCTCTGTTCTATCTGTCCGGCGACGGCGCTGTCGGCATCCAGCCCGGTGTAGTGGGCCAGGGTGGCTTTCAGCCCCTCTGCCGCCAGCCGCTGCTGCAACTCCACCGCCTGGGGATCGTCCTCGTTGCGGTAGCAGAAGGCGGCGGCTATGCCTTTTAACAGATTTGCGTTGTCGATGCCATATTCCAGGGTGCCGAGCAGGGGCTTGATCAGCCGGTCCTCGGGGCCCAGCTTGCGGATGGGCTGGCGACCGACCCGGTCGATTTCGTCCACCAGGTGGGGATTGGCGAAGCGGCCGAGGATCTTCTCTATATAGGCGTGGTGTCGGGCCTGGTCGAAACCGTAGCGCCGGATCAGCACGGCGCCGCTTTCCTGCATGGCGGCTTGTACCTGCTGTCGGATCATTGGGTCGGCGATGGCTTCGCCGATGGTGCGGTAGCCCGCCAGGGCGCCCAGGTAGGCGGTGATGATATGGCCGGTGTTGAGGGTGAACAGCTTGCGTTCGACAAAGGCCATCAGGTTGTCGGTGAGCTCCATGCCGGCAATGGCGGGGACGGGGCTCTTGAACTGGGTCTGGTCCACTATCCATTCGCTGAAGGTTTCCACGGTAACCGCCAGGGGATCCGAGGTATCGGTGGAGGGCGGTACTATGCGGTCTACCGCCGAGTCGACAAAGCCGACGTACTGCTCCAGGTCAGGCAGGTAGCGGGCGTCCAGATACTTGAGCACTTCGCTCTTGAGGAAGCTGGTTCCACGCACCTGGTTTTCACAGGCGATGATATTGAGCGGGGAGCGGTTGCCGCGCTCGAAGCGTTGCTGCAGGCCATCGGCCAGGGTCTTGGCGATCAGGGTGAGCACGGTCGGTCCCACGGCGGTAGTGATCAGGTCGGTGCCGGCAATCAATTCCAGCAGCTCGATCTCGCGGGAGTCGATGGCGTCGACGCCGGTGACGATGTCGGTGCGCACTTCCTGGCCGACGATATGCACCGGGTAGCTGTGGCGGCGCTGCAGTTCGTCGACCAGTTGGGGGTTGACGTCGGCGAAGGTCACGCGGATGCCGGCGTCGGCCAGCAGTTTGCCGATAAAGCCGCGGCCGATATTGCCGGCGCCGAAGTGGATGGCGGTTGTCATAGGTTCACCTTGTAACAGGGGGCCGTTATCCGGCCCCGACAATCATAAGTGGGGCCTGGCTCAGGCCGGATTAAGCACTTTCAGTACCTCTTCCACGCTCTGGGTGCTGGTCAGCCGGGCGATAACGGCGTCGTCGTCGAGGGCGCCGGTGATGGCGGCGATCACGTCGAGATGCTCGTTGTTGCGGGCGGCGATGGCGATCACCAGCTTGGCGATATCGTCTTCGTCGTCACCGAACTTCACCCCTTGCGGGTACTGGCAGACGATGACCCCGGTCTGTTTCACCGCGTCCTTGGCGTCGCTGGTGCCGTGGGGCACGGCGATGGACTCGCCCAGATAGGTGGAGGTCAGTCGTTCCCGGGCCAGCATGGCGTCCACGTAGGACGGTTCCACATAGCCGCCCTTCACCAGTTGCTCGCCGGCAAAGCGGATGGCTTCTTCCTTGTTGGCGGCGCTCAGGCCCAGGTGGATGTTTTTTGCCTGCAGCCGGAAGGGGGCATTGTCGTCCTGCGCTGTCGTTTCGGCCGGTGCCGGTTCGGCGGCCGGGGTGCGCGCCTTGCTCAGTCGGGCAACCAGGCTGTCGTACAATGAGCCATCGAGGAAGTTGGTGAGCGAGATATGCTCGGCCTGGGGCGCGTGGCGACGGGCCCGGTCGGTCAGGTCCCTGTGGGTGAGCACGATATCGACGCTGTCGTCCAGGTTGTTGATGGCCAGGTTGCTGACCGAGATGCCGAGCCCTGCCGCCGCGACCTTCTTGGCCAGCATGCTGGCCGCCATGGCGCTGGAGCCCATGCCCGCATCGCAGGCTACGATGATCTTGCGTACCGCTGCCGGATCCTTGGTGATGCTGGCGGCCGCGCCCTTGCTCTCGGCCTTCATCGCCTGCACCCGGGCGGCGGCGGCTTCCAGCTCGTCACCGCTTTCGGTTTGGCGCTGGGTCTTCAGCAGCAGGGAGGCGATGATAAAGGAGACTGCCATCGAGGCCAGTACTGCTAATACTACCCCGAGGTGAGCACCGCGGGGAGTCATCAGCATTACGGCGAAGATGGAGCCGGGAGAGGCCGGGGCCTGCAGGCCGGCATTGAACAGGGTCAGGGTGAAGACCCCGGTCATGCCGCCGGCGATGACCGCCAGGATCAGGCGCGGGTTCATCAGCACATAGGGGAAGTAGATCTCGTGGATCCCCCCGAAGAAGTGGATGATGGAGGCGCCGGCGGCGGATTGCTTGGCGTTGCCGCGGCCGAAGAACATGTAGGCCAGTAGCACGCCCATGCCCGGACCCGGGTTGGCTTCGATCAGGAAGAAGATGGACTGGCCGAATTCACTGGCCTGCTGGATGCCGAGCGGGGTAAAGATACCGTGGTTGATGGCGTTGTTGAGGAACAGAATCTTGGCCACTTCCACGAAAATGGAGGTCAGCGGCAGCAGGCCGGCGTCCACCAGGAAACCCACGCCGGCGGCCAGGGCCGCGGACATCAGCTTGACGAAGGGGCCGATCAGCAGGTAAGCGACGATGGCGCAGAGCATGCCGATGATACCGGCGGAGAAGTTGTTGACCAGCATCTCGAAGCCGCTCTTGACCTTGCCTTCGATGGCCTTGTCGAAATGCTTGATGGCCCAGCCGCCGGCGGGGCCGACGATCATGGCGCCCATGAACATGGGGATATCGGTGCCCACTATCACCCCCATGGTGGTGATGGCACCGACCACGGCGCCGCGATCGCCGCCCACCAGTTTGCCGCCGGTGTAGCCGATCAGCAGCGGCAGCAGGTAGGTGATCATGGGGCCGACCATGGTTGCCAGGGTTTCGTTGGGCAACCAGCCGGTGGGGATGAAAAGGGCGGTGATAAAGCCCCAGGCGATAAAGGCGCCGATATTGGGCATCACCATGTTGGACAGGAAACGTCCGAAGTTCTGAATTTTGATCTTGCTGTTCTGGGATAGCATAACTTTAACCCCGCCTGGTGCGATGTCAGTTCCGTTGTCGGTAGGCGATAGCAACGCCTGGTTGTTGAGCTCGAGAGAAATCTAACACTTCTACGGAAAACGGGAGTCGGGGAGCGATTTATCGTGATCAGCCTCTCTTTTTGTAATCTGTCCTGGCATTTTTAAGGTGATAATGATCACATTATTAGATGGTAATTTTGCAACATTTAACAAAATGAAAGAGCAGTAACGGTTGTTTTGTGATTTAAGTCACGTTAATAGTCGATTGGATGGTTTGATTTTTAGTGATTTAGGTCACATTTTAGATAATATTATTTTTATTCAAGATAAGATGAGGTGATTTAAATCACGTTTTAATGGCGGAGTGTCGACTCCCGGGGCCGGGTGGCCGCCGGACTCGTCGATATGAAATAAAATTACAGGCTGGGATCAGGCGGCGAGGGAAAGGAAGCTCAGGATGAATACCGGCGCGGCCAGGCTCAGGATAAAGCCGGAGACGATGGCCATGGGAACCACGGTGACTCCGCCGGAACGTTGCAGCACCGGTAGGGTAAAGTCCATGGCGGTGGCACCGCCGTAGCCGATGGCGCAGGAGGGATGGCGGCGCATCAGCGCCGGGATGATCAGGATGGCCACCAGCTCCCGGGCCAGGTCGTTGAGAAAGGCTGCACTGCCGAGCACTGGCCCCAGTTGATCGCTGATCAGGATGCCGGACAGGGAATACCAGCCGTAGCCGGAAGCGAAGGCCAGGCCGTGGGTCAGGGGCATGTCGAGCAGCCAGGCGCCGGCCAGACCGCCCAGCCAGGAACTGCTCATTACCACCAGGGCGATGGCCAGACCCCAGGGGTTGAGCAGTATTTGCCGCAGTTTCATGCCGGAGTTACGCAACTGGACGCCGATCAGTAGCAGTAGCAGCATCAGCGCCCATTCGCTCAAGCTGTCCACCGCGAACCATTCCGGGTCCAGGAACTGGCCGAGCAGGACACCGCCGACAATTACCAGGCACAGCTTGGCGGAGTCCAGCAGCAGGGCCCACTTGCTGATGTAGGGGGCACCCCGTTCACCGCTGAGCCGGCCCCGTTTGACATCGAGCAACCACAATCCGGCCAGGTTGGCCAGGGTGATACAACCGAGAAACACCAGGCAGACGCTGAAAATAGTGCCCAGGTGGGTGCTCAGGTTATCGACGAAGGCGAGACTGATGCCCATCAGAAACAGGATCAGATAAACCATGCGCGCTACTGAGACATTGATAAAATGAACGATGGATTGGGAGCGACAGGGAATGCAATAGCCCAGTGCCAGGGGCAACAATACGATAAGCAAGCCGGAGTACATAGGGTTTATCTTCCAATTTATTGATGTGGCTGGATTTTTAACCGCCGATTCCATTTCCGACAGAATACGTGAGCCGATATGGAAAAAAAAGCCGAATATTTGCGGCCGTGAGTGAATGCAGACACGATTTCAATCGCATGGCGGGCAGGCCGTATCCGCATTGTCGGTGGGATCCTGCAGCTAACCCTTTGGTATTATTTTGAATAAATCTGCATGGGCCGGAGCCACAACCGCCACCGTTCGTCAGGGGAGAGGGGGAAGGGGACTTTCTTGCTGATGATTTATTCGCTATTTGTGAATAATTTTATACTGCCAATGGATGCTTAACTTGTATAAAAAACCGACCAACAAGGTGATGTGGAGGTGATTATGTTGTTATTGGCCCGAACTGATGGTAATTTTCCGGTAGCGGTTAACAAGTCGTTAACCATGGATGAAATACATGCCGCCCTGTCGGCATCGGGAAGAAAGGTCTAACGGATGAGTAAACCTGCCCTGGAAGTGTCGGGCCTGCACAAGCATTACGGCTCCCTGGAAGTGCTCAAAGGTATCGATTTAAGTGCGGTCAACGGCGATGTGATCTCCATTATCGGTTCTTCCGGATCCGGTAAATCCACTTTCCTGCGCTGCATCAACCTGCTGGAAACCCCTTCGGCGGGTGAGGTGAGGGTGCATGGCGAACTGATCGAAATGCGCACCAACAAGGCCGGTGAGAGAGAGCCGGTGAGCATGCGTCAGGTGGAGCGGATCCGCTCCCGGCTGGCGATGGTCTTCCAGAGTTTCAATTTATGGTCTCATATGACCATACTGGAAAATATCATCGAAGTGCCGGTACACGTGCTCAAGGTGCCGAAGAAAGAAGCCATCGACAAGGCCGAGGCCCTGCTGCAGAAGGTCGGGCTCTATGAGCGACGGGAGTATTATCCCGGTCACCTGTCCGGCGGGCAGCAGCAGCGGGCGGCCATCGCCCGCGCCCTGGCGGTGGATCCCGAGGTGATGCTGTTCGACGAGCCAACCTCGGCGCTGGATCCGGAGCTGGTGGGCGAAGTACTGGGGGTCATGCGCGGGCTGGCGGAAGAAGGCCGGACCATGTTGGTGGTCACCCATGAGATGAGTTTCGCCCGAGACGTCTCCAACAAGGTGATGTTTTTGCATCAGGGAATGGTGGAAGAGCAGGGGGATCCCAAGCACGTTTTTGCCCACCCCAGCTCCGAGCGGTTCAAGCAATTTATCTCTTCGGTTTATTAACAAACGAGCAATATCAAGGACGTTACACAAGGAGTAAGGCTTATGAAAAAATTGTTGGTTGCAGGCGCCATGATGGCCGCACTGGCTACAGGCGCGGTTCAGGCCCAGGACTGGAAGACCGTACGCTTCGGCATCGAAGGTGCCTATCCTCCCTTTTCCTGGACCGATGAAAGCGGCCAGCTGCAGGGCTTCGACGTCGACATGGCCAATGCCCTGTGCGAGCAGATGCAGGTGCAGTGCCAACTGGTGGCCCAGGATTGGGACGGTATCATCCCCGCGTTGCTGGCGCGCAAGTACGACGCCATCATCGCCGCCATGTCCATTACCGAGGAGCGCAAGCGCACCGTCGACTTCACCGGCAAATACGCCCTGGTGCCCAACAAGTTTGCCGCCAGGAAAGGGGCTGAGCTGGACCTGAGCAAGGACGGCCTGGCCGGCAAGCGCATCGGCGTGCAGATCGCCACCACCCACGACAAGTACCTGACCGACAACTTTGGCAGGGAGGTGTCACTGGTGCGTTACGGCACCGCCGACGAGGCTTACCTGGATCTGAAAGCCGGCCGTATCGACTATGTGTTCCTGGATGCCACCGCCATCGAGGAAGGTCTGCTCAACAAGGAAGGTGGCGATGCCTTCGAGTTCGTCGGCCCTTCGGTCACCGATGAGCAGTGGTTCGGCGAAGGTTTCGGTATTGCCGTACGCAAGCAGGATCAAAAGCTGAAGGAGATGCTGAACCAGGCGATCCTGGACTTGCGTGAAAGCGGCAAGTACCAGGAAATCAACGGCAAGTACTTCGAATACGACGTTTACGGCGGTTAATCAGCGGTTACCGGCCCCGGTTCGGGGCCGGTATGATAGGAAGTCGTTATGCTGGATCTGAAAGGATACGAAAGCGCCCTGATGGAAGGGGCCTGGGTGACCATAGAGGTGGCCCTGTTGTCATTATTGCTGGCGGTGACCCTGGGCTTGCTGGGGGCGCTGGCCAAACTCTCATCATTCAAACCTGCCCGCTGGCTGGCTACCGGCTACACCACCGTGATCCGGGGGATTCCGGATCTGGTGCTGATGATGCTGATCTTCTTCGGCGGTCAGGTACTGCTCAATAACTCCCTCTATTCGCTCAATCAGACGCTGAACGAGTGGGTGGGGGGCGGCAGCCCCGATCACCAGTGGGTCAGCTATCTGCCCGACTATGTGGAAATCAGCCCCTTTATGGCGGGCATCATCACCATCGGCTTTATCTTCGGGGCCTATATGACCGAGACCTTCCGCGGTGCGATTCTGGCGGTGGACAAGGGCGAACTGGAAGCGGCCCGGGCCTACGGCATGACCTCGACCCTGGTGTTTCGGCGGATCCTGTTTCCGCAGATGATGCGCCACGCCCTGCCGGGCCTGGGCAACAACTGGCTGGTATTGCTCAAGACCACGGCGCTGGTGTCCATCATTGGTCTCGATGACATGGTACGCAAGGCATCGCTGGCGGCGGGTGCCACCCAGTTGCCCTTTACCTTCTACATGGCGGTGGCCGTGATCTTCCTGCTGTTCACTACCCTGTCCACCTCCATGCTCAAGTGGGCCGAGCGCCACTACGCCATTCAGACGAGGTAAACCATGGATTTTTCAATAGTCGTTAATGAATGGGATGTCTACTGGCAGGGGCTCTACACCACTCTCTTCCTGGTGGCCATCTCCTTGTTGCTGGGACTGCTTATCGCGGTGCCGGTTGGCATTTGTCGCAACAGCCACAACTGGCTGATCAAGGGGCCGGCCTGGGCCTATATCTACTTTTTCCGCGGTACGCCCCTGCTGGTGCAGCTATTCCTTATTTACTATGGGGCAGGGCAGTGGGAATGGCTGCGGCAGTCTCCGGCCTGGTCCCTGTTCAGCCAGGCCTGGTTCTGCGCCATCCTGGCATTTACCCTCAATACCGGGGCCTATACCGCCGAGATCATCCGTGGTTCCATCAACGCCATGCCCAAGGGCCAGATCGAGGCGGCCTATGCCTATGGCATGAGCAAGCTCACCACCCTGCGCCGTATTATCCTGCCCAACTCTTTCCGCCGCGCCCTGCCGGCCTACAGCAACGAGGTGATCTTTATGTTGCACGGTTCGGCGGTGGCGGGGGTGATCACCATCGTGGATCTGACCGGTGCCGCCCGTATCGTCAACTCCCGCTACTATTCGCCGTTCGAGGCCTTCCTGGCGGCCGGCCTGGTCTATATGTGCCTGACCTTCCTGCTGGTGTGGGGCTTCCGCAGACTGGAGAACCGCTGGTTCCGCCATCTGAAGCCGAGAACGGCTTAAGGGCGGTGACTGGGGACTGGGGATTTGGGACTCTTGCCCAATCCCCAATCCCCAATCCCCAATCCCCAATCTCCACTGTGGTAGACGCGGCTTCAGCCGCGTGGCGGGCAGCGCCGGTTCCAAAAATCCGTCATGTCCGCGAAGGCGGACATCCAGGAGCGGCCAGAACAGGTATTGCTGCTGGCGGGGGTTGATGAACTCCCGCAGTGACATGAAGCAGGATCACGCTGTTGAAACCGCGACTACGGGGTGGGGTGATGTCCCCAATCCCAGAACTTGCTCAATTCTCGAAGCTAGCCCAAAGCGGGGGAGTTGAGGGGGGAGCTACACCATAGTGACGATATCCCGGGTGTTTACCGTCGGTAACTGGGGCTCAATGCTGGCTTGGTTGCTGTAGCTCGGTTAGTTTTTGGGTAAAGGGGCTGGTTGACATGAATACTTGAATCAGTCAACTGTATTACTTCTCCGACTGCAACTTTTCTGTTGCCATTACCTTGGTCATTCATTTCATCAATGTGATACACACCATAAAAATTATTTAGAAAATGTAATGCGATTGATCACTCCCATGTGAACCATTATGATGCAGTATGTAACCTCGCCAAAAGGAAATATAATGAAAAATACTAATATAAAAATGACTGCATCATTGAATACTCTACCTGTTTTTAATGGGGAAGCCCAAGCTTATGATTTTGATGAAAGTCAAATATTTTCAACAATGCTCGGTATCAATCGTATCATATTACGTCGTTCCTTATACGAGAGGAATATAAAGATAGATATTTGGAATGATGAAGACGGGATTCCTCAGTGGACTGCAATGGGGATAAATAAATCGGTGAGGTTTCGATATGCCATGCCATCGTATACGTCTAATGCCACAAGAAAAATAACAAACAATAAAGATGAAACAAAGAAATATCTAGATGCCCAGGGTGTATACACTCCCAAAGGTATAATCATTGACTCCAAAGATTACGATAAGGCTATAACTTGGTTCAGTCAGCTTGAGCATAAGAAAGTTGTTGTGAAACCCGTTGCTGGTTCTGGGGGGAAAGGTGTTACATCATCCATAACATCTGAAAATGACGTGATTTCCGCAATGCAGGGTTTATCATCGAAGAGAGTTGTTTTAGAAGAGCATATTGATGGTGATGACCATAGGATTCTAGTTGTTGGAGGTAAATTTATAGCAGCAATTAAAAGGATTCCTGCTTTTGTGATAGGCGATGGAGTGTCTTCTATAGAGCAGCTTGTTGACGCCAAAAACAAGACTCGCTCCAGTAATCCATATACCGGAAGATATCCTATCAAGCTAAGTAGTGATGTGTTATCAAGACTTGAAAGGAGTGGGCTATCACCGTCCAGTATTGTTCCAGCGGAAACGAGGGTAAACCTTCAAACTATCGCTAATGTCGGTGCTGGTGGAGATAGTGAGGATGTTACAGGGGCAGTCCATCCGGATTTTATGAGAATTGCTGAAGACTGCTGGAGAGCGCTCCCGGAGCTAGCATACTGTGGTATTGACCTAATAGCTGATGATATAAGTAAGTCTCCAATAGAACAAAGATATGCAGTTATAGAAATAAATGCTAACTGCGACATATCCATGCATCACTTTCCAACTTGTGGTATGCCAATTGACGCAGCTGGAGCGATAGCTGATTATTTATTCCCTGCCGATCCCGTAGCGGAGTGTGTTGCAATAAAGATAGAGGTTAAAGGTAAGGTTCAAAAAGTTGGATTTAGAAAATGGATGGGCAAGCAGGCTATGATGCTTGGTATAAAAGGATTGTGCAAAAATACATCTTTAGGAACGGTGGAAGCTTTTCTTGAGGGAAGTGAATATGCTGTTAGTGAAATGATTAAATTGTGCACAAGAGGGCCGGGGGAATCCTATCCGGCTGAGATCATTTTTGAAAGTGCTCCTTTCATTGGTTTCAAGTCTTTTTCTATTGAAAAATGAATCTGCGTGGGGCCTAATTAAGGCCCTAGTTTATTTTATTTAATTATTATCTTAGTGAGTTATCGCCATCGGTATACACCCGCGGATGATATATCATATTCTCCTCCACCTGAAATAGCTCCGGGCATTCGGAATACTCTATCTCTATGTTTGCTCAATTCCCGAAACTGGCCCAGATAGGCGCGTGATCCGAGGGCTTTTCCAGCCCGCGTAACTCGTAATCGATGCCGGTGTCGGTCAGCTGTGCCGCCAGCGGGTGGGTGGCGAGGATAAGGTCGATGCGCAGGCCACGGTTGTCGTCAAAGCCCCTGCTACGATAATCGAACCAGGAATAGGTCTGGTTTTCCTCCGGATGCTGCAGTCGCCAGGTATCCACCAGGCCCCATCCCAGCAGCCGGTTCATCCATTCCCGTTCTTCCGGCAGGAAGGAGCACTTGCCTTCACGCAGCCAGCGTTTGCGGTTGGGTTCGCCGATACCGATATCCAGGTCGGTGTGGGAGATGTTCATGTCGCCGATGATCACCAGGGCCTCGTCCGGCTGGTGATGCTCATTCAGATAATGCTGCAGGTCTGCATAGAAGCGGGTCTTGGCCGGAAACTTGGTTTCGTGGCTGCGGTTTTCCCCCTGGGGGAAATAGCCATTGAGTACGGTGATCTGGCTGCCGTCGGGGCGGGCGAAGCGGCCGATGATCATCCGGCGCTGGGCGTCTTCTTCGTCGGTGG
This sequence comes from Zobellella sp. DQSA1, assembly GCF_041950555.1. Taxonomy (GTDB): domain Bacteria; phylum Pseudomonadota; class Gammaproteobacteria; order Enterobacterales; family Aeromonadaceae; genus Oceanimonas. The sequence goes on from NZ_CP169531.1 coordinate 1,128,537, forward strand.
GGAATCCCTTGCGGATCTCCAGCGGCTCCTCTTTGCTCATCAGGGCCACGCCGTAGTGGCCTTTCTGGCCGTGAAAATGGACTCGGTAGCCCATGGCCTCCACTTCCGCCAGCGGAAAGACGTCGTCGTGCACCTTGGTTTCCTGCAGGCCGATGATGTCCGGCTGGTGCTTGTCGATCAGTGCCTGCAACTGAGGCAGGCGAGCCCTGAGACCATTGATATTGAAGGAGATAACTTTCATAAGGATGCCAATATAATCAAATTTGGCATCATGCTAGCAGAAAGCGGCCTAGTCGGCAGCCGGGCCGTCGGGATAGATCATCCGTTTGCTCATGCCGCCGTCGATAATGTACTCCTGGCCGGTGATGAAACCGGCTTCGGAAGACAGCAGGAAGCGCGCGAGTGCGGCCACGTCTTCGGCTTCGCCGACCCGTCCTACCGGATGCTGGCGGTGATCTTCCGGGCCGGGCGCCGAACCTGACTGGTCCGGTTGCAGGTGGTTGACGTCGATCCAGCCGGGACTGATGGTGTTCACCCTCAGCTCCGGTCCCAGGCTGATGGCCAGGGCGTGGGTCAGGGCGATGAGCCCGCCCTTGGCGGCGGCATAGGCCTCGCTGTCGGGCTCCGATTGGTGGGCCCGGGTCGAGCCGATATTGATGATGGCCGAGCCCGGCCGCAGCAGACCGGCCATGTGCTTGCAGATCAGCATGGGGCCGGTGAGGTTGACCGCCAGCACCCGCTGCCAGTGGGCCAGGGACAGGTGATGAATCGGCTCGTGGTAGGGCAGGCTGACGGCGGCGTTGTTGATGATGCCGCTGAGCCGTCCGAACTGGCGTTCAACCAGCCGGCTCAGGGTTTGTACCGACTGTTCATCGGATACATCCAGATGCACCAGTTGCAAACCCGGCAACTGGGCTTCATCCAGCTCGGTCAGGGCGTATTTATCGATATCGAGCCCCAGCACCTGGTAGTCGTGTTGCAGAAAATAGCGGGTCATGCCCAACCCCAGGCCGCGAGCCGCCCCGGTGATCAGAATTTTTCCCTGGCTCATGCTGCCTCCTTGACCAAAAGTAATGCCGGCATCTCGGGTCTTTTACTAAGCGTAGTGGGATTTTTCGCGACTGCTCGGGGTCTCGCAAGAGGACCTGCCACACTTTGTCACAATCTTTCCCGCCGTCTGACATAGTCTGGGGGATTTAACAGGGTAAACTGGAGCGGGCGTTAGAGATGGGATGGAATAATGTTGAATAATAACAAATACGTGGGGCTGTTCTGCGGCTGTCTGCTGGGGCTGTCGATGTCGGTGTCGGCCCAGAGCGGTCCCGTGGTTTCCACGGTGCGGGTAATCGAGCAGTCGATCCAGGCCGAACTGGAGTTGATCGGTACCCTCAAGGCTAACCAGGAAGTGGCGATTGCGCCCCAGGTCAGTGCCCGGGTGACTCAGGTGCACTTCGTGCCCGGACAGCGGGTACAGCGCGAGCAACTGCTGTTGAGCCTGGACGACAGGGCGGCCCAGGCGGCGGTGAAGGAGGCGGAAGCCGCGCTGATGGACGCGCGCCGCATTCTCGGCAATTTCCAGACCCTGTTTGGTCGCAAGGCGGTGACCCAGACCGAGCTCGAAGGCCAGCAGGCGGCGGTGGCCATGGCCGAAGCCAAACTGCAGGCGGCCCGGGTGCAGGCCGACTACCTGAGCCTGCGCGCGCCCTTTGCCGGTGTGATTGGCCTTTCGGACGTGGCACCCGGCATGCTGCTGGCGGCCAATACCGCGGTGGCGGAGTTGCTCGATCTCAGTACCCTCAAGCTGGATCTGGCGGTGCCGGAAAAATATTTTCGCCAGCTCAAGGTGGGTGAGCAACTCACCGCCATTACCGATGCCTACGGTGAACAGGTCTTTATCGGCGAATTGGCGGTGATCGCCCCCAGCGTGAACCTAGACACCCTCACCGCCGGAGTTCGGCTGGTGTTCGACAACAGCGGCGGCCTGCTGGTGCCGGGGATGCTGATGCGGGTCAGGCTGCCGCTCGACAACAGCGTGCAGGCGGTGATCCCGGCTCAGAGCCTGCTTTATGCGGGTAACCAGCGTTATGTATTCGTGGTGGACGAGGAAGGCAAGGCCAGCCGGCGCAGCGTGGAGATCGGTCGCAACATGGGGGATTCGGTCACCATTACCCAGGGCCTGCTTCCCGGCGAGCAGGTGATCAGCGAAGGCACCGTCAAGGTGCGCGACGGCATGCAGGTGGAGGTCAAACGTGAAGCTCTCTGATGTTGCCATCGCCCGGCCGGTGATGGCCATCGTGCTCAGCCTGATGTTGTGCGTGTTCGGCCTGATCTCCTTTCTCGAGCTGCCGCTGCGGGAGATGCCCGACACCACCTCGCCGGTGGTGACGGTGCGCACCGATTACACCGGCGCCAGCGCCAGCGTGCTGGAAACCCAGGTGACCAAGCGGCTGGAGGACGAGCTGTCGGGCATCAGCGGCGTCAAGTTCATCAGTTCCACCACCACCGACGGCCGCTCCAGCATCACCATCGAGTTCGATCCCAGCCGGGATCTGGACAATGCCGCCAGCGACGTGCGCGAGGCGGTGGCCCGGGCTTCCCGGCGCCTGCCTTCCGAAGCCGATGCACCCATCGTCACCAAGGACACCGGGCGCAACGACGTTATCCTCTGGGTCACCCTGAGATCCACCGGCATGTCGCCGCTGGATCTGGGCGATTATGCCCAGAACGTGCTGGCGGACCGCTTCAGCCTGCTCGACGGGGTCAGCTCGGTATGGGTGGGGGGACGCAAGGAGCGGGTAATGAACGTGCGCCTGGATCCCGCCGCCATGGCGGTGCGGGGCGTGACGGTAGACGATATTGCCGCCGCCCTGAGATCCCAGAACGTGGAATTGCCCGCCGGCACCCTGGAAAACACCCAGCAGAACTTTGCCGCCCGTATCCAGCGCGGCTATGACCAGGCGGTGAATTTCGAGACCCTGACCATTCGCCGTATCGGCACCGGGGACAGGGTGTACCTGCGCGACGTGGCCCAGGTATGGGAAGGCGAAAAGCCCGAGGATACCCTGTTCCGCTCCAACGGCCAGAACGTGGTGGGCTTGGGCATCGTCAAGCAAACCCAGGCCAACACCCTGGACGTGGTGGCGGTGGTGAAGGAAGCGGTGTTGGCCCAGCAGCCTTTCCTGCCGGTAGGCACCGAACTGACCTGGACCTACGACAGCTCGGTGTTTATCGACAGCGCCATCAGCGAGGTTTACCAGACCCTGATGATCACCATGGCCCTGGTGGTACTGGTGATCTACATTTTCCTGGGCCAGGTTCGGGCCACCCTGATCCCGGCGGTGACGGTGCCGGTGTCGCTGGTCAGCGCCTTTATCGTGGCCTCCGCCATGGGATTCACCGTCAATCTTATCACCCTGATGGCGCTGATCATGGCCATCGGCCTGGTGGTGGACGACGCCATCGTGGTGCTGGAAAACATTTACCACCATCTGGAGCGGGGGCGTTCCCCCCTGGCCGCCGCCTATCACGGCACCCGGGAGGTAGGGTTTGCGGTGATCGCCACCACCCTGACCCTGATCTCGGTGTTCCTGCCCATCGTGTTCATGGGCGGTATCATCGGTCGCATCTTCACCGAGTTCGCGGTGCTGCTGGCGGCGGCGGTGGCCTTTTCCTCCCTGGTGGCACTGACCCTGACCCCGGTGATGAGCAGCAAGCTCCTCAAACCCCACAGCCAGTCCGGTTGGCTGGCCCGCCATTTCGACGCCGGTTTCGCCTGGCTGGAGGGGCGTTATCGCCGCCTGCTCGGCAGCGAGCTGGGCCATGTGTGGTGGGCGCCGGTAGTGATGGCGGCGGCGCTCGGACTGATTGCCCTGCTGTTCCGTGAAATTCCCCAGAGCCTGACACCGAAGGAAGATCGGGGCGTGGTGTTCGTCATGGTACGCGGTGCCGAGGGCGCCAGTTTCGAGCGCATGAGCCGGGCCATGGGCGAGGTGGAAGCGCGCCTGACTCCGTTGATGGAAGATGGGGTGGTGACCAGCCTGACGGTGCGAACCCCTGGTTTCGGTGGTGGGGTCAACAGCGGCATGGTGATCGCCGCCCTGGAGAGCTGGAACAAGCGGGACCTGTCGGCGGAGGAGCTGGTGGGGCGTATCCGCAGCCTGACCCGGGACGTGGCCGATGTGCTGGTGATCCCGATTCTGCCGTCTTCGATTCGTAGCGGATCCACGTCGCCGGTGGAGTTTGTGCTGGGCGGTGCCGATTACGACGAGCTGTATCTGTGGGCCGAACAACTCAGGGAACTGGCGCGGCAGAACCCGGGTCTGAGCGACCTGGATCTGGATTATGCCGAGACCAAACCCGAACTGCTGGTGGCGGTGGATCAGCAGCGGGCCGCCAAGCTCGGCATTTCGGTGACCGATGTGGCCGACAGCCTGAACGTGATGTTGGGCGGTCAGGCGATCACCACCTATGCCCGCCAGGGAGAGGAATATGACGTTTACCTCAAGGGACGGGACGATGCCTTCAGCCGGCTGAGCGATCTGGCCGGCATCTACCTGCGCAGCAGCAACGGCGATCTGGTGTCGCTGGACAACCTGGTGCAGCTTAACGAGCAGGGCGCTTCGCCTTCGCTCAACCACTACAACCGCAAGAAGGCGATCACCCTGAGTGCCAACCTGGTCGGCAGCTACAGCCTGGGGGAAGCGCTGGATTACCTGGACGAACTGGTACGGGAGCAGTTGCCCGAGCAGGCGACGGTCGACTACAAGGGCGAGTCGCTGGAGTATAAGAACAACCAGGGCGACGTGGCCTTCGTGTTCGGGCTGGCGCTGGTGGTGGTGTTCCTGATCCTGGCGGCCCAGTTCGAAAGCTTTATCCACCCCTTTATCGTGCTGCTGACGGTGCCCCTGGGGTTGCTGGGCGGCTTGTTGGGGCTTTATCTGGCGGGCATGACCCTCAACGCCTACAGCCAGATCGCCATGGTGATGCTGATAGGCCTGGTGACCAAGAACGGCATATTGATAGTGGAGTTTGCCAACCAGCTGCGGGACCGGGGGTTGCCGTTTCACGAGGCGCTGGTGGAAGCGGCGGTGCGCCGCCTGCGGCCGATACTGATGACCGCCTTTACCACGGTGGCGGGCTCGATTCCCTTGATCCTGGCCAGCGGCGCCGGGGCCGAAAGCCGTCAGGCGGTGGGGACGGTAGTGTTTGCCGGGGTGGCCTTGGCCACCCTGCTGACGCTCTTTATCGTGCCGGCGATGTACCGTATGCTGGCGCGTCATACCACCTCGCCGGAGCACCAGCAGCGGTTGCTGGATCAGGCCTTGCAAGAAAAGGTGTGAGAGAGCGGCAAGCGATAAGCCGGAAGATAAAACGGGAAGCCTTTGGCTTCCCGTTCTGTTCAATGCACGCTGTCCAACGGCTTCAGCTCAGCCTGGCCGTCATTTTGGCGACATGTTCGCCCTGGAAGCGGGCCATGTCCAGTTCCTGCTGGCTGGGCTGGCGGCTGCCGTCGGCACCCGCTATGGTGGCGGCGCCGTAGGGCGATCCGCCGTGCAGCTCCTTGAGGTCGGTCAGGGCCGGGCAAGAGTAGGGCAAGCCGACGATCATCATGCCGTGGTGGGCCAGGGTGTTCCAGGTTGAGGTGATGGTGGTCTCGTTGCCGCCGCCGGTGCCGGTGGAGGTGAAGACGCTGCCAATCTTGCCGATCAGCGCTCCTTCTACCCAGAGGCTGCCGGTCTGATCCCAGAAGTTGCGCATCTGGGCGCTCATGTTTCCGAAGCGGGTGGGAGTGCCGACGATGATGGCATCGTAGTCGCCCAACTCCTTGGGGCTGGCGACGGGCGCCGCTTGGTCGGTTTTGGCGCCGCTCTTGGCCAGCGCTTCTTCAGGCACCAGCTCGGCCACCCTTTTTATCACCACTTCGGTGCCGGGAACCTGCTCGGCGCCTTCCTTGATCGCCTGGGCCAGGGTTTCGATATGGCCGTACATGGAGTAATAGAGAATCAGTATTTTTTTCATCATGTATCTCCTTGGCTGGATGCGTTGAGGAGTATAGATGGTGTTAATGAAAGGTAATACAGGGAGGACTGAAATAGTTCTTAACTGGGTGGATGATATGCGAGGTTATCTCTGTTTCCGATATTTCGTACCTTTACCGAGGAGACGGGGGGTATTATCGAATTAAAAGGGCCGCTGCGATATCGCAGCGGCCCTGAAGATGGTGGAGGGGACTGGATTCGAACCAGTGAAGGCGGAGCCGTCAGATTTACAGTCTGATCCCTTTGGCCACTCGGGAACCCCTCCACGAGTAAACTTTTTTATATTGTAGATTAGCGCACGCAGCAATAATCAAGAATGAATGGTGGAGGGGACTGGATTCGAACCAGTGAAGGCTGAGCCGTCAGATTTACAGTCTGATCCCTTTGGCCGCTCGGGAACCCCTCCACACTTTGTGGGGCGCATACTACCAAAAAGATTCGGCTTGTGAACCCCTTGAAAGTAATTTTTTGCTAAAAAAAGACAACTTGCTGCCGATAACAGTTTAAATGCCTAATATTTGCACTTTTTATGCTGCCAGACATCTCCGCCAACCTGCTAGTCAATGACAGCCAGCTCGGTGACAGCCTTAATCGGGCGGTCCAGCAGGGGCGCCGTGGCGATTTCGGTTTGCTGTTGGCACTGTTGTCGGATGATGCGCGGGATCTGCCGCGTCTCGACGAGCCGAAAGACGCGCAGGGAGAGCCCGACTGGCGACGCCATTTCGAATTGCCCGCCGCCAATCCGTTTTATGCCGAAGAGCAGGACCGTATTCGCGCGCCGCAGCTGTCGGCCCTGGCCGGAGCTCTGCAGCAAGACAGCCTGCGGCTGTTGTTGGCGATGCGGGCCGAACCGCTGCGGGTGACTGATGCACGGTTGCCGGCGGAGGTCAGCGGCAACCTCAATCCGCGCACCCTGGCACGGCTGGAAGGGGAACTGCAGGTGGGGCTGCCGGTGCAGCCCGCCCGCATGCTGGAAGTGCTGGAGTCGGTCAAGGCGATGGCCTAACCCTGGCGGGCCCGGCGACAGCCTTCGATGGCGGGGGCCAGCAGCTCGAGTGCCGTCTGCTCGCAGGGCGGCAGGACGGCATCGGACTGGGCCAGGGGAGTGACCCGTTCGCCCCAACGGACCAGGCCTGCGCCCCAGGTGAGGCCCGCTCCGAAGGCGGCGGTCAGCAGCAGGGCCCCCGGTTTGATCCGGCCCTGTTCCAGAGCTTCGCACAGGGCAATGGGTACGGTGGCGGCGGAGGTGTTACCGTATTGGCCGATGTTGATCATGACTTTTTCGTCCGGCAGCGCCATCTTCCTGGCCAGGGTTTCGATGATGCGGATGTTGGCCTGATGGGGCAGCAACAGATCGATGTCCTGCTCGCTCACGCGGGCCTGCTCCAGTACGAAACTGGCGGCGTCGCCCATGCCTTTCACCGCCCGCTTGAAGATTTCCTTGCCCTCGAAATTAACCTCGAACAGGCCGTCCACATGCTCGAAACGGCGCCGGCAGGTGCCGGAGTCGGGCACGGCGAGGATATCCCTGGCCTCCGCATCACAGCCCAACTGGTCGGCAATCAGCCCCAGCGGCTCATCGCTGGCTTCCAGCACCACGGCGCCGGCGCCGTCGCCGAACAGCACGGCGGTGTCCCGCTGGGTCCAGTCCAGGTAGTGGGTCAGCCGCTCGGCACCGATCACCAGTACCCGCCGCATGCTGCCCGCCCTGATCAGGGCGCTGCCCACACTCAGGCCGTAGATAAAGCCGGTACAGGCGGCGTTCAGGTCGAACACCGCGGCGCGACCGGCACCCAGACTCTGCTGTACCGCCGAAGCGGCACTGGGCACCAGGCTGTCGGGACTGGCGGTGGCCAGGATGATGCCGTCGAGCCGTTCCGCGTCCAGTCCGGCGGCGGCCAGGGCATGGCGGGCGGCGACCGTGGCCAGGGTGGAGGTATTCACATGGGCGATACGACGGGATTTGATACCGGTACGGCTATAAATCCAGTCGTCGGAGGTGTCGAGAAAGGTGCCGAGATCGTCGTTGCTGAGGGCGGCGGGAGGCAGGCATTTGCCCCAACCGGTGATATTGGCGTAGCGCATAGCAAGCCCGCTTGTCTGTTTGTAGGGTCAATGAGCCTGATTATGCCTTAGCCACCGGAGACTGTCATGTAAACGCAACATGATTAGAGCAGGTCATCGGTAAGTTACAACCGCCCTTCCTGCTCCAGTCGGCGCCTTACCCAGGTACGGTACAGCCAGGACAGGCCAGGACGGATCAGCGGCAGCCCGATAAACCAGGCCAGGAGCTTGAGCCGCGGGACCCTTTTCATCAGCAGGATATAGGCATCCAGCTCCGAGAAGATCTCGCCGTCGGCGGTTTGCACGTGCAGCTCCTGTAAGGCCTTCTGCGGGCTGATCCCCAGGCTCAGCAGCACCTCTTCCCGTCCGGTAATATCAAACCAGTAGATGTCGTCACCGCCGGTCCCGGCCCAACGCTCATAACGGGCCCTGTCCTTGATACAACCTTCACAGCTGCCATCGTAAAACACCACCAGTTGGTGGCGGGGCTTTTTTCCGTCCATTGCATTGCCCTCCTGGGCTTGAGGTCGCGCGTCCGTGCACGCCTGTTGCTTAAGCGTAGCCTGAATCAGGCCAGATATCTCTGCTCCAGGTGCAAGCGGAAGGGGGCGGGATCCAGTGCCTGGCCGGTGGCCCTGCCGAGCAGGGTGCCGGTTTCCAGCAGACTGGCGTGCTGCCAGATGTGCTGTTGCAGCCAGCCGAAGATGGCGGGCAGATCCTCGCCGATGAGCCTGTCCAGCGGGCCCAATTGCCGCTGCATGGCCGCCGCCTGCTGGGCGGCATAAATGGCGCCCAGGGTATAACTCGGGAAATAGCCGAAGCTGCCGTCGGTCCAGTGGATATCCTGCAGGCAGCCGTTCTTGTGATTGCCCTTGGTGGACAGCCCCAGGTATTGCTGCATCAACTGATCCCAGCGCTCGGGCAGGTCCCGGGCCTCCATCCGTCCCTCGATCAGATCCCGCTCTATCTCGAAGCGCAGCATCACGTGGGCCGGGTAGGTCACCTCGTCTGCGTCTACCCGGATAAAGCCGGGTTCGACCCGGGTATAAAGCCGGGCCAGGTTGTCCGGGGCAAAGGCCGGCTGGGGGCCGAAGTGCCGCTCCAGCATGGGGGCCAGCCGGGCCAGAAACGCCGGATGCCGGGCCAGTTGCATCTCGAAGAACAGGCTCTGGGATTCGTGTACCCCCATGGATCTGGCCTGGCCGGCCGGCAGCTTGCGCCAGTGTGCGGGCAGGCCCTGCTCGTAACGGGCATGGCCGGTTTCGTGGATGATGCCCATCAGGGCCTGGGTGACGTCCTGCTCATCGTAGCGGGTGGTGAGTCGGACGTCCTCGCCGACCCCGCCGCAGAAGGGGTGGGCGCTGACATCGAGCCGGCCGTGGTCGAAGTCGAAGCCGAGCAGGGCCATCACCTCCAGACCCAGCGCCTTCTGTTGCGCGGTGGGGAAGGGGCCGTCTGGCTTCAGTACCTGCTCATTGCGTTGCCTGTCCTGTACCTGCCGGATGAGGTCGGGCAGCCAGCCCCCGAGGTTGCCGAACAGCTGGTCGAGTTGCCGGCTGCGCATCCCCGGTTCGTATTGCTCCAGCAGGCTGTCGTAGCGGGACAGGCCGAGGGCCTCGGCCCGAGCGGAAGCGGCCTGGCGGGACAGGTTCAGCACCTCCTCGAACAGGGGCAGGAAACCGGCCCAGTCATTGGCCGGGCGCAGGCTGCGCCAGGCGTGTTCGCAGCGCGAGCCGGCCAGGGACCGGGCGCGCACCAGATCGGCCGGCAGCATGTTGGCGTCGCGCCAGGCGCGGCGCATTTCGTGCAGGCTGACGCCCTGCTCCGGCGTTAATGATTCGGCTTCGGCGGCGGCAAACCAGTCGGGCAGGTGGGTGTCCTGTAGTTGCCGGTGGCAGAGTACCGCCAGGGTACCCAGGGCTTCGGCCCGGGCCTCGTTGCCGCCGGGCGGCATCATGGTGGCCTGATCCCATCCGCAAATGGCACCCAGGTGCTGCAGGTGGTGCAGCTGTTCAAAATGTTCCACCAGTGCGGTGTAAGACATGCTTCGGTTCCTTGTTCAGATAATCAGCCGAGTCGGCTCTGGTGACGTTCACGGGTTTCCTGCCTGGCCCGTTCGCTCTTGCGCAGCAATACGTAGAGGCTACCGGTACCGCCATGGGGCCGCTGGGTGCTGTGGCAGGCCAGTACGTCCGGCAGTTGTGGCAGCCAGGCGGAAACATGGCTCTTCAGCACCGCCTGGGGCTGGCTGCGTTCGCCCTTGCCGTGCACCACCAGCACCGAGCGCAGCTCCAGGCGCAGGCAGTCGCGAATAAAGCGGAGCAGGGCGGCACGGGCCTGCTCCAGGGTATGGTGATGCAGATCCAGCCGGGCTTCACAGGGGTATTTGCCCTGGCGCAGTTTCTTGAATACCCCGTCCTGCACTCCATCCTTTTTATAGGTCACGACATCATCGGGTCGCAGCCGGTCGACCTTGTCCAGCGACAGGCCGCAGGCCTGCTCGGCGGCATCGGTTTCGGCCGCGGTGCGCCGGGCCTGCAGGCTGGCGGCATCCTGCTCCGGACGTGCGACATGGGCTCGGGTGTCCTGCCGGAGCGGGGTTAATCCGTCCAGCTCACCGAGAAAGGAAGACCATTCTGAAGAAGACATGGCGGCGGCTCCTCAACAACGGGAATAGCCGCAGTATAAGCAAGTTGGGCAAAAGGGGAAACGGCAGACCCCGGGGGAGGAGGAGGTCGGGGTCCACCGTTGTTAAACCGGACTTATTGCTGGGGAGTGGCTTTCTTTACCTTGTAGATGAAATAGCCCGCATAGAAGCTGATCAACAGCACGGTGGCGATAATCACTATCATGGACATCAAGCCGACATCGCTGCCAAACATTAAATCAAGCCAGAATGCCATTGGTCGTCTCCTTTCGTCTGCGCTATGGATGCATCTTAGCGAGCCGGGACGGAGCCATGCTGATCCTGATCAATAAATCACCTTGTCCTCGATTTTATTGAGGGTATAGCCGGCCTGCTCCAGCAGGGTGAGCAGGCCGTGCTCGCCATAGAGGTGCAGGGCACCCACTACCAGCAGCGCCCTGGACGGATCCAGCCGGTGCAACTGCTCCAGCCACATCCGGTTGCGGGAAAGCAGCAACTCCTGTTCGATAAAGGCCTTGAGATCGGCTCCCGCTTCCTCCTGCAGCAACCCCCTCAGAGCCTCCTCGTCCCCGCTCAGCCAGGTGTCGAGCAACCGATCGAGATGTTGTTGCATGTCGTTCAGTTCGTCCAGGGTATGGCGTACGAAGTCGGCTTCCAGCCGCCGTGCGGGCAGCGAGGCCAGCATGCCGAACACGGTACTGGGTGACTCCAGCCCGGCAATAGGGATCTGCCGGGCACTGGCGTGGGCCAGCATCTGCATATCCACTCCCTGCTCGCCGGCAAAGCCCAGGGCCATGGCCCTGGCCTGGGTCAGTTGCAAGGCGGCAAACCAGGGCGGCAACGGCTTGAGCCGGGCCAGGCCGGCCTGGCTGACGGCGGCGTCAAGCTCGGCGGAAAGGGCGGGGCCCAGCCGGCTTTGCCAGTTCTCTCCGGCCGGCATGCGCAGGTAGGGGGCCAGACTGGCAGGAGTAAGGGTCCTCGGGTCCACCTCCAGCAGCAGCAGTTCGGTATCATCCAGTGCCTGCAACAGCGCCGGTGGCAGCTCGGCCAGCCGGTCATCGGCAATGTGGATGGAGCCGAACAGCCACAGTTGTTGCTCGTCCTTGCTGGCCGACCACAGGGCCGGCGTGGCCAGGCTGTGGCTACACCAGAGCCATAACAGTAAATGCCAGAAAATTTTCATAGGTCCCCGCTGTTTTGTTTACCGGCTTTGATTATGATGCCGGGGTTGTTATTCATTCTAGAGAAAGGAAGTCGTTATGCCTCATCTGCGCTTTCGTGGTCTGGCCCGGGAAACGGTAAAACACGTCAGCAAATCTTTGGTGGATACCCTGGCGACCCTGGCCGGCAGTCCCAAGGAACATTTTACCCTGGAGTTTATTCCCGCCGAGTTTGTGCAGCAGGGGCACGTGGTCAACGGCTACCCTTTCGTCGAGGTGCTCTGGTTCGAGCGGCCGCTTGAGGTACAGGATCAGGTGGCGGCTGCCATCACCGAGGCGCTGCGCGCCCGGGTAGGGGACGGGCTGGACATCGGGGTGGTCTTTACCCGGCTGGAAGGCCGCAACTACTACGAAAACGGCCAGCATTTCGGCTGATGGCATTACTCTGTGGTCACTCCCGCGAAGGCGGGAGTCCAGAGCAAACTGTCATGGTTCTCCGCCTTTGCGGAGAAGACGACAATTAAACAGCGGGCGTAAGCCTGCTTCGTCAGCCGCCCGCCTTCAGCATCAGTCGATCCAGTGCCCGGTCGCTCAGCAGCCGACGGAACCAGCTCATCATCAGGGTGGCCCGGGTCACCGGATAGCGGGTTTTGGGCCTGGGACTGGTCAGGGCATGGAGTACCGGCGCCAGGCAGGACTCCGGTGGCAGGCTGTAACGGGAGCTGGGACCGGGCTTTTGCAGCCTGGCAAGCGTTTGCCGATAGCCTTGCCGGTGCCGGCTTTGCTCCGGGTCGATATGGCGCAGAAAGGCGTCCCTGGCGTTGGCCCGGAAGCGGGTTTCGATAGGACCGGGCTCCAGCAGGCTGACGTGCACCCCGGTGCCGGCGAGCTCCAGGCGCAGGGTATCGGTATAGCCTTCCAGGGCAAACTTGGAAGCGTTGTAAGCGCCCCGAAACTGCATGGCCACCAACCCCAGCACCGAGCTGTTCTGGATGATGCGTCCTTCATTGGCGGCCAGCATCAGCGGCAGCACCAGTCGGGTGAGGTGATGGGTGCCGAACAGGTTGGTATTGAACTGTTCACGCAGGGCGGCCGTCGGCAGGTCTTCGAGCGCGCCGGGCTGGCCGTAGGCGCCGTTGTTGAACAGGCCGTACAGCCTGCCGCCGGTGAGTTGCAGCGCCTGGGCAAGCCCGGCCTCGATGCTCCCTTCGTCCGCCAGATCCAGCACTACCGTATCCAGCCCTTCTTCCTTCAGGCGCGCCACATCTTCCGCTTTTCTGGCGGAGGCAATCACCTGGAAACCCTGCTGTCGCAGATAATGGGCGGCACAATGGCCGATGCCGGACGAACAGCCGGTGATTAGAACAGCTTGGGACATAAAGGGCTCCTGAGTAACGAGGCTATTACTCTGCCGTCTGCGGCAAGCCGGTGCAATAAGGGGAAAAAACAAAAGCGCGACATGGCGCCCCCACCAGGACTCGAACCTGGATCGCCCGCTTAGGAGGCGGGTGCTCTATCCTGTTGAGCTATGAGAGCGTGGGGCGAGTATATATAACTCCGGCCCCGATGAGAACCTGCTGCCTGCGCGAGTGCGCACAAAATCGGCACCCGGCGTCTCAACGCTGGGTAAGGATATCGCCCGGGGTGATGCGGACCTGCCGCGCCGCGCCGTCGGCCGGCGTCAGCAGGCTGTAATCCGGGTGGCTCTGACTCACCACGAACTGGGCCTGGGCCGAGGTTTCGCTGTAGTAGCCGGGCTGCAACTGGCGACGATGAACCAGGGTAAAGCGATCGCCGACCTGGATGCCGGCCTGGCGGCCCAGATCCATCAGTATGCCTTCCTCCGACTGTTGCAGGATACGGCCTATGGCCTTCATGCATGATTGGGCCTGAACCAGATCGCGAATGGCCCGGGCAAGTAGCTGATCCACCGCCTGACCATAGGCGGACTGCCAGAAGCCCTGTTCGTGCACATTGACCTTGGCGTGCCGCTTGAACGTCCAGGGAGACTGGGTCTGGTAGCGTTGCTGCAGCAGGGTTTCGCCGGTGAGGCCGTCTTCCAGGGTGAGCGACAGCTGGAACTGGCGGGGTTGCTCCTTGAAGCGCCAGTCTACCCAGTTGCCGTCATTCATGCTGATGTCTTCGATGACACCGCTCAGCAAGAGCCGGGATTGCTGCTGACGGGTCAGGAGATCGCCGCCCTGACGCAGGCCGGGGTTACGCGGGAGCCGGGGATCCGTGGTTAACTGATGGGGCAGTTGCGTCATAAGATTGACGCTGTTGCCGAGGCGCTGGGCCAGGCGGTGGGTGACCGCATTGCCCAGCTCGTAGAGCTGGCCGATCTGGCCCTGCTCCGGATGTTGCAGGGCCAGGGCGGTCAGGGCCAGGCCTGGCCGGTAGCGACCGACGCACTGGGGCTGCACATTTTCGTTGGGCCAGATGTCGGCCCGTACGGTCAGCCACAGCCGGCCCTGGCTGCGACGTTCGTCCAGGATCACATAGTCCATCAGCTCGCCCTGGGCGGCAATGTCCAGTTGCTGGCCCGAGAACATGCCGTTGGTGACCGACTGCACCGTGGTCAGGGAAGCGCCGGCCTGCAGCAGGGTATCGGCCAGGGCCTGCTCCAGTGCCTGCTGGCGGGCGGTTTCCCCCCCCAGGCTGAGCGGGGCCGAGCCTTCGGCCTGATACCAGTCGGCCTGGGCGGCGAAGGGCGGCAGCGAAAGCAGCAGGGAGATAAAGAAGGCTTTTCTCGGCACTGTGAAGTCCTGTGTCACAAAGGGGCGGCAATAAAAGCACGACCTGGGTCAATTGTTGGCAAGAATTATGCAAAATTCTTGCCCGGTAGCTTGCCGGTGCCGGTTAAAGTTTGGCAAAGCGGCGCCGATACAGATCCAGTTTCGTGTTCATTCTTCGGGAGCTTGTTGATGACAAGACCATTGATGCTTGTGGCCGTGTTGGGGTTGTCAGCCTGTACCGGCATGGGCGGGCAGCAGTTTGATAACCAGAATCACTATCTGCCCCATGATCATGCTTCCCATTATATCAACCGCAAGCCATTGGGACCGTTGCCGGCGCCGGCCATCTCGCCCCGACACAGCCAGGACGGCGTGCCGATGCGTATGAGTGCCGGTAGCCGCAGTGTCCAGCTGCCCTCCGCCGGCCCTTCGCTGGTGGGCGGCCAGACCCAGCTGCAGCAGCATATGTCGGCCCTGGCCTACCGGCTGGTGTCCAGCACCCATGGTCTGGATGCCCAGTCCGGCATCGCGGTCAGCGGTTTCGTCGGCCAGGAAGACTACCGTAGTCAGGACTCTTTCGGTCGCCTGCTGTCGGAAACCATGATGTTCCAGCTGAATCAGTACGGCTTGCGGGTGATCGACTTCAAGACCCTGCCCTTTATCCGTATCACTCCCGAGGGGGACATCAGCACCAGCCGCGATTATCGCCAGCTCGGCTCACGTATCGGCGCCCGTTATCTGTTGCATGGTACCGTCAGTGAGACCACGGGCGGGCGTCTGGTCAATGCCCGCCTGGTCTCGATGGGCGACAACAGCCTGCTGGCCAGTGCCCAGCAATTCATTCCCGAATACCTGGTGGCCGGCATGCTCAAGGCACGCGGCCCCGAGGTGGTGATAACACCGGAGCAAAGGAGTCGTTATGCGAAATAACCTCTGTGCCCTGCTGTTGCTGGCGCTGACCGGTTGCAGCGGCACTCAGGGCGGCCATGGCAGCCAGGACGTGCCGGCCAGGAAGAATCACCTTTATGCGGTGGGCTATGCGCCCATCAGCCTGCAGCAGCCCGCCGATTACCAGCAAAAGCTGCTGCACGCCATGCGGGCTTCCAAGCTCGATGCCTACCGGGAGTTGACCGAACAGTTGAGCGGTGTGGTGACCTCCAGTTCCAGCCAGTTGAACAGCCACGTGCTGCGGGACGGTACCGTCAGCAGCAGCAGCCGGGGCCTGGTGCGGGGCGCCAGGGTGGTCAACAGCTACCCCGACGGCGACATGTACGTTACCGAACTGGAACTGGATCTGGCATTTTATCAGCGCCTGCGGCGGGGGCAGTAGATAATCCGGGACTGGGGACTGGGGACTGGTTGAACCCCAGTCCCCGCAGTTCAAACCTTAAAGCCGGTACCCTTGCTGATACCCTTGGTATGGCCTTTTTGATCGTAGGTCATGCTCTGCCGTTCATGCAGCCGGCTCAGGATATTGGCCAACTGGCGGATACCGGCCAGGGACTGCTCCAGCAACTGTTCGGCCACCAGGTTTTGCTCCTGGCAGCGCTGCAGCAGCGCCCGCAGCTCGGCAACCCGTTCGCTGTGGCTGCTGTGCAGCAAGGCGCTGTCGGCGTGGCCGGCCAACTGGGCATCGGTGGCCTGGATCTCGAGCAGCAGGGCCTGCTTGTGCTCGGTAAGAGGCGGCAGTTCCAGCGCCTTGCGGCCGACAATAAGGTCGAGCTCCTGGCCGGTGATGTCCAGCAGGAGCTCGAGTTGCGATTTTTGATGGGTCAGCAGCGCATCAAGGGTCATGGATAGAGCGTCTCTATATCCTGTTCGAAGCGGGAAATATTGGCCGCCAGCCGCTCGCTGTCAACCTGGTAACTGCCCTCGTTGATGGCTTTCTTCAGGGCGTCCAGCCGGGCACTGTTGTCCGGCGCGGGGGCGCTGGCCAGGGATTGCTGCATCTGGCTCATACGGCGGGCCTCGGGGGTGAGGCTGACCGAGTCCTGGCCGACCGCGGGCGCACCCTGGGTTTTGCTTTCGCCGGGCTGGGCGGAAGCCTTGTATTTTCCGTTGCCCGCCAGCGCGGTGCTGTTGGCGAGGCCGGGGGGGATTTTGTCTATAGCCATGATGCTGAAATCCTGAAATTGCTGCTGCATAGCCCGGGTATCGGCCTTGCCAGCCATAACTTTAGCAGAAATTATAACCTGACCTGGACCTGCCCCGAAGCCGTGACCCGGGCGGTAATTTCCCGGCCGGAATTGATATTGCGGATCCGGACGCTGTCATTGAAGGAACCGTCTTCCTGGGCCAACCCTTCGGTTTTGATCATCAGGCCGCCCGACTGGGCCAGTATGGTCACCTTGTCTCCCTTGCACACCACGCACAACTGGCTGCTGCGGATGGGCTGCCCCGGCCGCAGATCCCGTTTGTTGCGGGTGCCGATCAGTTCGCCGGGATGGCTGAACACATCGCCGCGCAGCAGGACTTCATCCTGATAGTCCAGGGTCAGGTGCTGGGCCTGCAACAGGGTGTTCCTGGCGACGGGATCGGCGGCGGTGACCACGGGTTTAAGAATTCTTACCCGCACCGGCACAAACAACTCCCAGCCGGGTTGCTCGTGACATTGCAGATAGACGTGGGTATTGCGGCGAATATCGCCGGCGCCACGGATGTCGGCGGTCAGCTTGCCCAGGCATTCGGTCAATGGCAGCCGGGTATCGACACTGGCGGCGCTGACTTCCAGCCGATCGCCGTCCTGCAAGGGGACCCGCTCCCGGACGTAATCCTCCGCATACTGGCGTACGCCGTCGTGAACCGACCATTGGGCCTGAACCGGCACCGGGGAGAGGGCCAGCAACACCAATCCGAGCCCGGCCGGGAGTGGGTTCCTGAACATCGCCTTCATCTGTGACCAGGCTTCTAGGAGCGAAAAAATTATCTTAAGCATTACTACCTCATCGCCGATAAAGAACGTAAGCTGGCCACAAGTGGCGCTTACCCCTGGCGGGTGTTAAGCTAAAACAGCATAAATACAAGCATAAAACATGCCATGATATAAATGGAGAGACTGGAATGGCGGGGATACTCGACTCGGTAAACCAAAGGACACAACTCGTCGGCCAGAACAGGCTGGAGCTGCTGCTGTTCAAGCTGAATGGACGTCAAAGATTTGGCATCAATGTGTTCAAGGTCAAGGAAGTATTGCAGTGTCCCGCGCTGACCGCCTTGCCCCAGCGTCACCCGGTGATCAAGGGGGTGGCCAGTATCCGTGGCCAAACCATTTCCATTATCGACCTCAGCAAGGCGATGGGGGGCCGGCCCACCGAGCAGACCCAGAACTGCTTCGCCATTATCTCCGAGTACAATCGTTCGGTGCAGGGCTTTCTGGTCAACTCCGTGGAGCGCATCATCAACGTCAACTGGGAGTCCATTCTGCCGCCGCCCAAGGGCGCGGGCCGGTTCAACTACATGACGGCCGTGACCGAGATCGACGGCGAACTGGTGGAAATCCTGGACGTGGAAAAAATTCTGGATGAGATCTCGCCGGTCAGCACCAAGGTGAACTCCGCCATTATCGAGCAGGTTTCCCACCTCGATGCCAGCCATCACAAGCCGATACTGATCGCCGATGATTCCTCCGTGGCCCGTCGCCAGATCCAGAAGGCGCTGGATACCCTGGGGCTGGCATGCATCGTCACCGAAAATGGTAAACTGGCCCTGAACAAGCTCAGGGAAATGGCGATGAACGGCCCCATCAACGAACAGTTGTCCATGGTGATCTCCGACGTGGAAATGCCGGAAATGGACGGTTATACCCTGACCGCCGAGATCCGCAACGATCCCAAGCTCAAGGACCTGCATGTGATACTGCATACTTCCCTGAGCGGCGTGTTCAACAAGGCCCTGGTGGAAAAAGTGGGGGCTAACAATTTTATCGCCAAGTTCCATCCCGACGAGCTGGCTTCTGCCGTTAAAAGTGCTCTGTGAAGAGGCGTGAATTCTACGGATGAAAACTTTCACCGACGAGCAATACCGTACATTCTGTCAGTTTCTTGAGTCCCACACCGGCATCGTGCTGGGCGACAGCAAGCAATATCTGGTGAAGAGCCGGCTCTCTCCGCTGTTGGCCCGTTTTCAGATAGAGTCGCTCGGCGAATTGCTCAACCGGGCCATGTCGGTACGGGAGCGGGAGCTGAAAACGGCGGTGGTCGATGCCATGACCACCAACGAAACCCTGTGGTTCCGCGATGTCTATCCCTTTAGCCTGCTTAGCGATAGGCTGTTCCCCGAACTGGCCAAGCCGGGCAAGAGCCTGAAAATCTGGTCTGCCGCCTGTTCTTCCGGGCAGGAGCCCTATTCCATTGCCATGACGGCGCTGGAGTATCAGTCCAAACGGCCGGGGTCGTTGCCGGGGCTGCAAATTCTTGCCACCGACATCTCCAGCAGCATGCTGGAAATGTGCAAGCAGGGGATTTACGACAGCCTGTCGCTGGCGCGGGGGCTTTCTCCCGAACGGCGCAGCCAGTTTTTTTCTCCCCTGGCCGACGGCAAGATGCAGTTGCAGCCCAGGGTACGCAACATGGTGAACTTCCGCTCTTTCAACCTGCTCGACGGCTATGCGGTGCTGGGCAAGTTTGACCTTATTTTTTGTCGTAACGTATTGATTTATTTCTCACCAGAGAAGAAATCAAAGATCCTGAACCAGTTCGCCGGTGCCCTCAATCCGGGAGGCTACCTGCTGTTGGGTGCCTCCGAGTCGTTGACCGGACTGTCGGACAAGTTCGAGATGATCCGTTGCAGCCCCGGAATTATTTACCGCCTCAAATAGAGCTGGCACATATCTTGCCTATTGTTTGGCTTGTAAAGCAAACCATGCAGCAGGAGGTGCCCAGTGGCGATATCGTTCGACAAGGCGTTTGGTGTTCACCAGCACGCCCTGGTTGCCCGTTCCGGCCGGGCCGAGTTGTTGGCCGGCAATCTGGCCAATGCCGACACACCCGGCTATAAAGCCAAGGATATGGACTTTCAGGCGGCGCTCAGTCAGGCCCAGAACAATCAGAATTTCTCGCTGAGCCGCACCCACCTGCAACATTTTGCCGTTGAACTTTCCCCGCCGGGCACGGTGCAGTATCGCGTGCCCACCCAACCCGATACCGGTGACGGCAATACCGTGGACGTGCAGGCCGAGCGCAACAGCTATATGGAGAATGCCTTGCAATACCAGGCTTCCCTGGAGTTTCTCAACGGCAAGATCAACGGATTGCTCAAGGCGATAAAAGGAGACTCAATGTGAGCCTGTTTAAGGTATTCGATATATCCGGGAGCGCGATGAGCGCCCAGTCGGTTCGCCTGAACACCACCGCCAGCAACCTGGCCAACGCCGACAGTGTCAGCTCCAGTATCAATGAAACCTATCGTGCCCGTAAGCCGGTCTTTGCCGCCGATCTGGACCAGGCGCTGTCGGACCGTCAGGAAAGCGTCGGCGTCAAGGTTTTGGGCATAGTGGAAACCAACAAACCGCTGCAGAAAGAGTTCAGGCCCGATCATCCCATGGCGGATCAGGAGGGTTTTATCTACAAGCCGAACGTCAACGTGGTCGAAGAAATGACCGACATGCTCAGCGCGTCGCGCAACTACCAGACCAATGTGCAGGTGGCGGATGCTGCCAAGCAGATGCTGCAGCAGACCCTGCGCCTGGGCAAGGGGTAAGCACTCATGCAAATCAACAACGATTACCTGAGCGGCCTGCAGTGGCCGGGTGAACAGAGCCCGGCCGACAAGGCGGCGAAAAACAACAAGGTTCAGCTGGAACAGGAAGACTTTTTCGCCCTGCTGACCCAGCAACTGGCTTATCAGGATCCCTTCAAGCCGGCCGACAACGCCCAGATGATCTCCCAGATGTCGTCTTTCGCTACCGCCGAAGGCATCAGCAACATGTCGAGTCAACTGGCCGGGCTGAACGAGGTGATGACCTCCAACCAGGCGCTGCAGGCGTCCAGCCTGGTGGGGCAGAAGGTATTGGTGCCCAGTAATATCGGCAATCTGAGTGGCGGTGAGCCGGTGGACGGTATCGTGGTCGCCGGGGAAGGGGCCGACAATATCAAGATCCGTATCGAGGATAAATCTGGCCAGTTGGTGCGGGAAATTGCGCTGGATGGTTACCAAAGCGGGAATGTTCCTTTCCAGTGGGACGGCCTGAACAACCAGGGTGAGCCGGCGGCGGATGGAAACTATACCTTCAAGGTCAGTGCCCTTGTCGGCAGCCAGCGGGAAGATCTGAACGCCCTGATGTTCGCCCGGGTAGACAGCGTTACCCTGGGCGGCGGTGGTACTCCGACCCTGGTCAACCTGTCGGGGCTGGGTGGTCTGCCCCTGAGTCAAGTATTGGAAATTGCCGGTCGCAAAGCCGCGTAAGGAGAAAGCATGTCTTTTAATATTGCCCTGAGTGGCGTCAATGCAGCCCAGAAAGACCTGGATGTAACCGCCAACAACATCGCCAACGTTAATACCCTGGGTTTTAAAGAATCCCGTGCCGAATTCGCGGATGTCTATTCCAACTCAATCTTTGCCAACAGCAGAACCCAGTCGGGTAATGGGGTTCAGACGGCGGCGGTGGCCCA
Source organism: Zobellella sp. DQSA1 (assembly GCF_041950555.1). GTDB lineage: Bacteria > Pseudomonadota > Gammaproteobacteria > Enterobacterales > Aeromonadaceae > Oceanimonas. The sequence goes on from NZ_CP169531.1 coordinate 1,149,789, forward strand.
GCAGTTCCACCAGGGGGCCCTGCAGGCGACCAATAACGCCCTGGACATGGCCATTAACGGCAGCGGCTTCTTTATGATGTCCGATGGCATCGGCTCTCTGGACCGGACCTTCACCCGTGCCGGCGCCTTCAAGCTGAACGATCAGGGCTTCGTGGTCAATGCTCAGGGCAATTACCTGCAGGTGTTCAACGTCAATCAGGACGGCACTCCGGTATCGTTGGCGGTCAATTCCACCAAGGCGTTGCAGATCCCCGACCGGGCCGGCGTGCCGAAAAGAACCGACGTAACCGAGGCGAGCATGAACCTGCCGGCCAAGACCCCCGCGCTGGATCCGGCCAACTTTGTTCCTACGGACTCCGGCACCTATTCTGCGTCGACCTCGGTCACCATTTACGACTCCCTTGGTGAACCCCACACCCTGACCAAGTATTTTATCAAGGATTCGACCGCCGCTGCCGGTAGCAACGCCTGGCAGATGCATGCCTATGTGGATGGGCAGGATGTACTGGGAACACCCTTCGATCTGACCTTCGATGAAAACGGCGCCGTTGCTTCTCCCATCCCCACGGAAGTGACGAGCAACGCCCTGGGCTTTACCAACGGCTCCGATCCGGCTCAGACCATCAACATCGGCTTCGAGAACATTACCCAGTTTGCTTCTCCGTTTGAAGTGAGTGCCCTGACTCAGGACGGCGCCACCGTCGGCCGCCTGACCAAGGTGGATGTGGGGCCCGATGGCACGGTGGCGGCCACCTACAGCAATGGCACCACCGAAAAGCTGGGCATCATCGCCATGGCACGCTTCCCCAACGATCAGGGCCTGACCCAGATTGGCGATACCCAGTGGCGGCAGTCGTTGCTATCGGGAGAGGCGGTGGTTGGCCAACCCAATACCGGCACCCTGGGCAAGATCAACGCTTCCAACCTGGAAGGCTCCAATACCAACCTGACCACCGAGCTGGTCGACCTGATCACCGCCCAGCGCAACTTCCAGGCCAACTCCCGGGCGCTGGAGGTGAACAGCACCCTGATGCAGACGGTGATGCAAATTCGGTAACAGCCCGACGCTGGCTGTTGGAAGCTAGAAGCGGGAAGAAACCCCGGTGCCGGGCCACGGCACCGGGGTTTCTTATACTGATTGGACTGGCGTTGTCCACCGCGCGACTGAAGTTGCGCCTACCACGGTATCGGAGCACCGTAGCCGCGGGTTCAACCGCGGGATCCTGCCGGCAAGGCGGGGCCTACCTACATGGCATTATTTTTGCTTATATATCGTCACCAGCGGTCAGCAGACGCAACGGAGCTGAAATGGATCACTTGCTTTATATCGCCATGTCGGGCGCCAAAGAAAACATGCACAGCGTGGCCCTGCGCGCCAACAACCTGGCCAATGCCAACACCACCGGCTTTCGGGCGGATCTGGAGCAGGCCCGATCCATGCAGGCCTTTGGTGAGGGCTTGCCGACCCGGGTGTTTGCCATGGCGGAAAGACCCGGGCAAGATTTTGCCGCCGGCCCCATTCAGACCACGGGTCGGGAACTTGACGTGGCCATCGCCGGTGACGGATGGTTGGCGGTCGAATCCAGGGACGGCTCCGAGGCCTATACCCGCAACGGCAGCCTGCGGCTGTCGCCGGAAGGCCTGCTGCAGACCAACACCGGGCTCAACGTGCTCGACGATAACGGCGCTCCCATTTTCCTGCCGTTGCCGCTGGAAAAGCTCGAAATCAACAAGGACGGCACCATCTTTGCCCGGCTGGAGGGTGAACCGGCCAATGGCGGCGAAGAGCTGCAGCGGATTAAAACCGTGCTGCCGGACCATGCGGATATCGAGAAGGGGCCGGATGGCCTGTTCCGCCGCAAGGACGGTGCGGCGGAGCCGGCCTCCGCCCAGGTAGAGCTGCTGGCCGGCGCCCTGGAAGGCAGCAACGTCAACCCCATTGCCGAGATGACCCATTTGATCGACTTGCAGCGGCGCTTCGAGACCCAGCTCAAGATGATGAATCACGCCGAAGAGAACGACAAAGCCCATGCCCAGCTGCTGCGCATCGGTTAAAGGAGAGCAAGATGAACCCCGCATTGTGGATTAGCAAGACCGGCCTCGACGCCCAGCAGACCAATATTTCGGTTACCTCCAACAACCTGGCCAACGCCAGCACGGTGGGGTTCAAGAAAGGGCGGGCCATCTTCGAAGACCTGTTGTACCAGAATATCCACCAGCCCGGTGGGCGGGCGACCGCCGACACCGAGCTGCCTTCCGGCCTGATGCTGGGAGCGGGCAGCAAGGTGGTGGCCACCCAGAAGACCTTTACCCAGGGCAGCGTGCAAACCACCGACAACGCACTGGATATCATGATCGACGGGCGCGGCTTTTTTGAAGTGCAACTGCCCGACGGTACCCTGGGTTACACCCGCAACGGCCAGTTTGCCCTGAACGACGAAGGGGTTATCGTGACCCCCGGCAACGGCTATCCCCTGTTGCCGGAAATGCAGATCCCGGAAAATGCCCAGAGCATCAGCGTGGCCACCAACGGTGAGGTGTCGGTACAAATCGCCGGCCAGGCCGAAGCCCAGGTGATCGGCCAGATTGTGGTGACCGACTTCGTCAACCCGGCCGGCCTGCAGCCGAAGGGGGAAAACCTCTATCTGGAAACCCAGTCCAGCGGCGCGCCGCTGCAGGGTATTGCCGGTGCCGACGGTTTCGGTACCCTCAAGCAGGGCATGCTGGAAACGTCCAACGTCAACGTGACCGAAGAGCTGGTTAACCTGATCCAGGCCCAGCGGGTGTACGAGATGAATTCCAAGGTGATCTCCACCGTAGACCAGATGCTGGCCTACGTGAACCAGCAGCTGTAACCGAGGATCTTGTGATGCGATTTGTTCTGGCGCCGATGGTGACCCTGCTGCTGGTGGGCTGTGCCACCACGCCCTATACTCCCAAGCCCGATGACCCGGCCTATGCGCCGGTGATCCCCAGTGCCCAGCAGGCCATGATGGAGCCGAACGGCGCTATTTTTCAGGATTACTACGCCAACAACCTCTATTCCGACATCAAGGCCCACCGGGTCGGTGACATCATCACCATCGACCTGGCCGAGTCGACCCGGGCCCAGAAACGGGCGACCACCCAGCAGGCCAAGGACTCCAGCGTCAATATCAATCCGCTCAGCCTGGCCGGGCGCCCGATAAGCATCGGCGGTTATCCGATAGAGGCGGAAATGTCGAGCGGCAACGACTTCGGTGGCAACGCCAACACCAACCAGAGCAACAGCCTGCAGGGCAGCATCACCGTGAGTGTGGCGCAGGTGCTGGCCAACGGCAATCTGGCGGTGCAGGGGGAAAAATGGCTGATGCTGAATACCGGTGAGGAATATGTCCGTATTACCGGCATTATCCGGCCCCAGGATATCGGTTCCGACAACCGGGTGGAATCGACCCGGGTGGCCGACGCCCGCATCTATTACGGCGGTACCGGTGACTTTGCCAATACCCAGACCCGTGGCTGGCTGGCCCAGTTCTTTAACAGCCCCTGGTTCCCGTTTTAACAGCAGCTATAAGACATAAGCTGGAAGAAAAACCAGTGTGTTTGTGGGCTGGGAAAGAGGTTTTGGGGAAATAGTGGGTGTTGTTTACAGACGTAATCTACAGCTTCTAGCTATATTTTTGGACTCCGTTGGAGTGAACTGATGAAACCATTTACCGCTTTGTTGATGAGCCTGCTGCTGTTGCCGGCGGTGACGCCGCCCGCCCAGGCGGCGCGGATCAAGGATATCAGCTCGGTGGCGGGGGTGCGGGCCAACCAACTGGTGGGCTATGGCCTGGTGGTGGGCCTGCCCGGCACCGGCGAGCGCAACAACGCCTTCGCCGCCCAGACCTTTCGCACCATGCTCAACAACTTCGGCATTACGGTGCCCGACAACCTGCGGCCCAAGATGAACGACGTGGCGGCGGTGGCGGTACATGCGGAGCTGCCGCCCTTTGCCAAGCCGGGCCAGACCATCGACATTACCGTTTCCGCCATCGGCGAGGCCAAGAGCCTGCGCGGCGGTACCCTGCTGCAGACCTTCCTCAAGGGGGTGGACGGCCGGGTGTACGCCCTGGCCCAGGGCAGCCTGGTGGTGGGCGGCCTGGGCGTGGAAGGCGCCGATGGTTCTTCCATCATGATCAATACCCCCACGGTCGGGCGTATTCCCGGCGGCGCCATGGTGGAGCGGGAGGTGCCCAGCTCCTTTGCCCGGGGCGACACCATCACCTTTAACCTGCACCGGCCCGATTTTACCACCGCCAAGCGCATGGCCGAGACCATCAACGATCTGGTGGGCCCCAACAGCGCCCAGGCCCTGGACGCCACCTCGGTGCAGGTATACGCCCCCCGGGATCCGGGCCAGCGGGTGAGCTATTTGTCGACCCTGGAAAACCTGACCGTGGACGTGGCCGACGAGGCCGCCAAAATTATCATCAACTCCCGCACCGGCACCGTGGTAATCGGCCAGCAGGTGCAACTGAAACCGGCGGCCATTACCCACGGCGGCCTGGTGATCACCATTTCCGAGAATATGCAGGTGTCCCAGCCCAACCCGCTGGCCGGTGGCGAGACGGTGGTGGTGCCCAACACCAACATCAACGTGGAGCAACAAGACGGCCGCATGTTCAAGCTGGACACCGGCACCACCCTGGACGACCTGGTGCGGGCGGTGAACCAGGTGGGGGTGGCCCCCGGCGATCTGGTGGCGATACTGGAAGCCCTGCGCCAGGCCGGCGCCATTCAGGGCGAGCTGGTGATTATCTAGAACGTGTGAGGGGTTTAACAACGTCATGCCCGCGCAGGCGGGCATCCAGGGGCAGGTGGCACCGGGCCTGTCGGAGGTGTTGCCGGTAAACCATGGACTCCCGCCTTCGCGGGAGTGACGGAGTAACCGCGGGAGTGACGGAATATCAACGTCATGCCCGCGCAATATATCGTCATGCCTGCACAGGCGGGCATCCAGGGCCCAATTTATTGGACCAAAAGGGCTCGGGGTTAACCAAGCCAAACTGACGGATTGAAAGATATGAAAGCGATCGACTCGTTTCAGAACAGCCTGCTGGCCACTGATCTTCAGGGCCTCGACCGCCTGCGCCGGCAGTCGTTCGAGGGCGACGGGGCCAGTGCCCTGGACCAGGCCGCGCGGCAGTTCGAGAGCCTGTTCACCCAGCAGCTGTTCAAGTCGATGCGCGAGGCCAACAAGGCCTTCGAGGCCGACAGCCCCATGAACAGCCGTTACACCGAGTTTTACCGGGACATGCACGACCAGCAGATGTCTGCCGAGCTGAGCCGCCAGGGCAGCCTGGGGCTGGCGGATCTGGTGGTAAAGCAGCTGGGCGGCGGCGATGAAGCCCGGGTGCCCCAGGCCCGTCATTTCGACCTGGCCGATGTGCGCCGGGTATCCGGCAAGGTGATACGTCCCCCCAGGGCCGAGTCTGGTGATGCCGCCGCCGAGCCGGCCAGGCCACCGCTTAGGGCCGCTGCGGCTCCGGCCGGGCAGTTGGCCGGTGTGAGCCACAGCGCCAGCGAGCCGTTCCGCTCGCCGGAAGACTTTGTGCGCCGGCTGATGCCGGCGGCCCGGGCGGCCAGCAAACGGCTGGGGCTGCCCGCCGAGGCGATGATCGCCCAGGCGGCGCTGGAAACCGGCTGGGGCAAGAAGATTATCGGCCGGAAAAATGGCGACTCCAGCCATAATCTTTTCGGCATCAAGGCCGATAACAGCTGGAAGGCGGAAAAAACCTGGGTCAATACCCTCGAATACGAACAGGGCGTGGCGGTCAGGGTGCAGGCGCCCTTTCGCGCTTACGGCTCCTTCAACGAAAGCTTCGAGGATTACGTGCGCTTTCTGCACGACAACCCCCGTTACGGCAAGGCCCTGCAGCAGACCGGCTCGCCCCGGCAGTATTTCCAGGCGCTGCAGCAGGCGGGTTATGCGACTGACCCCAAGTACGCCGATAAATTGACGTCGATTTTCAACACCGTTACCCGCCTGGTAGCGCAAGTCTAAGGACGAGTCATGGCGATAGACCTGTATCAAACCGGCGTGAGTGGCCTGATGGCCGCCCAGTCCCAACTGGCGGTTACCGGCCATAATATCGCCAACGTCAACACCGAAGGCTACAACCGCCAGCGGGCCGAGCAGATGACCTCGGTGGGCCTGACCTGGGGCGGACTGCATTACGGCTCCGGCACCCAGATTTCGGACGTGACCCGCGTCTACCAGGAGTATGCCTTTCGGGACCTGTTGATCAACAGCACCGAAAAGGCCGGGGCCCAGGCCCTCTATGAACAGCTGGCCCACCTGGACAGCGGCGTCAACAGCATGGGCGCGGCCATCGGCAAGAGCCTGAACGAGCTCTACAAGAGTATCGACGCCCTGACCGACAACCCGTCGGATCTGGGCAACCGCGGTCTGATGCTGGCCAACGCCGAAGACCTGGCCAAGCGCTTCAACGACATGCACGCCAACCTGAGCCAGCAGCTGTCGATCAGCAGCCAGGACATCGCCACCCGTGCCGAGCGGGTGACCGAGCTCTCCGCCGGCATTGCCGCCCTCAACCAGGAGATACTGAACACGGGCCAGAACGGTGCCCCCAACGATCTGCTGGACCGGCGTGACTTGCTGATCAAGGAACTGAGCCAGGAAGTACGCATCACCACCCTGAACGAGCCCAACGGCGTGGTGTCGGTGATGCTGGATGGTCGCGAATCACTGGTGAGCGGCACCCAGGCCTTTGCCCTGGAAGCCCGGCCCGGCAATCCGGATGCGCAGCAGACCGAGCTGTACCTGAGCAACCCGGCCAGACCCGGCAGCGCCACCCGCCTGGACGGAACGGGCCTTGGCGGCAAGCTGGGATCCACGATGCAGTTCCGAGACCAGGTGCTGGCCCCCGCCATGAGCGACCTGGGGCGCACCGCCCTGGGGCTGGCCGATGCCTTCAACCAGGTGCAGCGCCAGGGCATGGATCTGAACGGGCTGCCCGGACTCGACCTGTTCCGCGACATCAACGCCCCCGAGCACCAGGCCGGCCGCTTTCTCACCTCCAACCCGGCGGTGAGCGGCACCGTGGCCATTACCGACACCGGCGCCCTGAGCGGCAGCGACTACAGCCTGGAATACAAGGACGGCGACTATGTCATCACCAACCTGGGCAGCGGGGAAAGCATCCAGCTTACGCCCGATGCCGAAGGCCGGCTCAACCACGACGGCTTTTCCCTGACCCTGGCCGGCACCCCGGCCAACGGCGATCGCATGCTGCTCCGCCCAAGTCGGGACGGTGCCGCCGACCTGCGGGTGAGCCTGCAAAGCCCGCAGCAGATTGCCGCCTCCGGCCAGGTGCTGGTCAGCCCCAACGGCGACAATACCGGCAGTGCCCGCCTGAGCACCGAGGTGGGTGACCCGGGTGGCGCCGACTTGCCCGGCAAGGGCGATCCCCTGGTGGTGACCCTGAACGAGCAGGGCGAATATCAGGTGTTCCGCCAGAGCGATCCCGGCACCTTGCTGGCCGGGGGCACCCTGGACCCGGACAACCCGGTGATCGTGCTGGACGGTATCAGCATAAGCGTGGACGGCAAGGGCGGCAGCCCCCTGGATCGCTTCGAGATAGAGCAGGCCAGCGGGGCGGGCAACAACGTCAATGCCCAGGCCTTCGGCGACATCAAGAACAAAAAGTGGCTGAACAACGGCAAAACCGGCCTGGAAGGCAGCCTCAACCAGTTGATGGTGGGCGTGGGCAGCAAGACCTACAACCAGAAGATAAAAGCGGAAACGGCGGCGGCGGGCCATACCCAGTCCGAAAACCGCATGCTGTCGGTTTCCGGAGTGAACCTGGACGAAGAAGCCGCCAACCTGCTGCGCTTTCAGCAGGCCTACATGGCCTCCAGCCGGGTCATTACGGTGGCCAACGACATTTTCAATTCGCTGCTGCAGATCCGCTAAGGAGCCACCGTGCGACTCTCCACCTTTCAGTTTTACCAGAACAACCTGAACAACATCACCGGCAAGAGCGGCCAGGCCAGCCAGCAGCTGAACCAGCTCTCTTCCGGCCTTCGGGTGCAGACCGCCGCCGACGATCCGGTGGCGGCCAACGGCATCCTCAGCTACAAGCAGGAACTGGAGCGCATCGCCCGCTACCAGTCCAACATCAGCCTGGGCGAAAACCGGCTGCGGCGGGAAGAGAGCGTGCTGACCACGGCGGAGAACCTGACCCAGCAGGTGAAGGAACTGATGCTCAAGGCCAACAACGGCAGCTACACCCAGGACGAACGCAACGCCCTGGCCAGCGAGCTGCAGAGCCGGATGGACGAACTGCTGGATCTGGCCAACAGCCGGGACGAGTTCGGCAACTATATTTTTGCCGGCTTTCAGAGCGACGCCGCCCCCTTTGTGCGCGACCCGGACGGCACGGTGCACTACCTGGGCGACGGCGGCCAGCGTGAGCTGGCGGTGGGGGACAACGTTAAGGTGGCCCTCAATCACGACGGCCGCCTGGTGTTTGGCCAGGTGCCCAACCCCAGGGGCGACTTTACCGTGCAGTACCGGCTGGAGGGCGAGGTGCGGGAACAGGGCCTGGTGGTGGAGCGGGCCCGCATCGAGGACAAGGCCGCCTTCGGCGATGCCCATCCCTACAGCATCACCTTCAGCGACAGCCTGAGCGAGCCGGGCCGGCTGGCGCTGACCCTGACCGACAGGGACGGCACTGAAACGGGCCCTATGCCGTACGAGCCCGGCGCCCCCGTGATGGTGGACGGCGTGAGCATAGTGCTCAAGGGCGAGGCCCGCGCCGGCGACGAGATTACCCTGAATTCCACCCTGGCCGACGGTACCGGCCAGGATCATGTGGGCCTGTTCGACACCATGAACCGGGCCATGGCCTGGCTGCGGCAGGACGGCAACAACGCGAGCGGCCAGAGCGAACTGGCCGAGGTACTGGAGCAACTGGACGGCATCAACGGCCACCTGACCCGGGTGCGGGCCGACACCGGCATTCGCCTGCAGCGGCTGGACAACCAGAAGGAAAGCCATGCCGACATGAGCCTGACCCTGGAAAAGGTGCGCAGCGGCATGGAAGACCTGGACTACGCCCAGGCCATCGGCGAGCTCAACCAGACCATGGTGGCCCTGCAGGCCAGCCAGAGCGTGTTCGGCAAACTGCAGGGCATGAGCCTGTTCAACTATATCTGACGCGCAGCGGTGAGGCCGTAGATACCATCTCTTCGTGACGTTTGGCAGCTAACCATCCGTCACGGAGAGATACAAGCCGCGGTTCCAACCGCGGGATCCCGCTCTCACCTCTGTCACTCCCGCTCCCTCTTTCGTCATTCCCGCGAAGGCGGGAATCCAGAAACCGGCGATGCCGCCCCTTAAAAACTTCCGCTAAAGTCCGGGCGGCGTGGGCCGATACTCATCCGTAGCCAGGATCGGGCAGGCTTGAACGCTTAAAGCGCAAAAAATGCTAAAGCTGCCGAAAAAGCCGCCGATAACCTGAACAACAACAGGCAAGTAAACGCCGGCCGAGCAGCCGGAATCTTCCTCAACGGAGACTTTATTATGGCGATTAATATCCACACCAACGTCACTTCCATGACCGCCCAACGCAACCTGAATGCCTCGAGCAGCGCCCTGGCCAACTCCATGGAGCGGCTGTCTTCCGGTAGCCGTATCAACTCCGCCAAGGACGATGCCGCCGGCCTGCAAATTTCCAACCGGCTGAACTCCCAGGTACGTGGCCTGGGGGTGGCGATGAAAAACGCCAACGACGGTATCTCCATGGCGCAAACCGCCGAAGGCGCTCTGCAGGAGTCCACCAATATCCTGCAGCGGATGCGGGACCTGGCCGTACAGTCTTCCAACGGTACTAACGACGACACCGACCGTGAAGCCATCCAGAAGGAAATCAGTGCCCTGAGCAGCGAACTGACCCGTATCTCCAAAACCACCACCTTTGGCGGCCAGAAGCTGCTGGACGGCAGCTTTGGCAGCAAGAGCTTCCAGGTGGGCGCAAGCAGCAACGAAGTAATCAGTTTGGAACTGCGTGACAGTTCGGCAGCGGCTTTGAAGCGTGAGTACCAAGAATTTGAAGACGTTGAAATATTTGCGGCTGCAAGTGCTGGTGCAACTGATCCGGGCTTGAGTGCTCTGACTGCAGCTACTTTCGCAATCACCGATGCTGATGGTAAGACAACGACCATTACCGTTGACCTGAGTGCTGCTCAGGACGATAACGCCCGTATGGATGCTTTGAACAGTGCCTTGAGTGGTAGCGGTCTTCGTGTCAATAAAGATTCCGATGGTAACTTGGTACTGAATGGCGAATTGGCGAAGGGTTCTTCAATAGGCATTACTGGTTCAGGTATTACAGAGACAGTTGCAACAACAGCAGGTGACACTACATCTGCGAGCGTAGAGCAAATCGATGTAACCACTGCCTTTGGTGCCCAGGCTGCGGTAGGCACCCTGGATGACGCCATCAAGCAGATCGATGGACAGCGTTCCGAGATCGGTGCGGTACAAAACCGCCTTAACAGCACCATCAACAACCTGGCCAATATCCGCGAAAATGCCGCTGCGGGTATGGCGCGGATCAAGGAAGTGGACTTCGCCGAGGAAACCGCCAACCTGACCAAGCAGCAGATACTGCAGCAGGCCGGCACCTCCATCCTGGCCCAGGCCAAGCAACTGCCCCAGGCCGCTCTTTCCCTGCTGGGCTAAAGCGTGGAGTTGCAGTAATATCAGGGGCGGCTTGCGCCCCTTTTTCACTAAAGCTGGAAGCTAGATGCTTGAAGCGGGAAGAACAGGCTTTCAGGTTTCCAGCTTGCGGCTTTTCAGTATTATATCGCCTGCCCGTGGGCCAGGAGCCATATAATGGATACTTCTTCTCTTACCAGCAAACCGCTGACAGCGGCAGTGGATATCGGTTCCAGATCGCGCGAACTGGCCCAACCCGCCCAAGCCGAGTCCACCCAGACGGTGCAGGCGGTGCAGCAGGTCGAATCGGCCAAAAAGGTCGAGCTTAAGCCCGAACAACTGGAGCAGATGGCCGAGCAACTGGAGCAGTTTGTCAGCAGCTTTAACCGGGGGCTCACCTTCAGCGTGCATGAAGGATCCGGCCGCCAGGTGGTCAGCGTGGTGGATAAAAACACCGGTGAAACCATACGGCAAATTCCCTCGGAAGAGCTGCTCGATGTGATCTCCCGGCTGGCGGAAGCCGGTGGTGGCCTGATCGATACCAAGGTATAGGAGGCAAAATGTCCGGACTTAAGCTACCCGGCGTGGGCTCGGGGTTTCCCATCCAGAGTTTTGTGGATGCCACCGTTAACGCGGCCCGAGCCCCCAAGGAACAACAGCTGGCTCGCAGAGCGGAGAGTATAGACGTTCAGCTTTCTGCTTACGGCAGCCTTAAAAGCGTACTGGATGAATTCAAGACGTCCCTGAAAAAGCTCAGTGAGGAATCGGCCTTCCAGAAACGCTCCACTACCCTGAGCAGCTCCGGTTTTATGACCGCCAGTGCCGATAAAAATGCCGTGGCCGGCAGTTACAAACTGGTAGTTGAACAACTGGCTCAGGCCCATAAAGTTGGTGCCAAACGACTGACTGGCGAGAATGCTACCAAGACCAAGCTGGGTTCCGGCACTATCGATCTGGCGCTTAAAAACGGCGACAGTTTCAGCGTGAGTATCAGCAAGGAAAAAAGTTCTCTGGCGGACATCGCCGCGGCCATCAACAATGCCGAAGACAACAAGGGCGTAAAGGCCACCGTAGTTACCGACGATAACGGCTCGCGCCTGGTACTGTTTTCGGAAAAAACCGGTACCGAGAATGCCATTGACAATATTACCATCAACGGCAATGGTGACGGCGATGATAACCACAGCCTGAACGACCTGCTGGATGGACCCGACGGCTTTACCGAGATACAGGGTGCTCAGGATGCCCGTATTACCCTGGATGGCGCGACCGTGACCAGCCAGAGCAATGAAATCAAAAATGCCATTGCCGGGGTGACCCTGAATGTCACCAAGGTCAGCGAGTGGGAAGACAGCAACGATCACTCCCAAGGTAGAAAAAGCCTGAACCTCACCATTGGCTACGATAAAACGGCAGTAGAGAACAACCTGAAAGACTTTGTTGAGTCGTTCAATAAGGTGATCAATACCATCAACAAGCTGACTTCTTATAATGCCGATACCCAGAAAGCCGGTGCACTCAATGGTGACGCCAGCGCCCGTAATATTACCGCCAATTTGCGCAGTTTGCTGAGTGAGCAGGTGGAAGGTGCCCTGGCACCGGTCAAGAGCCTGACCGACCTGGGTATTACTACCACCCGGGAAGGGACCATAGAGCTGGACAACGACCTGCTCAAAAAACAGCTGAATGATAACTTCGAGAAGGTGGGGGCGCTGTTTGCATCCGAAAAAGGGGTGGCCAGCAAGCTGGATACTTTTTTGGAAAGCTATGTAGGTAAAGAGGGTTTTCTTACCAACAAGGACAAGTCTCTGCGCGAGCAAATGACCAAGCTGGAAAAGGAAGCCGACAACTTTACCGACTATATGGCACAGTATGAAGAGCGAATATACAAGCAATTCAGTGCCATGGATATTATGGTTGCCAAAATGAACCAGCAGTTGAATTCGGTGATCAGCGCCTTTGAAAACATGCCCAACTTTAATACCAAGAAGTAGTTATGGATAATCTGACTGCATTGGAAGATTTGGATGAAAAGCTGCTTTCCGCCTTGCAGCAACCGGAGCAACTTGATGCCGGCTGGCTTGAGCAACAGCTTGCCCGCCGGGCAACCCTGCTGCAGCAAGTGATAGCCGAAGGCGCCATAGCTCCCGAGGCGGCCCAGGCGCTGGTCGATCGTTCACGAGAGCTTAAACAACAGGCAGAGCTGGCACGTACCCGGCTTGCCGAAAAAATGGCCACTTTGAAAAAAGGTAAACGCTCCACTCAGGCCTATAACCAGATAAAACAACAGGAGTAAAAATGCGCGGTTCACTCAAAGCCTATAAATCCGTGGCGGTAGACAGCCAGAAAAATGTCGCCACCCCCCACAAGATGGTACAAATGTTGCTGGCGGGTGTACTGGAGCGGCTGGCCAAGGCCAAAATGGCCATTGAACAGGGCAATACCCCCCAGCGCGGCGAACTGCTGGGCCGCGCCATTGATATTCTCAATGAGCTGCAGGCCGCTCTGGACAAGGATGCAGGTGGAGAAATAGCCGTAAACCTGGACAACCTCTACGACTTCTGCGTACATGAGCTGTTATTGGCCAACGCCGAAGCCGATGCACAACGTATTGATAATGTCGCCAGAATCATCCGGGACATCAAGGAAGCCTGGGATATGATACCGGCCGAGCAGCAGGTAGTGGTCGAATAATCAAAATAGCTCAAAATATTATGAAATAGTGTTTATATTATTATTTCCTTTATGAGTGAGAAAGCCGCAATGTATGCGGCTTTTTTTTAATCTGCGATATAAGCATATTTATGCCATAAGTCTTTAACTTCTTTTGCATTGATGTTTGGCTTGAGCAAGAATAACCCTGCGCTTTCACTTCTTTCTAAGCAATCTAGAAAGTTAAGCACAATGTGATACTGTGGTCTGTTCCAGAAATCATGTATAAAAATACGAGCAGATTCAGGTGTGGTATGGTGTTTTATTATATGCAATATTGATGTTAAAACACATGCAACTCTAAATCTTCCATCAACTAAAATAAGATCAAAGGAGTCTTTGTGTTTGTCGATAGCCAAACTATAATTAGGGAATTTATCCTTGTGACTCATGGATGAAGGCATCCCCCACTCTTTAGTTGGCCCTATGTCTACAGCATCTAATTGACAACTGTCTCCAATTTTATCTATTAGTGCATTAACCCAGTTAACATCGCTCTCAACTCCCTTGATTATTAATCCTTTTTTGGATGCCCAGATAGTTGAACCACCAGAGCCAAACTCAAAATAGTTGTTTGCCTTGGTAAGAGACTCTTTAAAAAGATTTTGCTCACTAATAGACATTCGCGGACTTTCCGGAATTTTTACCTTATTGATGATTCCGTTTGAAATTAAATAATTCTCTCCTATTTTAGGAGATATGGAATCAAGGATTCTGTAGCTGGTATCTTTGGTCTTATAAAAATTATGAAGAATGAATGATAGCTTTTTCTTTCTGTTGTTACTAACGTTGATTAATTTTCTCATGCTCTTTATAAATATAAAATCTGAAGTTATAAGTTGACTTGCTTGTTTTTTTATAATTGTTTTTTTTACAGGGTAGTCACTGATATATTTCTGATTTTTCAGCTGAAGAAAATCTAAATCGTATCGGGTAATTATTTGGTGAATTTTATCAAAGGTTTTTTGATTTTTATGGGTGGAGATGAAGTTAGACTTGATTTGTATTAATAATACTGAATCAATTAAGTCACCCGCACCATCCAAAACCGCCTCTATACCATGCATGTTATCCAGGATCAGCCAGTCGATATGATCCAGGCCCTGTATATCCTGCAAGCGAGTGGTGGTAAGGGGCAATTCGCTGATCACCTCGGCCACTTGCTCCATGCCCACGGGCTGCTGGTCGGCGGGCAGGGGCTTCAGGCTGCCGGTGGTGTCGGGGTCGTGGCCCAGGTAAAGAGTGGCGGGGCCACCGTCGGTCAGGCAGGCCATGGGGTAGTGGTGCAGGTAGCCGTCCTTGGGCAGCAGTTGCGGATCCTTCACCCGGCCGGTGGGGTCGAAGCAGATGGTGTTGAAGGCACCGGTGTTGTGCAGTTCAAGGTATTCCGGGCTGCCCACCAGTAGGCCGCCGTGATCAACGGTGACAATGCGACCTTCGAAGGTGAAGGAGAACTCCTCGTCTTCTTCATCCACTTCCGGTTTGGGGGGGTACTGCAGCGCCATGGGCTCGGCTTCGTCGGCGAAAATGGGCTGGTCGTCCTGGGTAAAGGACAAGGCCGAAGGTGCCTTGCCTTCGCAATAGCGCTGCCAGATTGCCCTGAAGGTGGCGCCCAGGTGATGGGCGAACAGCTTGGCATCGCACACCGGCGAGCCGAGCAGGGCCGGGCGCAGGTGGGTGCGCAGATTGTCCAGAATGTCGACGTTATTGGCCAGGGTCATCACCTTGAACAGATATTCGGGCCAGTCGTTGGCCACCAGGTTGGCCATGCCGGCATTCACCAGGTGGGTGGCGGAGTGGCGGCCGGCAAAGGTGGGGCCGGGCAGGGTAACCACGGGCACGCCCATGGCCATGGCCTCGCAGGTGGTCAGGCCACCGGAGTAGGGCCAGGGATCCAGGGCGATATCCACTCTGTTGTAGCTGGCCAGCAGTTCCTTGTGGGGAGAGCCGCCCTCGATAATCACCCTTTCTTCGGTGATGGCGTGCCTGGCCAGGCTGTCCAGCACCTGGCGGCGCAGGTGTTCGCTGCCGAATTCCCTGCCTTTGAGAAATAGCCGAGAGTTGGGCAGGCCATGCAACAGCAGCGCCCACTGCTCCAGCAGCACGGGGTTCAGCTTGGTGGGATTGTTGAAACAACCCAGGGTGATGTAGCCGTTTTGGTGTACCGGCGCCGGCGCTACCTCGGGCAGGTAGGGCGGCGGAGTATAGCAGATATAGTCGTTGGGCAGGCGAACCAGCTTCTCGGTAAAAAAGGCGTCCTCTCCTTCCGGGGTTTCCACCCGGTCGCTCAGCAGGTAGTCGATGGCGCTCACACCGGTGCTGCTGATAAGACCGCCCACCCATTTCACGATCACGGGGGCCGGCTGCATGGTGACTGCCTGCATAAAGGTGCCGGCATTGTGACCGCTCAAATCCACCAGTATGTCTATTTTGTCTTCACGGATCTGTTCGGCGAAGCGTTCGTTGCTGTAGCCGTTCACCAGCATCCACTGGCTGGCCCGCTTTTTTATCACCTTGGTGAAATGATCTTCAATTTCGCTGCTGGAATAGGCATAAAGCTCTATTTCATGTTTAGGTAGCTTGTCCAGGGTAGAGGTAATCATCTGTCCCACCGGGTGGGAGCGGAAACCGTCCGAGAACATGCCCAGGCGGATGCGTTTGCCGGGGGACTTGTCCGCCGCCTCGGGGCGGGCGGGAATGTTCTTGGGGGCATGGCATTTTTCCCAGCCTCTGGCCACTTCCAGTATTTGCTCCTTGCTATAGTCCGGATGGTAGTGCAGCAGGGTCAGGTAGTTGGAATAGGCAACACCGGCATGATCGCCGGCAGCCATGGCCTGCTTCAGGTAGTGGATGGAGTCGTCCAACTGGCCGGTTTCCCGTAGCCGGTTGGCCAGGGTATTGAGCAGGGCATGATTCTTGGGATGTTTCTCGGCCTGCTTTTTCAGCAGTGCTATGGCTTCGTCCAGCCGATACTGGGCCGTCCAGATCTCGCTTTGCTGCAGCAGGTAGGGGAGATGATCGGGGTTGCTGGTCAGTGCCCTGTCTATGCATTCCTCCGCCCGTCCATACCGCTTTTGGTGGCGTGCCAGTTGAGCCAACTGGGCCCAGGCGTCACTCTTGTTAGGCTCCAGCGTCACCGACTGTTCCAGCAGGTTACGGGCGTCGTCGCTCAGCCCTTGGCTTTGCTTGGTCCGCCCCAGCAGGTAGAGCAGATCCGCATCCTGGGGATGTCTGTCCAGCCAGTTCTGCAGTAGCTGCTGGGCTTCCTGATATTGCTGGTTGTTGAATAGAGAGAGCGCTTCCAGCTTGGCCTTGGCCAGGGGAGAACCGGGGGTCTGTAACCGGGCTTGTTTGGTCTGTTTCTTGATGAACTTTTTGGCCATAAACAAATTCCATGTTGAGTGGTGGCACCTTTCAGGCGCGCTCAAGATTCGTTATGGCATGCAAAGTTTGAGCCATTGGCCTCCATTCAGACATGTTCGTGTGGCGTGTTACTTGCCTAAGGTGAGGTGGGTGAGGTGCTTTATCTTTGATTTTATGCTAGGTCTTTGGGCTGACGGCGTGCGGGTTCTGATGCTCGCCAACGGCGAGAACAACCCCGAGCGGCTGGAGCAGGTCAGCGGCTTGCTGCGGGAAATCAAGTCCGCCTGGGACGCCATCCCCCTCGAGCTGCAACAAATACCTGCCTGATTTTCCTCACTTTTTTAGCCCCCTCGTGGAGGCTTTTTTTATCCGCTCGGCGTCGAAAAACCGTCGCCCAGGCCGCTGGCCCAGGCCATGGCGTCACCCGCTTGTCGGCCCCCTCGGTGGTTTTTTCGGTCGCCCCTTGATCTGGATCAAGGTATTGCCCATTAATCTCCCCTGCTCATCGCCAAGTTTTGACGCATGTGTCAGAATTACGACTTCCTGCTTAATGCTTGTTATATATGGTGCTATGCTCTACCCCTTAGGGATAAAAAACTCTGCACACACTCTCTTGCCAGTAACTAATTAATAAAAATAGGGATTTTAACCTATGGGCTTTAACGGCTGTGTCTTGATCATCGACAACAACCAGGAACGTCGGGCCAAGCTTGAGGCCATCTTGTCCTTTATGCAGGTGGAATGGCGTAGCCATGAGCCGGCCAGGGGGCTGGAATGGCTGGAGCGGGTTCAGCCGGGAGTCACGGTGTTCGCAGGCAACACCGGCGTGGCGCTGGCCGACATCCTCCCTCGTTTTTCCCGCCATGGTTTTATCGCCCTGGACGAACCCGGTTGCCGGGCCGACAACCTGCTGGGCAGCCTGACCGCCCTGACCTATGTGGAACTGACGGCGCTGCTGATGCAGGCGCGCAGCTGGCGTCCGGCCACCCCCAATGAACAGCAGCTCGGCTGCCTGCAGCGTTTGCTGATTGGCGACAGCACTCCCATGCAGGAGGTGAAAACCCTGATCCTGCAGGTGGCCGCCAAGCCCGCCAATGTATTGCTGTTGGGCGAGTCGGGTACCGGCAAGGAAGTGATCGCCCGGGCCATACACCAGCTGTCCGGCCAGGCGCAAGGGCCCTTCGTGCCCATCAACTGCGGCGCCATTCCGGCCGAACTGCTGGAGAGCGAGCTGTTCGGCCATGAGAAGGGCGCCTTTACCGGCGCGGTTTCGCCCCGCAAGGGGCGCTTCGAGCTGGCCGAGGGCGGCACCCTGTTCCTGGATGAAATCGGCGACATGCCGCTGCCCATGCAGGTCAAGCTGCTGCGGGTATTGCAGGAGCGCACCTTCGAACGGGTGGGCGGCACCCGCCCCATTCGTGCCAATGTGCGGATTATTGCGGCCACTCACCGGGATCTGGAGGCGATGATCGTCGAACAGCGCTTTCGCGAAGATCTCTACTACCGCCTTAACGTCTTTCCCATTGAGGCACCGCCCCTGCGCCTGCGCCAGGGCGATATTCCCCTATTGCTGGAAGAGCTGGTTCGCCGCCATGGCGAGGCCCACGGCGCCGGGCTCGATTTTGCCCCCGAGGCGGTGCAGTCGCTGCAGGCGTATCACTGGCCCGGTAATGTGCGGGAGCTGTCCAACCTGGTGGAGCGGATGTTTATTCTTTGTCCCGACCGGGTGGTACAGCTGCGGGATCTGCCGCTCAAATACCGCCAGTCGGGCAGCCCGTCGCCGGCCGAACGGCCGTTCGACGAGCTGGATGAACGGGACGCCCTGGCCGCCATGTTCTACTCGGGCCCTGTGGGGGAGCCGATGGAGGAGGAGTCCGTCGACTTCGGCTTCGGCGCCGAGGAGCCGGCGCGGCTCACGGCGGTGCCGGCCCTGTCGCCTACCGGCATCAACCTCAAGGAAATGCTGGCCAATATCGAGGTCGATCTGATTGCCCAGGCGCTGGATGCCAGCGAGGGAGTCGTGGCCCGGGCCGCCGAGCAGTTGGGCATGCGCCGCACCACCCTGGTAGAAAAGATGAAGAAATACGGCATCAGCCGGGAGTTTTGATTTTAGTGGCGGGCCGCCCGCCAGGTTGTGCCACACCGCAAACGCATGGGTACCACGAAAGCTCGCAAACCGGCTCTTGGCCAGAAATATGGCACATATCTTGAATAAACCAGGGCATTTCTCCAGTAGCGATGCCTTATGACCCTTGCCGCCCCTTCCGTGTTGCCCGATACCGCCCAGTTGCTGGAGGCCCTGCCCGGCGGCCTGGTCTGGCTGGACGGCCAGGGCCGGGTGGCCCTGGCCAATCCGGCGGCCCGGGCCATGCTGGGCGAACCGCTGCTGGCGCGGCCCTGGGCGGAGGTGATCGAACGGGCCTTCGCTCCCCAGCCCGACGACGGCTTGCAGGTGTCGCTCAGGGATGGGCGTCGTATCCAGTTGGCCATCTCTCACCTGGAAGGGAGGGCGGGGCAACTGATCCAGCTGGTGGACATGACGCCCACCCGGGCCTGGGCCGAGCAGCAGGGCCATGCCCGTCGGCTGGCGGATCTGGGGCGCATGGCCGCCACCCTGGCGCACCAAATTCGTACTCCTTTGTCCGCCGCCATGCTCTATGGCGCCAACCTGGCCAGTCCCGGCCTGAGTTCGCTGCAGCGCGAGCAGTTCCAGCAGCGGCTGATGCAGCGGCTGACGGATATCGAACGTCAAATAAGTGACATCCTGCTGTTTATCCGGCCGGATTCGGCCCCACTGGCCGACCGGCTGGAGGTGCAGGCATGGCTTGGCCGCAGCCTGGAGGCCGCGGCTCCCCTGCTGGCGGCGGGAGGGGCGGAGCTGGTCCGGCATGGGGAGCAGGACGCCGCCATTCTGGGCAATGCCAATGCCTTGACCAGTGTGCTGCTCAACCTGATCGAAAATGCCATCCAGGCCGGTGCCTGCCGGATACGGCTGGAAACGAGGGTGGCGGCAGGGGAAGTCCGCCTGAGCCTGGAAGATAACGGCAGGGGCATGGCACCGGAAGTGCAGGCACAGTTGTTCACCCCTTTCTTTACCACCCGCTCCCAGGGAACCGGCCTCGGGTTGGCGGCGGTGGCGGCGGTGGCGCGCGCCCACCAGGGCCGGGTGGCGGTGCAGTCGGCACCGGGGCAGGGAAGCCGCTTTACCCTTGCCTTTCCCCTTGCGACCCCCACGGAGGAGACAACCCCATGAATGGTGACATCCTGATAGTGGAAGACGATCCCGGCCTGCGGCAGGCGTTGCAGGATACCTTGCAGCTGGCCGGTTACGCCTGTGGCGCGGTAGACAGCGCCGAGGCCGCCATGGTCCGGCTGCAGCAGCAACCGGTGCGGATGGTGATCACCGACGTACAGATGGCGGGCATGAACGGGCTGGAGCTGCTGCACTGGATCCGGGGGCATTTTCCCGGGCTGCCGGTGCTGGTGATCACGGCCCATGCCCAGGTGGCCGGCGCCGTGGCCGCGATCCGGGCCGGCGCGCTCGATTACCTGGCCAAGCCGTTCACTCCCGACCGCCTGCTCAGGCTGGTACAGCGCTGCGTACCGGCAGGCACAGAGCAGGACGTGCCGGTGGCGGGGGATCCCCAGAGCATCCGCCTGCTGCAACTGGCGGCCAGGGTGGCGGGCTCCGTCGCCAGCGTGATGATCACCGGCCCCAGCGGTACCGGCAAGGAGGTGCTGGCCCGTTACATTCATCGCCAGTCGGATCGGGCCAAGGGACCCTTTGTCGCCATCAACTGCGCCGCCATTCCCGAGAACATGCTGGAAGCGACCCTGTTCGGCTATGAGAAGGGGGCCTTTACCGGTGCGGTGCAGGCCTGCCCGGGCAAGTTCGAACAGGCCGAGGGGGGAACCCTGCTGCTGGACGAGATCACCGAGATGGAACTCAACCTGCAGGCCAAGCTGCTGCGGGTATTGCAGGAGCGCGAGGTGGAGCGGCTGGGCGGGCGCAAGCTGCTCCGCCTGGATGTACGGGTACTGGCCACCAGTAACCGCGACTTGCGCCAGGCGGTGGCCGAGGGGCGTTTTCGCGAGGATCTGTACTACCGGCTCAATGTGTTTCCGCTGGCCTGGCCGGCGTTGGCCCAGCGCCCCGGCGACATCCTGCCCCTGGCGGAGTCGCTGCTGGAGCGCCACGGGCGGGAGCTTGGCCGTGGCCGGCCGCAGTTGAGCGAAGAGGCGCGACGGCGCCTGTCCGGCTACCACTGGCCGGGCAATGTAAGGGAGCTGGACAACGTCATCCAGCGGGCCCTGATCCTGTCGGCGGGGGAGTCTATCCAGGCTTCCGATATCTTGCTGGACGAGGCGCCGGCCGGGGAGCCCGCTCCGTTGCCGGCGCCGGCGGAGCTGGGGCGGGAGCTGGCGAGCCAGGAACACCAGATTATTCTGCAGGCCCTGCGGGCCTGCGCCGGCAGCCGGGCCGAAGTGGCGGAAAAGCTCGGCATCAGCCCGCGCACCTTGCGCTACAAGCTGGCCCGCATGCGCGAGGCAGGGATAGAGGTGCCGGCCTAGTCGCTCCTGCTCTACGCGATTGCCATCGCGTCTGCGGCAGTATTGGGGTGGGCTAGGCGATTGGCGCACCACCCACGGCGAGGCGGAGAACAGCATATGGGGATGAACTGGCCCGTAGTTTGCATTATCATCCCCAGGTTAAATTATTTACGCGGGAGCCACAGCGATGGACATTAAAGCCACGGCATTACTATCGGAAATGCAGGCGTTGAAAGGCGAGGCGCAACAGCTGACGCCGGTAAATACCCTCGGCCCGCAACAGGACTTCTCCGCCCTGCTAAACCAGGCAATCGATAACGTGAACGGTTTGCAGCAAAGCACCGACGGCCTGCGCACCCGCTTCGAGCTGGGGGACGAGTCGGTCAGCCTGGAACAGGTGATGATCGCCGCGCAGAAATCCAGCCTCGCCTTCGATGCCACCGTTCAGGTGCGCAACAAGGTGGTCGATGCCTACAAAACCATTATGAACATGCCGGTATGAGGGCCTGATTGGTGGCTGATAATCCGTTGGTCAATACCGACAAAAATGTGCTGGCCGCCAACGAGGCGACGGCACTGGAAGCGGAAGAGCAGAAGAGCACGCCCTTCGCCTTGTTGGGCAATACCGACATCCTGCGCCAGGTCATCATTGTGCTGGCGCTGGCCATCTGCCTGGCGTTGGCGGTGTTTGTGCTGCTGTGGGGCAAAGAGCCCGAGATGCGCCCATTGGGGGTGTACAGCAATCAGGAACTGATAGAAACCCTGGACTTTCTGGACAGCCGGAAGGTGCCATACAAGATTGACGGCAATACCGTGCTGGTGCGGGCCGATCAGTTCTCCGACATTCAGCTCAATCTGCGCCGCTCCGGCCTCAGCCAGAGCCCTCCCGAAGGCGATACCATCCTGTTGTCCGATCCCGGTTTCGGCATCAGCCAGCGGCTCGAGCGCGAGCGGCTCAACCTCAGCCGGGAGCGGCAGCTGGCCCGGGTGATCGAGCAATACAACAGCGTCTCCCAGGCCCAGGTGTTGCTGGCCATTCCCCGGGAAAACGTCTTTGTGCGCGATAAACGCCAGCCCAGCGCCACCGTGGTGCTGAACCTGCGCCGGGGCGGAACCCTGCGCCAGGAAGAGGTGGATGCCATCGTGGATACGGTGGCTTCGGCGGTGTCGGACCTCACGCCGGGCCGGGTCACGGTAACCGATCAAAACGGCCGTCTGCTCAACTCCGGCTCCCAGGATCCCCTGTCGGCGCGTACCCGCCGTGAATTTGAACAGCAGCAGAAGCAGGAGTCCGATTATCGCCAGAAGATTGACGCCATCCTGAGCCCGGTGCTGGGGCTGGGCAATTATACCGCCGAGGTGGACGTCCGGCTGGACTTTACCCGCCGGGAGCAAACGGTCAAGTCGTTCAATCCCGACCTGCCGGCTGTACGCTCGGAAATGGTGATGGAAGACAACACCTCGGGACTGGGCGCGCTGGGCATACCCGGGGCGCTGACCAACCAGCCGCCGATGGAGTCGGACATTCCGGAACAGGCCGAAGGCCTGGCGCAGGAACAGAATCGCAACGAGCGTTCCCGCCGCGAGGCGACCCGCAACTTCGAGCTGGATACCACCATCAGCCATACCGAGAGCGCCACCGGCGATATCCGCCGGTTAACGGTGTCGGTGGCGGTCGATTACAAGACCCTGAACCATGCCGACGGCTCGGTGGAGCGGGTTCCCCTGAGCCAGGAGGAACTGGCGCGTATCGACCGGCTGCTGCGCGGTGGCCTGGGCTTCGATGTGAGCCGGGGCGATGCCATCGAAGTGGTCTCGGTGCCGTTCAATCGTCCGGATCTGGACGATATCGCCGCCGTTCCGTTTTACGAGCAGCCCTGGTTCTGGCATCTGGCTCGTATTCTCGGCGCCGTCATGGTGCTGATCGTGCTGTTGCTGACGCTGGTTCGGCCCATGGTCAGGCGGCTGCTGGGCTCCGACGAAAAACTGCCGGAAGAGATCGATCTCGACGGGCAGAATGCCCTGGCCGGCAACGAACAGTTGTCCCTGTTGTCACAGCAGGCCGAGCAGGAAGACAGCCTGTTCGGCATTCGTGAAGGGAAGCTGCAACTGCCTGATTTGCACAAGGACGAAGATCTGCTGCGCGTGGTCCGGGCGTTGGTGTCGAACGAACCGGATCTGGCGGCACAGGTCATTAAAGACTGGGTGAAGAGCGATGAGTGATAACCAGGAACTGGTCATTTCCGATGAGCAGCGCCAGTTGCTTGGCAAGATGACCGGCACCGAAAAGGCCGCCCTGCTGATGCTCAGCCTGCGTGAGGAGGATGCGGCCCAGATTTTTCGTCACCTCGATCCCAAGCAGGTGCAGCGGCTGGGCATGAAGATGGCGGCGGTGGGGGATTTCGGCCCCGAGCGGGTGGGGGCGGTGCATCGCCTGTTTATCGAGGATATTCAGCGTTTCACCAATATCGGCGTCGGCAGCCAGGAATTTGTGCGCAATGCCCTGGTGGCGGCACTGGGCGAAGACAAGGCCGGCCGGCTGGTCAACCAGATCGCCGCCGGTGCCGGCTCCCGTGGCCTGGATTCGCTCAAGTGGATGGATGCCCGCCAGGTGGCCAGCATCATCCATAATGAGCATCCGCAAATTCAGACCATAGTGCTGTCGTACCTCGACCCCGAGCAGGCGGCCGAGATCCTGCAGCAGTTTTCCGAGCCGGTACGGCTGGATTTGATCATGCGTATTGCCGAGCTGGAAGAAGTACAGCCGGCGGCGCTGCAGGAGCTGAACGACATCATGGAGAAACAGTTTGCCGGCCAGAGCGGTGCCAAGGCGGCCAAGATGGGCGGCCTGAAAGCCGCCGCCAATATCATGAACTACCTGGATACCACGGTAGAAGGGGTGTTGATGGATGCCATTCGGGATCAGGATGAAGAGATGAGCATGAAGATCCAGGATCTGATGTTCGTGTTTGAAAACCTGATCGATGTGGACGACCGGGGCGTGCAACTGCTGTTGCGTGAAGTCAACGGCGAGCTGTTGCAGCGGGCGCTGAAAGGCGCCGACGATCAGCTCAAGGAAAAATTCCTCAAGAACATGTCCAAGCGGGCCGCCGAGATGCTGCAGGATGATCTGGAGGCCATGGGGCCGGTGCGGGTCAGTGATGTTGAAAACGCCCAGAAAGAGATTCTGGCGGTTGCCCGCCGGTTGGCCGAAAGTGGTGAGCTGGCACTGGGCAAGGGGGCGGGTGACGACTACGTATGAGTTCCGATCCCTCCTCCAAGAACGACTCGCGGGCCGATCATGCTCAGGATATCAGCCAGTGGGACTGGCCGGAAATGACATCCATGGCGCACCGGGCGAATCGTACGGCGCTGAACCTGGCCCTGCGTGGCGAAGAGGCTCCCGCTGTCGCGCCCGAGCCGGTGGAGGCGCCCGAGCCGCTCACCGCCGAGGCGCTGGAGGCTATCCGCCAGGCCGCCTTCGAAGAAGGCCATGCGGAAGGCAAGCAGCAGGGATTTGAAGCGGGGCGGGAAGAGGGGCGACTCCAGGGCCTGCGGGAAGGGCACGAGGCCGGCCTGCAGCAAGGCCTGGAGCAGGGGCTGACGGAAGGCCGGGCGCGAATCGAAGAGCAACTGGTGCAATGGCAGCGCTGGCTGGAGCAGCTGAGCACACCGCTGGCGCAGGTCGACAAGGTGGTGGAGCAAAGCCTGGTCACCCTGGCGCAGGAGCTGGCGCGCAACCTGCTGAAAACCGAGGCGACCACCTCTCCCCGGTTATTGCTGGCCACGGTGCGCGAGGCAATTGCCGCCCTGCCGGGCCACGAGGCGGGTGTGACCCTGTTTCTGCACCCCGATGACATCGCCGTGATTGAACAGCACTTCGATGCCCCCAGCCGGCAACAGCGACGCTGGGAGCTGGTGGCCGAGCCCAGCCAGGCGCGGGGGGACTTGCGCCTGAAAACCGCCATGTCCGAGCTGGACATCAGCCTGGCGCAGCGCATCGATACGCTGATGGCCAACTTTATCAAGGCCAACTGGAGCCGCTTCCATGACGCTCAGTGAGCGGTTGGCGGCCTATCAGACCCGGGGGTTGGCACCGGCCATGGCCGCCAGCGGCAAGCTGACCCGGGTGGTGGGGCTGACGCTGGAGGCGGTGGGATGCACGGCGGCGGTCGGCAGCCAGTGCAAGATCCAGACCCTGTTTGGCGACATGGATGCGGAAGTGGTCGGCTTTGCCGACGACAAGCTCTACCTGATGCCCGGCGAATCGCTGAAGGGAGTGATCCCCGGCGCCCGGGTAACGCCGGTGGGACAGGGCGCCGGCGTGCCGGTGGGCATGGCCTTGCTGGGGCGGGTCATCGACGGCATCGGCCAGCCGCTGGATGGCCTGGGCCCCATCGCCACCCGCGAGACCGCCGACTTTACCGCGCCGCGGCTTAACCCGATGGCGCGCAAACCGATAGCAGCGCCCATGGATGTCGGCGTCAGGGCCATCAATGCCGTGCTTACCGTGGGGCAGGGCCAGCGCATGGGGCTCTTTGCCGGCTCCGGCGTGGGCAAGAGCGTGCTGCTCGGCATGATGACCCGGGGCGCCAAGGCCGACGTGGTGGTAGTGGGGCTAATCGGTGAGCGGGGGCGGGAAGTCAAGGAGTTTATCGATGTGATCCTGGGCGAGGAAGGTCGGGCTCGTGCCGTGGTGGTGGCCGCGCCGGCCGATGCCTCCCCGCTGATGCGACTCAAGGGCTGCGAAACGGCTCTGACCCTGGCCGAATACTTTCGTGACCAGGGCCTGAATGTGCTGCTGCTGATGGACTCCCTTACCCGCTATGCCCAGGCTCAGCGCGAGATCGCGCTGGCGGTGGGCGAGCCCCCGGCCAGCAAGGGCTACCCGCCCTCGGTTTTCGCCAAGCTGCCGGCGCTGGTGGAGCGGGCCGGCAACGGCGCCGAAGGGCAGGGCAGCATCACCGCCTTCTTTACCGTGCTCACCGAAGGGGATGACCTGCAGGATCCGATCGCCGACGCGGCCCGGGCCATCCTCGACGGCCATGTGGTGTTGTCGCGGCAACTGGCCGACAGCGGCCACTACCCGGCCATCGATATCGAAAAATCCATTAGCCGGGTGATGACGGCCGTCACCACCGAGGCCCACCAGCACCAGGCCCGGGCCCTCAAGCAGGCCTATGCGCTGTATCAGCAGAACCACGATCTGATCAACCTGGGGGCCTATCAGTCCGGGGCCGATCCCCGGCTGGATCTGGCCATTCATATCCGCCCCCGGCTGGAGCGTTTCCTGACCCAGGGCATGACGGAGGTGATTGGCCTGCAAGCCTGCCTCAATGAGCTGGAAGTGGTCAGCAAGCCGCTGCTGCGGGCCGGCTGATGAGTAAGGCGCTGCACTTGTTGCTGGAACAGCTGGACGGTCAGGAACGGCAGGCCGCCGCCGAGCTGGGGACGGCCCAGCTCCAGCTGCAGCAGCTGGAGCAGCAGCAGCAGACCCTGAGCCAGTATCAGCGGCACTACAGCCAGGAGTTTCAAAACCGTGGCCAGCAGGGGCTCAGTGCCCACCAGTTCGGCCATTTCCAGGGCTTTATCGACAAGCTGGAGCTGGCCCGGCAACAGCAGCAACAGGGACTGCAGCAGGCCCGGCAACAGCTCGAACGCAGCCGCACCGCCTGGCTGGCGGTGCGGGCCCGCAAGCAGGCCATCGACAAGCTGCTGGAGCGGGATGCCGGGCGCAAACGCCTGGAAGCGGCCCGGCAAGAGCAGAAAATGCTCGATAACCTGGCGATATACCGTTTTCACAAGAAAAACATGTAGCTTATGGTATGCATCTTGCAGAATTCTATTTGTAAACGATGAATCCGATAGCGAACGACGTGGCGACGCACTTGACAGGGAGCGCTCATGACCATCAGCATCAGCCCTATTTTTCCTCTGGCCGGCCAGGGGCTCCTGGCCATCGGCGAGACGGGGGCCGGGAGCCGCCATACCTTCGCCGAGGTGTTGGAGGAACAGCCGCCTGTGGGCATGACCGGTGAGGCCGAGGCTTTCGTCGAGCCGTTGCCCGGGGTGGCTTCGCCGACAGAAAGGGAGCAGGAGCAGGCCCTACCCGGCGGGGAGAACGCCGAGAAGGCAGAGTGTGACGCCCCGGCCGTGGGGGCCTTCTCCGGGCCTGCTGTGACTGCCGGGCCTGAAGCGGTACCGCACATGTCCGTGCTGGCGCCGGCTTCGGTGGAGGCGGTGCCGTTGACCGATGAGGAACCGGCGCTCTCGCCTGATGGGCCGAGCAGACCGCGGTCCGGCGAGGTGCCGGTCACCGGGAATAACATGTCATCCGAGTGGCTGGTCCAGATCGAACATGGCAAACGTTGGCAGCAGACGGCTGCGGAAAACGGCGGCAACAAATTGCCGCCGTTGGCGGAGCCACCCCGGCCGGTATCCGACCAGGAACTGGCCGAGGCGACCGCATCGACGGTGAATGAGCGCCGGGCCATGGCGGATGGCAGAGAGCCGGCGCTATCCGCCGGTGGTCACCGGGCGGCGGCGCCCGCCGCAAGCGAATTGCGAACCCTGCCGGCGGGCAAGGAGCCGGCGCTAGCTGCCGGTGGTAGTCAGGCGGAGCCCGCCGCAAGCGAATTGCGAACCCTGCCGGCGGGCAAGGAGCCGGTGGTCGCTGCCGGTGGTAGTCAGGCGGAGCCCGCCGCAAGCGAACTGCGAACCCTGCCGGCGGGCAAGGAGCCGGTGGTCGCTGCCGGTGGTAGTCAGGCGGAGCCCGCCGCAAGCGAACTGCGAACCCTGCCGGCGGGCAAGGAGCCGGTGCTCGCTGCCGGTGGTAGTCAGGCGGAGCCCGCCGCAAGCGAATTGCGAACCCTGCCGGCGGGCAAGGAGCCGGTGCTCGCTGCCGGTGGTAGTCAGGCGGAGCCCGCCGCAAGCGAACTGCGAACCCTGCCGGCGGGCAAGGAGCCGGTGCTAGCTGCTGGTGGTAGTCAGGCGGAGCCCGCCGCAAGCGAACTGCGAACCCTGCCGGCGGGCAAGGAGCCGGTGCTCGCTGCCGCTGGTAGTCAGGCGGAGCCAGCCGATGGGGAGCCGGCTGACGAGGAGCCGGCGACCGCGTCGGCGACGGATGATCTCCGGGGCCTGGCGGGAGGCAAGGAGTCGGCGGTACTCGCTAGCGCCGACATCGCGACCGCTCAGGATACTTTACCCGGGGGGAGTCTCTTCCAGCGAGACGGGCAGCTCCAGGTCACCGCCGAACGCCCGGTTCAGCCAGAGCGAGCGCTGACCCTGCAAGGCGCTCCCGAGCAGGGCGCGCGGCAGTTGGCGCAGCAGGTGCAGATCATGGTGAACCAGAACCTGCAGGAGGCGGATATCCGCCTTAGCCCGTCGGATCTGGGGGGGCTGCGGATACAGCTGAGAATGGAGCAGGGTGAAGTGCATGTGCAGTTCCTGGCCAGTCAGCCACAGGCCCGGGAATTGCTGGAGCAGGCGCTGCCCAGGTTAAGGGAAATGCTGGTCCAGCAGGGGCTGAATCTGGGCCAGGGCCTGGTAGGCGGTTTTGGCGGTCAGCAGGGGAGTCAGCAACAGAGTGCCTCGGCATCGCCGTCTCCCCGGGCGGCGAGCGACGGCGTGAAAGATGGCACCGAGCCGGCCGCAACGGATTGGAAACCGGTGCAGGCTCCCTGGCAAGCCATCAATGGACGAATCGATTTTTTTGCGTAATACCCAAGGGCATGCCCCTTTTTCGGAGTTAAAGGTGTCGGATGGCGGATGAACTCGAGATACCCACAATGGCGTGGTACAGGCGCAGGCTGGTCTGGATGGTGGGAGTAATAGTGATCGGCGTCGCTGCAGGTCTTGGCGGGTGGCTGATGAGGGGGGGCGAAGACGCCACCAAGAGTCAGGACGTCATCGATGAACAGGTACTCTATGTGAGTATGTCTCGCCCATTTATCTTCAGTGTGGCGGCGGGGGCGCGCGAGCGACTGGTCCAGGCGGAAGTTCAGCTGATGGTACGGGGCGAGGCCAAAATGGCGACGGCCAAACGCCATCTGCCGCTGCTGGAGAGTACCCTGCTGGCGGTATTAAGCCGGCAGGACGCCGATAATTACCTGACGGCCGAGGGAAAGCGGATGGTCCGCCAGGAGGCGCAGAACGAGCTGAATCAGGTGCTGGCAGAAGAGCTGGGAGAGGGGCTGGTCGAACAGGTGCTCTTTACCGGCATCGTAATGCAATAGGTGAATCGTGAGCGATCTGTTATCCCAGGATGAAATCGATGCCCTGCTGCACGGGGTGGATGAGGTAAAGGAAGACTCGGCCGGGAGTGGTGACGGCGTTGCCAGCTTCGACTTTTCTTCTCAGGATCGTATTGTCCGCGGGCGGATGCCGACCCTGGAAATGGTGAACGAGCGCTTCGCCCGCCATATGCGGATCAGCCTGTTCAACATGATGCGCCGTACCGCAGAGGTGTCCATCAACGGCGTGCAGATGCTCAAGTTTGGCGAATATGTACATTCGCTGTTCCTGCCGACCAGCCTGAACATGGTGCGCTTTCGCCCCCTCAAGGGCATAGGGCTCATCACCATGGAGGCCCGCCTGGTGTTTATCCTGGTGGACAACTTCTTCGGTGGCGATGGCCGTCATGCCAAGATTGAAGGCCGTGAGTTCACCCCGACCGAACGGCGGGTCATCCAGCTGCTGCTGAAGCTGGTGTTCGAGGATTACAAGGATGCCTGGGCCCCGGTGATGGACGTGGAGTTTGAATACCTGGACTCGGAAGTCAACCCGACCATGGCCAACATCGTCAGCCCGACCGAGGTGGTGGTGGTCAGCTCCTTCCATATCGAGCTGGACGGCGGCGGCGGTGATTTCCATGTGACCCTGCCCTACGGCATGCTGGAGCCGATCCGTGAACTGCTGGATGCGGGGGTGCAAAGCGACAAGGGCGAAAATGACCTGCGCTGGGGCAAGGCGCTGCGTGACGAGATCCTGGACGTGGGGGTGGAGATGTCGGTGAAGCTGCTTGACAAGGAACTCAGCCTGCGCGACATCATGGAACTGAAGGCCGGTGATATTATTCCGGTGGACATGCCCGAGCACCTGCTGATCTCGGTTGAGGATCTGCCCACCTTCCGTGGCCAGCTGGGGCGGGCCGGCGAGAAAATGGCGGTCAGGATCAGCGAAAAAATAAAACGGCCGGAAACCGTCAAGACCGAACTGCACGAGGTCACCCGACGCGGGGTGCGTATCGACGGGGAAGCCGAGCTGGAAGAACTGGAAAGAACCATTGAGGATGCGTCATGAGTGATGAGCAGAACGAGCTGGATGATGTGTGGGGCGAAGCCATGGCTGAGCAGGAGGCCAAGGAGCCCCAGGTGAGGCGGGCCGAGCTGGATGACTTCAGCGATGCGGATGCGCCACCGCTGACCGGCGAGGAGCGGCGGAAACTTGACGCCATTCTGGATATTCCGGTCACCATCTCGATGGAAGTGGGGCGCAGCCAGATCAGCATCCGTAACCTGCTGCAACTGAACCAGGGGTCGGTAGTCGAGCTGGATCGGCTGGCCGGCGAGCCGCTGGATGTGATGGTGAACGGCACCCTGATCGCCCATGGCGAAGTGGTGGTGGTCAACGACAAGTTCGGCATCCGGCTGACCGATGTAATCAGCCAGACCGAGCGGATTAAAAAGCTGAAATGATGACCCGGCTGCTGGTTTTATTCGTACTGCCGTTGCCCTTGCTGGCACAGGGGCCCGAGATTCAATGGGACTCCTGGGCTCTGTCGTCGCTGCTGGTCATCGGTCTTGTGGTGTTGCTGGGAGCGCTGGTGCGCAAGTTGCGGCTGCCCTCGGTGCTGGGAGGCAGCCGTCAGCTCAAGGTGGTGGCGACCCTGGCGGTCGGGCACCGGGAGCGGCTGATGGTGGTACAGGTGGGGGAAGAGCAGTGGCTGCTCGGGGTGACCCCCCAGCAGATCTCCGGCCTGGGCAAGCTCGAGCGGCCACTGGTGCCGGAGCAGGCCGGCAAGTTGTTGGCGGGGCGGACCGATGCCAAGAGTTAGCTGGTTGCTGCCGTTGCTGCTGCTGGCGATGCCGGCCATGGCCCAGCAGGGCATGTCGGCGGTAACCGTGACCAGCAATCCGGATGGCAGTCAGGAGTACAGCCTGACGCTGCAGGTGCTGGCACTGATGACGGCGCTGTCGTTTCTGCCGGCCATGGTCATCATGATGACCTCCTTCACCCGTATCATCATAGTGCTGTCGATCCTGCGCCAGGCCCTGGGCCTGCAGCAAAGCCCGTCCAACCAGGTGATGATAGGGATCAGCCTGTTCCTGTCTTTTTTTATCATGTCGCCGGTGCTGGACCGGGTGAATGCCCAGGCCCTGCAGCCTTATCTGGCGGAGGAAATCGACTCGCGCGAGGCCCTGCATCGGGCCGAGCAACCGCTCCGGGATTTCATGCTGGCGCAGACCCGGGTCAAGGATCTCGACACCTTCCTGACCATCGCCAATATTCAGGTCAACGGTGAAGAGGAAGTGCCCCTGCGGGTGCTGATCCCGGCGTTTGTGACCAGCGAGCTCAAGACCGCTTTCCAGATAGGCTTTATGCTGTTTTTGCCCTTCCTGGTGATCGATCTGGTGGTGGCCAGCATCCTGATGGCGATGGGCATGATGATGTTGTCGCCCATGCTGATTTCGCTGCCGTTCAAGCTGATGCTGTTTGTGCTGGTGGACGGCTGGAACCTGATCATGGGCACACTGGCCAACAGCTTTGGCCTGGGAGCGGGTTAGTGAGCCCGGAAACCTTCGTCGATATTTTCCGCAGCGCGCTCTGGCTGGTCACCCTGCTGGTGTCGGCGGTGATCCTGCCGAGCCTGGCCATCGGCCTGTTGGTGTCCATTTTCCAGGCCGCCACCTCCATCAACGAGCAGACCCTGAGCTTTCTGCCCCGGTTGCTGGTAACCCTGGGGGCGCTGGCGGTGGGGGCGCACTGGGGTTTCGAGATGCTGATGGACTTCTTTTATGAGCTGGTTTACCAGATCCCGCAGGTGATCGGGTAAACCAAGCTGGAAGGGTGAGGGGGAGAAGGCGGAGAACCATGACATAGTGCACTGGACTCCCGCCTGGGCGGGAGTGACAACAGGGTCAACGGGGTGTTTACCGCTTTGGCGCGTACTTTCAGTCACCCCCACTTCAAGCCGCTAGCTTCCCGCTTTATCCGGAGTTGAGATGTGAACTATACCACCGCAGAGCTGATGCAATGGCTGGCTTCCTATCTGTGGCCGCTGTGTCGTATCGCCGGCCTGATGATGACCATGGTGATGTTCGGTGCCCAGTTGACCCCTGTCTATAGCCGGTTGCTGCTGGCGCTGGCCACGACCATGGCGGTGGCGCCGGTATTGCCGCCCATGCCCGATGTCGCCCTGTTTTCCGGCGGCGGCTTCCTTATCACGGTACAGCAGGTGTTGATCGGGGCCGCCATCGGCCTGTTGTCCCAGTTTTTATTGCAGACCTTCGTGACCGCCGGCCAGATCATCGCCATGCAGACCAGCCTGGGTTTTGCTTCCATGATGGATCCGCTCAACGGCCAGTCGACCCCGGTGGTGGGCCAGTTCTACCTGATGCTGGGCACGGTGCTGTTTCTGGCGCTGAACGGCCACCTGGTGATGATTGAGGCCATAGTGATGAGCTTCGACACCCTGCCCGTAGCCGTCAACGGTTTGTCGGTAGCCAGTTGGCAAAGGCTGGCGGAGTTGCTCGGGCTTTTGTTCCAGGGCGCCGTTGCCATGGCGCTGTCGGCCATCGTCGCCATGCTGTTGATCAATTTCAGTTTCGGGGTCATGACCCGGGCCGCACCCCAGCTCAATATTTTCAGTGTGGGCTTTGCGGTCAGTATGGTCTGCGGCCTCTTTATCATGTGGCTGACCCTGGGGGGCTTTCTCGGCCATTTTGAAAATCAGTGGCTCAGGTTGCAACTGGTGATGTGCGACAGCCTGCAGTTGAGCTGCGAAGGGGGCTGAATGGCGGAGTCGGACGGTCAGGAAAGAACGGAACAGCCCACGGAGCAACGACTCCGGCAGGCACGGGAGAAAGGACAGATCCCCCGCTCCAAGGAGCTGGGGACGGCGGCGGTGCTGTTGAGCGCGGCCGCCGGCCTGTTAATGCTCAGTGGTCCGCTCGGGCGGGCCATGTCGCGGGTGTTCGAACAGAACTTCCGGGTCGAACGTGCCGTTTTGTTCGACCCCCAGACCATGATGCCGGCGTTGAGGGACTCCCTGGCCGGCCTGATGTGGCCGCTGCTGGGGCTGTTCGCCATAGTGCTGGTGGCGGCGCTGGTGGGCAACAGCCTGCTGGGGGGCTTCAACTTCAGTACCCAGGCGATGATGCCCAAACTCAGCAAGATGAGTCCGCTCAAGGGCATCAAGCGGATGTTCGGGGTGCAGGCGCTGGTGGAGTTGCTGAAGTCGGTGGCCAAGGTGGTGTTTATCGCCACCCTGGCGGTATGGCTGCTGTGGAGCCAGTTCGAGAATATTTTGCGGCTGAGCAATGAAACCCTGCCGGCTGCCGTGGTCGGTGCCCTGGAGCTGCTGCTGTGGATGGGGCTGCTGTTGTGCCTGGCCCTGCTGCCCATCGTGGCCATCGATGTGCCCTTTCAACGCTGGAACCACACCCGCCAACTGAAGATGACGCTGCAGGAGATCAAGGACGAATATAAAAACACCGAGGGGAAACCCGAGGTCAAGAGTCGCATTCGCCGGCTGCAGCAGGAAATGGCCAACCGCCGCATGATGGCGGAAGTGCCCACCGCCGATGTGGTGGTGGTCAACCCCAGCCACTATTCGGTGGCCTTGCGTTACCACAAGGACAAGCCCGGCTCGGCGCCGGTGGTGGTGGCCAAGGGGCTGGATGAGATCGCGCTCAAGATCCGGGAAATCGCGCGGGAATACGAGGTGCCGGTGATCTCCTCGCCCGCCCTGGCCCGGGCCGTTTACCATGCCACCAAACTCGACAAGGAAATTCCCGAAGGGCTGTTCGTGGCGGTGGCCCAGATCCTGGCCTATGTCTTCCAGTTGAACAGCTGGCGCAAGGGGCAGGGCCGCAAACCGGTGCCGCTGAAAGACGATCTGCCGATACCGGATGAATACCGGGTCTGAAGCCGAAAGCTTGACGCCGGAAGCTTGGAGAAGGCTGCTTCCAGCTAAAGTGGCTTGTTTTTTGCATTTAAACTGCATCGGTTTTCAGCAGCAATTAACGTATTCATGGAATTCAGGGCAAAGCTTTTACAGGCGGGACAGTGGTCAAAGTGGTTTCATAAAGGGCTGGGAACCCCCCTGCTGGTGCTGGCGGCACTGGGCATGGTGGTGCTGCCCATTCCTACCTTGCTGCTGGACGTGCTGTTTTCCTTCAACATTTCCCTGGCACTGGTGATCCTGCTGGTGGCGGTCTACACCCAGCGGCCGCTGGATTTCGCCGCCTTCCCAACGATACTGCTGGTGGCGACCCTGCTGCGGCTGGCCCTGAACGTGGCCTCGACCCGGGTGGTGCTGCTGGAAGGACACGGAGGCGGCAATGCCGCCGGTAACGTGATCGAAGCCTTCGGCTCCGTGGTGATCGGCGGCAACTATGCGGTAGGCCTTATCGTCTTCCTGATCCTGATGATCATCAACTTCGTGGTGGTGACCAAGGGCGCGGGCCGGATCTCGGAGGTGAGCGCCCGCTTTACCCTGGACGCCATGCCCGGCAAGCAGATGGCGATTGACGCGGATCTCAACGCCGGCCTGATCAACCAGGACGAGGCGAGGCTGCGCCGGGATGAAGTGACCCGCGAGGCCGACTTCTACGGCTCCATGGACGGTGCCTCCAAGTTCGTCAAAGGGGATGCCATCGCCGGCATCATGATCCTCTTTATCAATATCATCGGCGGTTTCATCATCGGCATGGCCCAGCACGGCTTGCCGTTCGGGGAGGCGGCCCGGGTCTATACCCTGCTGACCATCGGCGACGGCCTGGTCGCCCAGATCCCTTCCTTGCTGCTGTCGATTGCCGCCGCCATTATCGTGACCCGTCAGAACACCCGCGAAGACATGGGCCAGGCGATGCTGGGGCAGTTGTTCGACAACCCCAAGTCGTTGTCCATCGCCGCCGGTATCCTGATCACCATGGGCCTGGTGCCGGGCATGCCTCACTTCGCCTTCCTGTTGCTGGGTGGCCTGTCGGCGCTGGGTGCCTGGTGGCTGTATCGGCGTAATGCCAGGGCCCAGGAGCAGGCGGTGGAGCAGGAGAAAGCCCCGCCGGCGGTGGGCTCCGAACCGAAAGAGCTGAGCTGGGACGATGTGGTCCAGGTCGACACCATCGGCCTGGAGGTCGGCTATCGCCTGATAAGCCTGGTCGACCAGTCCCAGGGCGGCGAGCTGTTGAGCCGCATCAAGGGCGTGCGCAAGAAACTGTCCCAGGAGCTGGGTTTCCTCATTCCCGCGGTGCATATCCGCGACAACCTGGAACTGGGACCCAACCAATACCGGATCACCCTGATGGGGGTCAGCTCCGGTGCCGCCGATATTTATCCGGAACGGGAGCTGGCCATCAATCCGGGCCAGGTATTCGGGCCGGTTGTCGGCATCGACACCCGGGATCCGGCCTTTGGCCTGGAGGCCACCTGGATTGCCAAGGATCAAATCGAGCAGGCCCAGAGTCTGGGCTATACGGTGGTGGATGCCGCCACCGTCGTGGCCACCCATCTGAGTCAGTTGCTGACCAATCATGCCTCCGTGCTGCTGGGCCATGAAGAGGTGCAGAACCTGATCGACCAGATCGGCCGCAGCCAACCCAAGCTGGTGGAAGGGCTGGTCCCCAATACCCTCAACCTGGCCCTGGTGACCAAGGTATTGCAAAGCCTGCTCAACGAAGGGGTCACCATCCGGGATATGCGCACCATACTGCAGACCCTGACCGAGTATGCGCCCAAGAGCCAGGATCCGGAGGTGCTGACCGCCGCCTGCCGTATCGCCCTGCGTCGTTTCATGGTGCAGGAAATTGCCGGCACGGAACGGGAACTGCCGGTGATTACCCTAGCACCAGAGTTGGAACAGATTTTGCAGAATTCTTTGCAGGCAGGGGGAACCCAGGGCAGCGGCATAGAGCCCGGCCTGGCCGAACGCATGCAACAGTCGCTGGCCCAGGCCGCGGCCAACCAGGAAATGGAGGGGCAGCCTGCCATCTTGTTGACCTCCGGCATGTTGCGTACCACGTTGGCACGCTTTGTAAAACACACTATTCCCAGTCTGCGGGTGTTGTCCTATCAGGAAGTGCCTGATGACCGTCAAATCCGCATTGTGGCGTCTGTTGGCCAGCAGTAGCAGGGTGGAAGCCGTAAATGAAGATTAAACGATTTTTTGCCAAGGACATGAGAGCCGCCCTGGCCGAAGTGAAGGACGTGCTGGGGGCGGAAGCGGTGATCATGTCCAACAAGAAGGTCTCGGGGGGCATCGAAATCGTCGCCGCCGTCGATGACGACGAGGCGCACTCAGCCGCGGCCCAGCGCCCCCTGGTGGAAGACAATGTCAGAATTTCGTCGCAGGCGCGTCAATTTGTTCCTCCCCTGGACGGAAAAAAACAGGCGGAGACCCTGCAGTCGCTGCTGATGCGCAGCCGTGCCGAGCCTTCTCCCAAGACCCTGGCGGAGCAGGCCAGCTGGGCCGAGCCCGGAGGGCGCAAGGAGCCGACCCTGGGGCAGCCGGGAGCGCTGTCCGCGCCGATCCCACGGCATGAGTCCCGCGACGGCAGGCGCAAAGACAGCGCCAAAGACAAGGAGCTGAACGCCATGCGTCAGGAAATTGCCAGTATCCGGCGCCTGCTCGAGCATCAGGTCTCCGGCCTGATGTGGCAGGAGGTGGAGCGGCGGGAGCCGGTGCGGGCCTTGGTGATCAAGCAGTTGAACGAATTGGGCTTCAGCGATGGCTTCGCCGATCAGTTGGCGACGCGGGTACATGACCGGGCCCCTCCCCACGAGGCCTGGAGCCAGATAGAAGCAGCCCTGGTCCAGCAACTGACCACCGGCGAGGACGACATCCTGCGCCAAGGCGGCGCCGTGGCCCTGTTGGGGCCGACCGGGGTCGGTAAAACCACTACCATCGCCAAGCTGGCGGCGCGCTTTGCCACCCGTTACGGTGCCGAACAGGTCGCCCTGATCACCACCGATCACTATCGCATCGGTGCCCATGAGCAGTTGCAGACCTATGGCCGCATCATGGGGGTGGTGGTCAAGCAGGCACGAACTTATCAGGAACTGAGTCAGGCGCTTTACCAGCTGCGCCATCGCCGTTTGGTGCTGATCGACACCGCCGGCATGGGCCAGCGGGATCTGCGCCTGAACGAGCAGCTGGATACCCTGGTGGGCGATAAGCAAATCAAGATCCGCAATTATCTGGTTCTGCCGGCCACGGCCCAACGCCGGGTGTTGCAGGAGGCGGTGGATCATTTCCGCCGGATTCCTCTGGCCGGCTGCATCCTGACCAAGCTGGATGAAAGCCTGTCGCTGGGGGATGTGCTCGATATCAGTGTTCAGAACAGCTTGCCCATCAGCTATATCACCGATGGCCAAAGGGTACCGGAGGATTTGCGGCTGGCGGATCCCCGCGAGCTGGTCCGGCAAGCGCTGGGCACCGTAGAGCAGCGTCGGGAAGAACCTTACTACTGGGATCCCTCCGAATCTGATGAAGAGGGCGCGCGTTTTTATGATTAATTGGTTTCAGGACCAGGCGAGTGGGCTGCGACGTATGCAGAAGACAAGCAGAGTACAGGTGATTGCGGTCACCGGCGGTAAGGGGGGGGTAGGCAAGACCAATATTACCCTGAACATGGCCTCGGCGATGGCGGCCCAAGGCAAGCGGGTGATGGTGCTCGATGCCGATCTGGGGCTGGCAAACGTCGATGTGCTGTTGGGTATCCGGGTCACCCGTAACCTGTCCCATGTGCTCCGGGGCGAATGCACCCTGGACGAGGTACTGGTCGAGGGGCCCCAGGGCATCAAGATCATTCCTGCCACCTCCGGCAACCAGGCGATGACCGAACTGTCGCCGCTGGAGCACGTCAGCCTGATCCGGGCCTTCAGCGAACTGCAGACCCCGACGGATGTGTTGCTGGTGGACACCGCCGCCGGCATTTCCGACATGGTGCTCAGTTTTTCCCGGGCGGCGCAGGAGGTGCTGGTGGTGGTGTGCGACGAGCCCACCTCCATCACCGATGCCTACGCCCTGATCAAGATCCTGTCCCGGGATTACGGGGTGTTCCGGTTCAAGATCGTGGCCAACATGGTACGCAGCCAGCGCGAAGGGCAGGAGCTGTTTGCCAAGCTGACCCGGGTGACCGACCGTTTTCTCGATGCGGCGCTGGAGCTGGTGGCCTGTGTGCCCTTCGACGGCAACCTCCGGCTGGCGGTGCGGCGTCAGACGCTGGTGGTCAATCAGTATCCCCAGTCGCCCTCGGCCATGGCCATCAAGCAGCTGGCGGGCAAGGCCCTGAGCTGGCCGGCCCCGCAGCGGGCCGGCGGGCATTTACAGTTTTTTATTGAAAAGCTGCTCAATCACCCGGTGGCGGAACAGGATGCCTGGAGTGAATAAAGCCCTGGTCTATGCCAGGCAGCAGGGCGCCCATCAACTGGTTGAACGCCACGCCGGCCTGGTGCGGCGCATTGCCCAGCACCTGCTGGCGCGTCTGCCGGACAGCGTGCTGCTGGACGATCTGATCCAGTCGGGCATGGTGGGGTTGCTGGAGGCGGCGCGCAACTTCGATGCGGCCAAGGGCGCCAGTTTCGAAACCTTTGCCGGCATCCGTATTCGAGGCGCCATGCTCGACGAGATCCGCCG
Source organism: Zobellella sp. DQSA1 (assembly GCF_041950555.1). Classification (GTDB taxonomy): domain Bacteria; phylum Pseudomonadota; class Gammaproteobacteria; order Enterobacterales; family Aeromonadaceae; genus Oceanimonas. The sequence continues at coordinate 1,188,983 of NZ_CP169531.1, forward strand.
GGGCGACTGGGTTCCGCGCTCGGTGCACCGAAACAGCCGCCATATCGCCGAGGCGATCGCGGCGGTGCAACGGCGGGAAGGGCGTAATGCCCAGGACCGGGAAGTGGCCCAGGAACTGGGGGTGGAGCTCGATGCCTACTATTCCATGTTGCAGGATGCCAACAACGGCAAGATCCTCGAAATGGAAGAATTTGAATCCGGTGTTGACGGTCATGCCGAACCGGGGGGCCTCCCGGCCAGCCCGTTCGAGGAAATGTCCAGGACCCGCTTTTTGCACGCCTTGTCGAATCACATCAAGGCGCTGCCGGAGCGGGAGGCGCTGGTGCTGTCCTTGTATTATGACGAGGAGCTCAACCTCAAGGAGATAGGACAGGTACTCGAAGTCAGTGAGTCCCGGGTCAGTCAGATCCACAGCCAGGCCATGCACCGTTTGCGGGCCCGGTTAAAGGACTGGCAAAATTGAGCCGGGGCAATAGGTTATTGTCCGGTGAGTAGGGTATCCTGCTCAAGCTTCGGCATTCGGAGCCGATATAGTAAGAAGACTTGTCATGTTCAGCGGCTGTTGGTTCGGCTGATAGGAGGAAAAGCTTGGACAAGAACATGAAAATCCTCATCGTGGATGATTTTTCCACCATGCGCAGGATTATTAAAAACCTACTCAGAGATCTCGGTTTCAATAATACCCACGAAGCCGACGATGGCACCACGGCGTTGCCGATGCTGAAGAATGGTGATTTTGACTTTGTGGTGACCGACTGGAATATGCCTGGCATGCAGGGCATCGATCTGCTGCGTGCCATCCGGGCCGACGATAACCTTAAGCACCTGCCGGTGCTGATGGTGACCGCCGAAGCGAAACGTGAGCAGATTATCGCCGCGGCCCAGGCCGGCGTGAACGGCTACGTGGTAAAACCCTTTACCGCCTCCACCCTCAAAGAAAAACTCGAGAAGGTTTTCGAGCGTATCGGATAGAAGGCACCGAGATGGCACAACAGAAAGGAATGATAAGCCTGGAGCAGGCCCGGGAGCTGGTCGCCATGCTTGAACGCGGCGATCAAGATGGCGCCGACCGCTATCTTGCCGACGTGTGCATGCCGCAGGCGCAGGAGTTGCTGGAACAGGTCGGCCAATTGACCCGCCAGCTGCATGACGCGCTGCAGGAATTCCGTAACGATCCCCGGCTGCCCGAACTGGCGGAAAGCGAAATTCCCGATGCGAAGGAACGGCTGAATTACGTCATCGACATGACCGACAAGGCCGCCAACCGGACCATGGATGCCGTAGAAGCCAGCCTTCCCATCGCCGATCGACTCAGTGACCGTATTCAACAGGTCATGCCGGGCTGGCGGGAGTTGATGCAACGCCAGCTCGGGTTGAACCGGTTCAAGGAGCTGTGTTTCCAGCTCGATGATTTTCTCAAGGATTCCGAACAGGATGCCGACAAGTTGAGGCAATTGCTCACCGAGATCCTGATGGCGCAGGATTATCAGGATTTGACCGGCCAGATGATCCGCAAGGTTATCAACCTGGTGCACGAGGTGGAAGCCAAGCTGGTCGAGATCCTGTCCGTGTTCGGCCGTCTGCCGGGGATGGAAGACGTCAAAGCGGCACCGAAGCGTGCCTCGGCCTCGGCCATTGCCGCCGAAGGTCCGATCATGAATAAAGAACATCGTAACGACGTGGTCTCTGATCAGGACGAGGTTGATGATCTTCTGTCCAGTTTGGGATTCTAAGGAGAGAGCATGGGCTTTGAGGTAGACGAGGATATTCTGCAGGACTTTCTGGTGGAGGCATCGGAAATCCTGGAGCAGCTGTCGGAGCAGTTGGTGACGCTGGAACGGCAGCCCGACGACAAGGACTTGCTCAATGCGATTTTCCGTGGCTTTCACACCGTTAAAGGTGGCGCCGGTTTTTTGTCGCTGACCGCGCTGGTGGATACTTGTCACAAAGCCGAAAACGTGTTCGATATTCTGCGCACCGGCCAGCGTCGGGTGACGTCCGAACTGATGGATGTGATCCTGCGTGCTCTGGATACCGTCAACAGCATGTTTGCCGAGATTCAGAACCGTCTCGAACCGACGCCGGCCGAGCCGGCGCTGCTCGAAGAGCTGGGGCGTTATTGCCTGCCGGCCGGGGCCGATGAACCGGCGCCGTCGCTTATCGACCACCAGCCCGTTACGCCGGCGGCATCGTCCATTGCCGAGCTGAGCGAGGGCGAATACCGGCAGATGCTGGACGAACTGGCGCCGGAGGGTGTCGCCGAGATCCCGGGTGACGATATTACCGACGATGAATTCGAAGCCTTGCTGGATCAATTGCACGGCGCCGGCAAGCACGGCGGCATACCGCAGCCGGCGCCGGCGCCGTTGACGGACAGCCCGGCGGTGTCCGCCGATCTTATCGACGACAGCGAATTTGAAGCGCTGCTGGATCAGTTGCACGGGGCGGGCAAGGGGCCTTCCGCCGCCGTGGCGCCGGCTGTGGCGCCGGCCGTGGCGCCGGAGCTGTCGTTCCGAGCGCCGGACCCCGCGGCCGACAAGGCCCCGGCCAGGTCGGCCGCCGCCCAGCAGAGTGCGCAGGCGGATACCACGGTACGGGTGGATACCAAGACCCTCGACAATATCATGAACATGGTGGGCGAGCTGGTACTGGTCCGCAATCGTCTGCTCAGCCTGGATGCCAGTCACGAGAACGAGGAAATCACCAAGGCGGTGACCAATCTGGACGCGGTGACCGGTGATCTGCAGGGCGCGGTGATGAAAACCCGGATGCAGCCGATCAAGAAGGTGTTCGGCCGTTTCCCGCGGGTGGTCCGCGATCTGGCGCGCAGCCTGAACAAAGAGATCAACCTGGAAATGGTCGGCGAAGAGACCGACCTCGACAAGAACCTGGTCGAGGCCCTGGCCGATCCCCTGGTGCACCTGGTGCGCAACTCCTGCGATCACGGCGTGGAGCTGCCGGCGGTGCGGGAAGCGGCCGGCAAGCCCAGGGCCGGGGTCATTCGGCTGACGGCCTCCCAGGAAGGGGACCATATTCTGCTCGGTATCGAGGATGACGGTGCCGGCATGGATCCGGAGAAGCTCAAGAGCATCGCCATCGAACGCGGCATTCTCGATGCCGACGGCGCGGCGCGAATGAGCGATAGCGAGGCTTACAACCTGATCTTCGCTCCCGGTTTTTCCACCAAGAAGGAAATCACCGATGTGTCGGGCCGGGGTGTGGGCATGGACGTGGTCAAGACCGGCATCAGTGCGGTCAACGGCTCCATCCTGATCGACTCGGAAAAGGGCAAGGGCACCCGGCTGCAGATCAAGGTACCGCTGACCCTGGCGATATTGCCGACCCTGATGGTGCTGGTGGGGCGGCAGACCTTCGCCTTGCCGCTGACCAACGTCAATGAAATATTCCACCTGGACCTGACCCGTACCAGCATGGTCGACGGCCAGCTCACCATAGTGGTGCGCAACAGGGCCATTCCCCTGTTCTACCTGCAGGACTGGCTGCTGCGGGGGAAAGGGCGCCAGCGCAAGGAGCAGGGCCATGTGGTCATAGTGATGGTCGGCAACCAGCAGGTGGGCTTTGTGGTCGACGGCCTGATCGGCCAGGAAGAGGTGGTGATCAAGCCCCTCGATCAGTTGCTGCACGGCACTCCCGGCATGGCCGGGGCGACCATCACCAGCGATGGGGGTATTGCCCTGATCCTGGATATCGCCGGCCTGATCAAGGCGTACGCCCGCCGTTACGCCTAATAACAACAAGGGAGCACCATTACAAACATGGCTATCCGGGTATTAGTAGTTGATGATTCGAGCTTCTTCCGACGCCGGGTGAGCGAGATCCTGAACCAGGATCCGCTGCTGACCGTGGTGGATACGGCGGCCAATGGCCAGGAAGCGGTGGAAAAGGCGAAGTCGGTGCGCCCCGATGTGATCACCATGGACATCGAGATGCCGGTGATGGACGGTATCTCGGCGGTTCGCGCCATCATGAAGGCGACGCCCACACCGGTGTTGATGTTTTCTTCCCTGACCCATGACGGTGCCAAGGCGACCCTGGATGCCCTGGATGCCGGCGCCATGGATTTTCTGCCCAAGCGGTTCGAGGATATCGCGCGCAGCAAGGAAGAGGCGATCCTGCTGTTGCAACAGCGGGTCAAGGCCATTGCCCGTCGCCGCGCCATCATCTCGCCGCGTCCGGCGGCGGCGTCACGCCCGCCCGTGGCCTTGTCCGGCGAACGGGAGCGGGTGCCGAGTACCGCGGCCCCCGTGCAACCCGTCAACGAGCGCCGTGGCCTGCCCCGGCGCAGCGGCAAGAGTTACCAGTTGCTGGCGATCGGCACTTCCACCGGGGGGCCGGTGGCGCTGCAGAAGGTGCTGACCAGGCTGCCGGCCGGTTTTCCGCATCCCATAGTGCTGATCCAGCATATGCCCGGCACCTTCACCACGGCGTTTGCCGCCCGGCTCGACGGCCTGTGCCAGATCCGGGTCAAGGAAGCGGAGGATGGGGATCAACTGCGCCCCGGTCACGCCTACCTGGCCCCCGGCGGCAAGCAGATGCTGTTTGAAGGGCGTCCGGGGGCGGCCCGGCTGCGTATCATGGACGGCAACGACAAGGTCAACTACAAGCCCTGTGTCGACATTACCTTCGCCTCCGCCGCCAAGACCTTCGGTGGCAATGTGCTGGCGGTGGTGCTGACCGGCATGGGTGCGGACGGGCGCGAAGGCGCCCGCTTGCTGAAAGAACAGGGCGCCAATATCTGGGCCCAGGACGAAGAGACCTGCGTGGTCTACGGCATGCCCCAGGCGGTGGCCAAGGCCGGCATCGCCAGCGAGTCGCTGCCCTTGCCGCTGATCGGTGACGCCATCGTCGGCGAGATGGGGGCCTGAGATGGCAGTGGCCGGGCTGTTGCTGGCACTGGTATGCATCACCCTGGCGCAGTGGTGGCACGGCGGCAGCTTGTGGGGCCTGGTGGATGGCCCGGCCTTGTTGATCGTGTTCGGCGGCACCCTGGGGGCGGTGCTGCTGCAGACGCCCTGGTACCAGTGCAAGGGGGCATTGAAGGCATCGCTGGGCCTGTTTCGCAGGTCGGAATGGCCCTTTCATGAGCAGGCCTCACGGCTGTTGCGCTGGTCGAACGAGGCGCGTCAGGCCGGTTTTCTGGCACTGGAGCCCCGGCTGGCCAACGGCGAGCTGGATGCCTTTACCCGCCAGGGACTGCAGTGGCTGGTGGACGGCACCGAGCCGCAGGTACTGGAGCAGTTGCTGGATAACGAGCTGGACCGGCTGGAAGAGCAAAAAGAGCTGGAGGCCAGGGTGTTCGAAGCCATGGGCGGATACAGCCCCACCATCGGCATTATCGGCGCCGTGCTGGGCCTGATCCAGGCCATGTCCCATCTGGATGAACCCAACCTGCTGGGGGCCGGTATTGCCGTGGCCTTTGTCGCCACCCTCTATGGGGTGGGGCTCGCCAACCTGCTGCTGCTGCCATTGGCGAACCGGCTGCGGGCCCTCTACCGGCTGGAATTGCGCTATTTTGAACTGACCGCCATCGGGCTGCTGGCGATTGCCCGGGGGGACGGCAGCCTGGCGGTCAGCCGGCAACTGGCCCAGTATCAGGGGCACCGGCAGTGAAGCGTCGCTCGCTGATTCGACGACCGCACAGCGCCGGCCTGGACCGCTGGCTGGTATCCTATGCGGACTACATGACCTTGGTATTTGCGCTCTTCGTGGTGCTGTATGCCATTCATGCCAGCAAGAGCGAAGGGCAGCAGCAATTGGTCGAGGGGATGCAGCAGGCGCTGGTGCGGTTGAGTGGCCAGCAGCAGCCCGAAGCGCTGGCGGCACAAACGGCGGTGGCCGCCGCGGACGAGGCGCTGGCGGATGCGGAGCCGATGGACTCGACGCTGGCCGAACTGGAGCAACAGCTGTACCGGCAACTGGCCCCCCTGATCGAACAGCAACTGGTCGAGTTTGAGCGGGATGGGGACTGGCTGACCCTGAACCTCGATGGCGATTTGCTGTTCGCCAGTGGCAGCGCCCTGCTCGGCCCCAACAGCAGGCCGGTTTTGGGCACCCTGGTGCCGGTGCTGGCGCAGGGTCATCATTATATCCGGGTGCGGGGCTATGCGGATCGGGTGCCGATCAGCAACGAGCTTTATTCCTCCAACTGGCAGCTTTCCGCGGAGCGGGCGAGGGCGGTGCTGGAATGGCTGTTGCGTGCGGGCATCGCGGCGCCCCGCCTGGCGCTGGAAGCCTTCGGCGAGTATCAGCCCCGGGACCCGTCCCGGGGCGAGCGGGGGCGGGCACTGAACCGGCGGGTGGAGATTGCGTTATCGTCCCGGCAATGGCAGCCGCGCCCGCCCTTGCCATCTCGTCCCCTGGTATCGGAGCGGAGTCCGGGACTCAGGGTTTATGAGCTGCCCGGTGGCGGCATACGTATCAGCACGGAACAGGACTAGCCAGTGATTGTTTGGACAGTAGCAAATCAAAAAGGCGGTGTCGGTAAAACCACGACAGTGGTGGCGCTCGCCGGCTTGCTGGCGCAGCTCAATAAACGGGTGCTGTTGATCGATACCGATCCCCACGGCTCGTTGACCGCTTATCTCGATTATGAAACCGATGCCCTGCCGCATACCCTGTTCGATCTGTTTCAGGCGGAGCGCCCTGGCCGCCGGCAGTTCCAGCAGGTGGCCCTGAGCACCCGGTTCGATGGCCTGACCCTGCTGCCGGCGTCGATCTCGCTGGCCACGCTGGAGCGTACCTCCAGCAGCCGCGAAGGCATGGGCCTGGTGCTGAAGCGCCTGCTGGCAGAGATGAAGGATGACTTCGATGTGGCCATCATCGACTGCCCGCCGGTGCTGGGGGTGATGATGGTCAATGCGCTGGCGGCCTGCGATCGCATCCTGGTGCCGGTGCAGACCGAGTTTCTCGCCCTCAAGGGGCTGGAACGGATGGTCAGCACCTTTAATCTGATGCACAAGGCCAAGAAAGATGGTTTCAACTATACGGTGGTGCCGACCATGTATGATCAGCGTACCCGGGCTTCGGTGCAGAGTCTGGACAGCCTCAAGCAGCGTTATGGCAGTCATGTCTGGCCCTCGGTGATTCCGGTGGACACCAAGTTTCGTGATGCCAGCCTGCGGCATGAACCCCCTTCCTATTTTGCCAAGGGCAGCCGGGGGGTGTATGCCTACCAGACCCTGTTGCGCTATCTGTGGCGGCTCGACGGCGTGGAACAGCCCCTATGAATAAACGACAATTTGACGCGCTCGACGATTATTTCGGCGCGTTGCTGGAAGAAACCGCACCGGCGTTGCATTCCCCGCCGGAGCCGCCGACCGAGCCGGTGGCGGCCTTTGCCGATCCCGCCGAAGAACAACGGCGCCAGGCGCTGGAAGCCTTGCTGGCCCGGGTGGCCGAGCTGAAGGAGGAAGAAACCGTTCCGTTGGCGGCCGAGGTCGTTGTCGTCGAGCCCGAACCTGAGCCGGTGGCCGAGGTCGCTATCGTCGAATCCGAGCCGGCGGCGATGGGAGAGGCCGCCGAAATCGGTGAGCCGACTCAGGCAGTGCAGAGGCAAGCGGAGTCTGCGGAGCCCGTTTGGCGTAATATGGACACCGAGAGCAGTTTCCAGGTGCTGTTTTTCGAGGTGGCCGGCATGACTTTCGCCGTGCCCCTGACTCACCTGGGGGGGATATACCAGATGTCCCGAATGACCAGCCTGTTCGGCAAGCCGGATTGGTTCGCCGGGGTGTTGACCGAGCGCCAGCGCCAGCTGTATGTGGTGGATACCGCACGCTGGGCCATGCCCGGTCATCAGGCCGGGGAAGAGTATCAGTACCTGGTGACCCTGGGGGAAAGCAACTGGGGACTGGCCTGTCATCTGTTGAAAGGCACCGCATTGTTGCACCGGGAGCAGGTCAAGTGGCGCGCCAGCCCGGGCTCGAGGCCCTGGCTGGCGGGCATGGTAAAAGAAAAAATGTGCGCCCTGCTGCACGTGGATGCCTTGATCGGGCTGCTGGAGCAGGGTAAGAATATCGACGGACAACAAGTCTGAGCAGGTATAAGGGTAAGTCTATGAGTAGTCATCGCAATGTAGCTGAGAATCTTGCCGAGGGTGAAGTGTTGCAGTGGGTCACCTTCCGTCTGGACAATGAAACCTATGGCATCAATGTCATGCAGGTACAGGAAGTCCTGCGCTACAGCGACATTGCACCGGTGCCCGGGGCGCCGGAGTATGTGCTGGGCATCGTCAATCTGCGTGGCAACGTGGTCACAGTGCTGGATACCCGCTTGCGCTTCGGGCTGGAACCGGCGGAAGTGACCGACAATAGCCGCATCGTCATCATCGAGGCTGAAAAGCAGGTCATCGGCATCCTGGTCGACAGCGTGGCCGAGGTGGTTTATCTCAAGTCTTCCGAGATCGAGAACGCGCCCAACGTGGGGACCAGTGAAAGCGCCAAGTTTATCCAGGGGGTGTGCAACCGGGAGCAGGAGTTGCTGATCCTGGTGGATCTGGACAAGCTGCTGTCCGATGACGAATGGGATGAGCTGGGGCAGATGTAATGTGGCTGCAACCGGCATTTATCCTGGCTCTGCTGGCGTTGATGCTGGCCATGGTGGCGTTGCTGGTGTCCTGGATGATGTGGCGGCAGAGCCAGCGCAAGCTGGACGCCATGAGCCGGCTGATGCGGGAGCTGACACGGACCCGGGAGAGTTACCGCAAGCAGTTGGAAGAGCTGCAGGCGGCCAACATCGGGCTTGGCAAGAAAGTCGCCGAGCAGCATCGCCAGCTCGGCCTGCTGCAGGAACAGCAGCAGGAGCTGGCGTTGAAGGATCCCCAGGGCAAGCTGTACAGTCGGGCCACCCGCATGGTTCAGCTGGGGGCTGACGTGGAAGAGATCATGGCCGAGTGCGAGATGCCGCGGGCCGAAGCCGAACTGCTGCTGTCCCTGCATCGCAAGCAGTAGCTTGAAGCCTGACTCTTGGTCACAAGTACTTGTTGATTTTTGATAAAGCGTAGAACATCGCCGCGCTGCCGCCTGCTGGCTCCATCATCAGGCGGCAGCGGGGCTTGAAAGAGGAAAACAGGATGGCCTCCACCGGCCGTCACATGCCAGGGATGATGGCATGTGCGGGTGTACAGGGAGGTATTCACAGCGTGGCGGTCTTCTCCGGATCCTGACAGACCAGTCCCGCAAAGATCGGTAACAGGCTCTTACAGGCGCTCATCTTTCGGCGATTCCATTACCACCATGGTGGAGATGGAATTGATTTGGTGACATTCACCCAGCACATCGGAGTGAAACCGCTTGTAGTCCGCCAGGCTCGCGGTTTCCACTCGCAGCAGATATTCATTTGTTCCAGTGATATTGTGGCACTCCACCACTTCTTTCACATAGCGGACATGTTCTTCAAAGCCGATCTGGGCTTTCTTGCTGTGATCGGACAAACCTATCGCCACATAGGCAATAAATCCGCACCCCATCTTCTGGTTATCCAGCACGACCCGGTAGCCTCTGATCACCTTCCGGCGCTCCAGTTCTTGAACTCGGCGCAGTGTTGCAGAAGGGGAAAGCCCCACTCGTTCGGCCAGTTCCACATTCGAGATCCGGCCATTCAGCTTTAGCTCTTGCAATATTATTTCGTCAAATTTGTCCATGTCATGGATTTATTGTTTATTTTGAGTTTATGCAATGAATTCAAGCACAAAATTGCCCGTAAGAACAATTATCCTGTGTTTATCTGGGGCGCATTTCTACGGCGAGCTCTTGCCATGCCGGAACCAACCGGCCTGAATTCGGCCCCTGATGATCCGTTATCATCCGTTTTCAGCAGGAGTACCAATGCCTATCGATCAATTCTGGCCGCTGGTTGTGTTTGCCTTCGTGACCTCTTTTACCCCCGGCCCGAACAACATCATGTTAATGACTTCGGGCGCCAATATCGGCTTTATCCGTACTATCCCTCATATGATGGGCGTGACGCTCGGTTTTAGTGTGATGGTGGTGGTGGTCGGTATCGGGCTGACCGGCATTTTTCTCCGTTACCCGGCGCTGCACCACATTCTGAAGATGGTGTGTCTGATCTATCTGGTCTGGCTGGCGATCAAAATTGCCATGAGTAAACCAGGCAGCAAGGAGCAAGAGTACCAGCCGATGGGTTTTAGCGCGGCCGCCATATTTCAGTGGGTCAACCCCAAAGCCTGGTCGATGGCCCTGACGACGGTCAGCGTTTATAATCCGAGCGCCGACTGGTTGGGGTTGACACTGATAGCTCTGGTCTTTGGACTGGTCAATCTGCCGTGTGTGGGTATCTGGGTTGCCGCCGGAAAACAACTGAGCCACATTCTGACCCACCCCATACAGGTACGCCGCTTTAACCTGGCCATGGGCGGGCTGCTGCTTGCCTCCACGCTGCCCATGCTGTGATCAGAGCAGGTTCTTCATTCCCGCCGTAGCAGGCAACCGGACTTGTGACCAAGAGGCAAGCCTTCAGCCGATTTTGTTCCAGCGCAATAAATCCGGCGATTTTAACTTTCACCGGAGCGAAACTAAGGCCATTATGGGCGCCATATGCTAGACTGGCGCCCATTTTTAATGGTCTGAACACTGATCTATGCTTGAAGCCAGAGCTTTAACCTGTGTCCGTGAAGAGCGCACTCTGTTCAGCGAGTTATCGTTAACGGTTTCTCCCGGCGATCTGGTGCAGGTGGCGGGCCCCAATGGGGTCGGCAAGACCAGCCTGCTGCGGCTGCTGGCCGGCCTGTCCCGTCCCTTCGGCGGGGAAGTGTACTGGTCCGCCGAAAATATCGAGCAGTGCCGCGATACCTACCATCAAGAATTGTTCTACCTCGGTCATCAGGCCGGCATCAAACATGAGCTGACCGCCTTCGAAAACCTGGCTTTTTTCCGCCGCATGCACCATCTCGGCAGCACGGTCAATCTGTGGGATGTCCTGGCGCTGGTGGGGCTGGCGGGGCTGGAGGATCAGTATGCCGGCCAGCTGTCGGCCGGGCAGAAGCGTCGGGTGGCCCTGGCCCGGTTGTGGCTGGGCGGCCCCAGGCTGTGGATCCTGGACGAGCCCTTTACCGCCATCGACAAACACGGGGTCAAGGTGCTGGAGCGGCTGTTGCTGGAACATACCGATGCCGGCGGCATGGTACTGATCACCACCCACCAGGACCTGTCCCTGAGTGCCGACCGGGTGCGAACCCTGCACCTGACCCCCTTTCAGGAGAGAGACGCATGAACGCCATGTTTACCGGCGTGGTCCGGCGCGAATTGGTGTCGGCCTTGCGGCGGCGCGCCGATATCCTCAACCCGCTGTGGTTTTTCATTATCGTCATTACCCTCTTTCCCCTGGGGATCGGCCCCGAGCCTGCCCTGCTGGCGCGCATCGCCCCGGGCATCGTCTGGGTGGCGGCGCTGCTGTCGTCGCTGCTGGCGCTGGAGCGGCTGTTCCGGGACGATTTTATTGACGGCACCCTGGAACAATTAATGCTGATGCCCTGTCCCTTAGGAGTGCTGGCCCTGGCCAAGGTGCTGGCGCACTGGTTGCTGACCGGGTTGCCGCTGCTGCTGCTGTCGCCCTTGGTGGCGGTGTTGCTGAGTCTGGATCTGGCCGGTTTTCTGGGCGTGTTCTGGACCCTGTTGCTGGGCACGCCCATTCTCAGCCTGCTCGGCGCCATCGGGGTGGCCCTGACGGTGGGCATCGGCAAGGGCGGCGTGCTGCTGAGCCTGTTGACCCTGCCGCTCTATATTCCGGTGTTGATTTTTGCCACCTCGGCGATAGAGGCGGCAACCATGGGGGTAGCCTACAATGGTCAGCTGGCGATTCTGGGGGCCATGCTGGCGGGCAGCATCACTCTGGCGCCCTTTGCCATAGCGGCGGCGTTGCGGGTGAGTGTGAACTAGGCCTCCGGCCAAAGGTTTTTTGAACGGCGAATTTAGGGTATCTTGAGTTCGTGTGAACAATGTGTAATACAAAAAAGGTCTGTGAGCAAGATGTGGAAATGGTTACATCCCTATGCCAAGGCTGAACAAGCCTACCGGCTGGCCGGACTCTGGCTGCCCTGGTTTGTTGTGTTCAGCGTGATTTCGTTTGCGGTCGGCCTGGTCTGGGGGCTGGCCTTCGCGCCTTCCGACTACCAGCAGGGTGATGCCTTCCGCATCATCTATATCCATGTGCCTTCCGCCATCATGTCGATGGGGGCTTACTCCTCGATGGCCGTGGCCGCCTTTATCGGCCTGGTGTGGCAGATCAAGACCGCCGACATGGCGGTGGCGGCCATCGCCCCGGTGGGTGCCGTCTTCACCTTTATCGCGCTCTTTACCGGTGCCGCCTGGGGCAAGCCCATGTGGGGCGCCTGGTGGGTGTGGGACGCCCGCCTGACCTCGGAGCTGATCCTGCTGTTTCTCTACCTGGGCGTCATCGCCCTGTACAACGCCATTTCCGACAAGGTGCTGGCGGGCCGGGCGGCGGGCATACTGGCGCTGGTGGGGGTGATCAACCTGCCGATCATCCACTACTCGGTGGAGTGGTGGAATACCCTGCACCAGGGCGCCACCATCACCAAGTTTGCCAAGCCGTCCATTTCCAACGACATGCTCTGGCCGCTGCTGATCATGATACTGGCGTTTATCTGTTTCCTGGGCGCGCTGACCCTGATGCGGCTGCGCAATGAGCTGATCCGGCGGGAATCGCACCGGCCCTGGGTACTGAAAATGGCGGAGGAACAGGATGAAATTTGAAAGCTGGTCTGCATTCTGGGCCATGGGTGGCTACGGCTTTTATGTCTGGCTGTCCTTTGCCGTGACCCTGCTGGCCCTGCTCGGGTTGGTGGTGGCCACTATAACAACGAAGAAACGCTTGCTGCGCGAGGTCAAACAGAAACAAGCCAGGGTCGCCCGTCGCAAGGCCGCCCAGAAGTTGGAGAACACCTTATGAACCCAAGACGTAAGAAGCGGATGACCCTGCTGGTAGCCGTGGTGGCTGGTTTGTCGGTCATGACCGCGCTGGTGCTGTATGCATTGCAGCAGAATATCGACCTCTTCTATACCCCGACCGAGCTGGTGCAGGGCAAGGGCAAGGACAACATCAAGCCGGAGGTGGGCCAGCGCCTGCGTATCGGCGGCCTGGTGGTGCCGGGATCGGTGTCCCGGGATCAGCAAAGCCTGAAGGTCAGCTTCGATCTGATCGATGCGGGTGGTGAAAAGGTGACGGTACTGTTTGACGGCATATTGCCGGACCTGTTCCGGGAAGGACAGGGCATAGTGGCCCAGGGCAATCTGGAAAATGCCCGCACCGTCAATGCCTTCGAGGTGCTGGCCAAGCACGATGAAGAATACATGCCGGCCGAGGTGGCGGAGGCGCTCAAAGGGATGGAGCACTTCAAACCGGAATATACCGAGGAACAGCTGCAAGGGAGCCGTTCATGATCCCTGAGATAGGCCAATTTACCCTGATCCTCGCCCTGGCGGCGACCCTGATCCTCAGCATCTATCCCCTGCTTGGCGCGGCCCGCGGCAATGTCAGCATGATGCTGCTGGCCCGGCCGCTGGCCTACGCCCAGTTCGGTTTTCTGCTGGTGTCCTTTCTCTGCCTGACCTGGGCTTTTATCGATCACGACTTTACCGTGCTTTACGTGGCCTCCAACTCCAACAGCCTGCTGCCCCTGGAGTACCGTATTTCGGCGGTGTGGGGCGCCCACGAGGGCTCCCTGCTGCTGTGGGTGCTGATACTGGCGGGCTGGACCGCGGCGGTGGCCCGCTTCAGTCGGGCGCTGCCGCTGGATGCGGTGGCCCGGGTGCTGAGCGTCATGGGCATGGTGGGCACCGGCTTCCTGCTGTTCGTGCTGCTCACCTCCAACCCCTTCGAGCGGACCCTGCCCTATTTCCCGGTGGACGGCCGGGATCTCAACCCGCTGCTGCAGGATCCGGGGCTCATCTTCCACCCGCCCATGCTGTACATGGGCTATGTGGGGTTCTCGGTGGCCTTCGCCTTCGCCATCGCCTCGCTGATGACCGGCAAGCTGGACACGGCCTGGGCCCGCTGGTCCCGGCCCTGGACCATGGCCGCCTGGGTCTTCCTGACCCTGGGGATTGCCCTGGGCTCCTGGTGGGCCTATTACGAGCTGGGCTGGGGCGGCTGGTGGTTCTGGGATCCGGTGGAAAACGCCTCCTTCATGCCCTGGCTGGCAGGCACGGCGCTGATCCACTCGCTGGCGGTGACCGAAAAGCGGGCCACCTTCAAGGCCTGGACGGTGCTGCTGGCGATCATGGCCTTTTCGCTCAGCCTGCTCGGCACCTTTTTGGTTCGCTCCGGGGTGCTGGTGTCGGTGCATGCCTTCGCCTCGGATCCGACCCGCGGCCTCTTTATCCTGGTGTTCCTGCTGCTGGTGGTGGGCTCGTCGCTGCTGCTGTATGCCATCAAGGGGGCCGAAGTGCGCAGCCACGGCAAGCATGAGCTGGCCAGCCGGGAAACCATGCTGCTCGGCAACAATATCGTGCTGATGGCGGGGCTGGTGGTGGTGTTGATCGGCACCCTGCTGCCGTTGGTACACAAAGAGCTGGGGCTGGGCAGCATTTCCATCGGCGCTCCCTTCTTCAACAGCCTCTACGCCTGGCTTGTCATTCCCTTCGCGCTGTTGCTGGGGGCGGGCCCGTTGTTCCGCTGGCGCCGCCAGCAGATGAAGGACGTCAACGGCAAGCTGCTGTTTGCCCTGGCCGCGAGTACGGTGCTGGGACTGGCCTTGCCCTGGTGGTTTGCCGAAAACTTCGAAATCTGGGCCGCGGTGGGCATCGGCCTGGGCATCTTTATCGTGATTACCAGCCTGCAGGAAACCTGGATCCGCGCCACCCACAAGCACCGTTTCGGAGTGGGAGTGCGCAAGCTTGGCAACAGTCACTGGGCCATGATCCTCGGCCACGTCGGCCTGGCGGTGTCCATCATCGGTATTGCCTGCACCCAGATCTACAGCATCGAGCGGGATGTCCGCATGAGCAAGGGCGACAGCGTGACCTTCGCCGGCTATACCTTCACCTTCGAGGGCACCCGCCGGGCCGACGGCCCCAACTACGAGGGCTTCAAGGGGGTGATCGGCGTGGCCAAGAATGGCCGGGCGCTGACCGAACTGCGCGCCGAGAAGCGGATGTACGTGGTGCAGCGCATGCCCATGACCGAAGCGGCCATCAACGCCGGCTTCACCCGGGATCTGTACGCCGCCCTGGGCGAAGAGCTGAACGACGGCGCCTGGGCGGTGCGGCTGTACTACAAGCCTTTCGTGCGCTGGATCTGGTTCGGCGCCGTGCTGATGTCCATCGGTGGTGTCATCGCCATGGTCGACAAGCGCTATCGTTTCGGCCGTAAACGCGAGCAGGAGGTTGCATGAACCGTCGTATCCTGATCCTGTCCATCCCGTTGCTGCTGTTCCTGGGCGCCAGCGTCTTCCTGTACAAGGGGTTGTTCTCCGATCCCACCAAGCTGGAGTCGGTACTGATCGATCAGCCGATCCCGGAGTTTACCCTGCAGGACCTGCACGATCTCGACAAGCAGCACGGCAAGGACATCTTCACCGGCCGGCCCATGCTGCTCAATGTGTGGGCCACCTGGTGCCCGACCTGCTATGCCGAACATGAGTACCTGAACGAGCTGAAGGCGAAGGAGGGTATCCACATCATCGGCATGAACTACAAGGACGAGCGCGACAAGGCCCTGCGCTGGCTGACCAACCTGGGCAACCCCTATGCCATCGATCTCTACGATCCCCGCGGCATGCTGGGCCTCGATCTGGGGGTGTACGGTGCGCCGGAAACCTTCCTGATCGACAGCTCGGGGGTGATCCGCTACCGTCATGTGGGGGATGTCAACGAACAGGTCTGGCACCAGACCCTGAAGCCCATTTTCGAGCGGATGGAGTAACCGATGCACGTACTGTCGATCCTGATATTGCTGGCCGGGGCCTGGCTGGTGTCGCCGGTGGCCGCCCAGTCGTCCATCGATGTTTACGAATTCGACTCCCCCGCGCAGGAAGCGGTGTTCCGGGAGCTGACCCGGGAGCTGCGTTGCCCCAAGTGTCAGAACCAGGATATCTCCGACTCCAATGCCGAACTGGCCAAGGATCTTCGTGACAAGACCTACGACATGCTGCGAGAGGGGAACTCGAAACAGGAAATCATCGATTTCATGGTGGCCCGCTACGGCAACTTCATCCTCTACAAGCCGCCGCTGATGGCCTCTACCGTCATCCTGTGGGCGGGCCCGGTACTGGTGATCCTGCTGGGGCTGGTGGTGATCCTGGTGCGTACCCGACGGACCCGGCGTAACGAGGGCGATGAGCTGAGTGCCGAAGAGAAAAAACGCCTGGCGGATCTGCTGAACAAAGATAAAGAGAGCTGATATGACCTTATTTTGGATCTTCAGTGCCTTGCTGACGGCAATACTGGTGCTGGTGATAATACTGCCTTTGACGCGAGGCCGGGCCGAGTCCAGCCACAGCCGTAACGAACTTAATACCCAGCTGTACCGGCAACGGTTGCAGGAACTGGAGCTGGACAGCGAACAGGGGCTGCTGGAAGACAGCGAGGCGGCCGAGCGCGAACTGCAGAAAAGCCTGCTCGACGACATGGTGCAGGAGCCGCGGCTGAACACCAGGAAGAGCCCTGCCTTGTGGCTGCCGGCGGTGCTGGTGGTGATTGCCGTCAGCTATGTCGGCTACTGGCAGGTTGGCGCCCACCGGGAAGTGGCCCAGTGGCAGGATGCCAGCGGGCGGCTGGCGGAGCTGTCCCGGCGGATACTGGTGGAGCAGGACGAGAGCATGACCGAACAGGATGTGCGTGAGCTGATGCTGGCCCTGCGCACCCGCCTGCACCAGGACGGCGATGATTTCCGTGGCTGGCTGCTGTTGGGACGGTTGGCGCTGGAGATGCGCGACGGGGAAACCGCCAAGGAATCGCTGGAAAAAGCCATGAACCTGACCGCCGACGTACAGGCGGTGGTGGTGCCTTATGCGGAGGCGCTGGCCATGACCGGTGAAACCCTGCGGGCCGAAGGCCTGATTGAAAATGCGCTGGTGCAGGATCCCGACAATCTCGAGGCCTGGTCGGTGTTCGCCTTCATGGCCCTGCAGCAGGACGATTTTGCCACCGCCGCCGAGCGCTGGCGGGAAATGCTGACCCGAATGTCGCCGGATAATCCTCGTTACGGCATGATAGAGCGTTCGGTGGCCTTCGCCGAGCAGCGTCTGGCCGCCGCGGACACAGTGCCGGTGACCGGCCCGCGTTACGAGGTGGAGGTCAATACCTCGAGCTCGGTGCCTTATCATCCCGGCTCCGTGCTGTTCGTGTTCGCGGTGGACGCCGCGGGTGGCGAAATGCCGCTGGTGGCCCGTCGTATCGAGCAGCCGGCCTTTCCGTTGACCATTACCCTGTCCAATGCCGATGCCATGGTGGCCGACAACAACATGAGCAGTCGGGCGGACGTGATCATCAAGGCGCGTATCGCCCCCAGCGGCAACGTGGCCGATGTGACCCACGCCTGGGAGGGACGCAGCGGGGTACTGAGCACCGATGAAGACCGCCGGATCAGCGTGGTGATCGATACCCCCCTGTGAAGGGCGGGCGGCCGGTCTTGCCGGCCGCTTCTGAACTAGACTGGAACGATAACAATAATCATAAGGTTACATTATGTGGCGAGTGCTGATATTGACGGCAGGCGCAACCCTGACGGGCTGTGCTGTGCACCAGGGGGGGGATCAGCCCCGGGCCAGTGATCCCTTTTCCTCGGACAAACCGGCGGACTACGCCAAGTCCACGGCCAATGACCCGCGAGACCCCTTCGAACCGGTAAACCGGGCTTCCTGGGTGCTCAACTACGACATACTGGAGCCCTATGCGGTGCGCCCCGTAGTGCACACCTATGCCGACTATGTGGCGGATCCCCTGAAAGAAGGGGTGCAGAACATGATGCTGAACCTCGAGGAGCCGGCCAGCTTTGTCAACCACCTGGTCAGCGGGGATATTCCGGGGGCCGGCACCAACCTGGCCCGCTTCGGTCTCAACAGTACCGTCGGAGTACTGGGTTTTTTCGATGTGGCGGAGAAACTGTCGCTGACCTCCCGGCCCAAGGACTTCAGCCAGGTCATGGGCCAGATAGGGGTTGGTGACGGTCCCTACCTGATGGTGCCTTTCATGGGGCCGACCACGCTGCGCCAGTTGTCCGGCGACGTGGTGGACAGCCTCTACTTCCCCTACGACGTGATGACGATCGCCATGCGCGCCGGTAAGTGGGTGCTGATGGGGCTCTATGACCGCAGTCAGCTGATCGACCAGGAAGCCATTATCGACAATGCCCTCGACCCCTACGGCCTGACCAAGGATTTTTATCTGCAATACCAGGCGAGCCGGGTGGGGCGGGAAGTCGGAGCCATGGCGGATGACGATCTGAGCGATTTTATGGACGAGATAGATAGCCTCTGAGCGGAGGCGGGGGACTGGGGAATAGTGGTGTTTGACTGAAACACCGATATTGTTCCCGGCTCCCCGCCTTCAGGGCGTTCCCGTCACCCCGCCGCTGACAATAAAGGTGGTGACGGTGCCGGCGGGAATGTCCAGCGGCCGCACTTTGTCCTTGTCGACGATCAGCACGTTGCCAGCGAAGTTGTAGGACTGGGGCAGGTAGACGGCGACCTTGTCCTGCAGCCCGAATGCCCCCATCTCCTCCCGGGTGATAAAGCCCAGCACCATCACTTCCCCGCCCATCAGGCTGACCGCCACCGGTTTGTCGAAGCGCTTGTTGTCGCCGAGCAGGGCATTGAACAGATCCCGCAGGGAGTTGTAGAGCATTTTCACCAGCGGAATACGGGTCAGTATGTTGTCGAAAATGGAGAGAAAAAAACGCCCGAGATAAAAGGACGCGAACATGCCGGTCAGGATGATCAGTGCCAGGGTCATCGCGCCGCCGGCCAGATCGGAGATCCAGCCCGCCTCCAGGGCCGGGAATACGACCCGCAGCAAAGAGCCCAGGGCCGAAAACAGGGTTTCGTTGAGCATGGTGAAGATCAGGTATACCAGATACACCGTCAGCACGAAGGGCAGCAGAATCAGCAGGCCCTGAAAGAAAAAGCGGATAAGTCGTTGCATCTTTGGGGTCCTTGAGGGGAGAAGCGGCATCATGGCAGATCCCGGCAGGAATACCAGCCTGACCACCGGCGGTTGTGTCAGCGCGGGTCGTGCACTACCGGCGCCGGGGTGCCAGGTTGCGCACATAGTTCAGCCAGCGGGCATACCAGGGTGGGCTGAAACGGCGGCTCTGCTCGGCTGCAAACAGGGCTTTCTGCAGCAGCAAGGGACTGGGTTTGTGGCCGTAGTGTGCCAGCCAGCTCTTGCTTACCTCATGCACGATCAGCCGGCACTGGTGATCGTAGAGGGTGTCGTTGTTATAGGATGGGGGGCTGCGGCGGTAATCCACCCCGTAGTGATCCAGTATGCGGCGGAAGCTGGCCACCAGCAGCCGGTACTCGTGTTCGTTCATAGGTTCCTCTCTATGCCTCAAGTATATGCCGATGAAAGGCGGAATTTGGCTCTTTTCTGCGCGTTTGAGCGTATCGGGGCAAAATAACCGGCTTTTAGCCGACATCAGGCTTTGCAAGGCCGTCCTGCCTTGGTATGGTGAAGGCGGTTGCGTAAAAGAGAAATTATCATATGTCAAATATGGAGTGATTTTTCTTTAAGTTTGGTTGTAATGTTTTGTTTACAAGTGAGGATGTCATCATGCAGAAAGACACGTTGAATAATATTCATATCCAATCCGAAAAGGTCATGATCACCCCGGCGGAGCTGAAAGCCAAGTTGCCGATTTCCGACCGGGCGCTGGCGTCCATCGGCCAGGCCCGGCAGACCATTTCCGATATTATTCATCGCAAGGATCACCGTCTGTTGGTGATCTGTGGCCCCTGCTCCATCCACGATATCGACGCAGCCAAAGAGTACGCAACCCGCCTCAAAAAACTGCATGATGACTACCGTGATAGCCTTTATATCGTGATGCGCGTCTATTTCGAGAAGCCGCGTACCACCGTCGGTTGGAAAGGCTTTATCAACGATCCTCACCTGGACGGCAGCTTCGATATCGAGCTTGGCCTGCACAAGGCGCGGGAACTGCTGTGCTGGCTGGCCGAACTGGAATTGCCGCTGGCCACCGAAGCGCTGGATCCCATCAGTCCCCAGTATCTGGCGGAGCTGTTTTCCTGGTCGGCCATCGGTGCGCGCACCACCGAATCCCAGACCCACCGGGAGATGGCCTCCGGGCTGTCGATGCCGGTTGGCTTCAAGAACGGTACCGACGGCAATCTGGGCACCGCCATCAACGCCATGAAGGCGGCGGCGGAGCCCCATGCCTTCATGGGTATCAACCAGGAAGGGCAGGTGGCGCTGCTGGTGACCCAGGGTAATCCGGACGGCCATGTCATACTGCGTGGCGGCAAGCAGCCCAACTACGACTCGGTCAATGTCGCGCTGGCGGAAAAGGCCATGACGGCGGCGGGGTTGGCGCCGAGCCTGGTGGTGGACTGCAGCCACGGCAATTCCAACAAGGATTACAGTTTGCAACCGCTGGTAGCGGAGAATGTGGTTCACCAGATCCAGGAAGGCAACCAGTCCATCCTCGGTATCATGCTGGAGTCGCATCTCTTCGAGGGCAACCAGTCCAGTGAACAACCCAAGTGCGATATGCGCTATGGGGTGTCCATTACCGATGCCTGTATCGACTGGGATACCACCGCCGAGCTGCTGGGCCACTGCCACCAGCAACTGGCCGCGCCGCTCAAGGCCCGTATCGGCTGAGCCGGCGGCTCGTACTGTTGAACGCCGCCCTTGCCGGCCCTGTCGTCGTCGGCCAATAGCGGGCATAATAGAGCACCGAGCCCGGGAAGGGCCGGTGCTTTTGTAATTGGGATGAAGCCGATGGTTGATGAATTAAAAGTCCTGCGGGATCAAATTGACGAGGTCGACCAGCAACTGGTCGAACTATTTGCCCGCCGGTTGAAACTGGTGGCGGGTGTGGGGGAAGTGAAAAGCCGCCAGGGCGTGCCTATCTATGCCCCCGACCGGGAAGCCGCCATGCTGGCCCGGCGCCGGGCCGAGGCCGAGGCGAAAGGCGTACCGCCGGACCTGATCGAAGATGTGCTACGCCGCGCCATGCGCGAGTCCTACGCCAGCGAAAAGGACACCGGTTTCAAATGTATCAAGCCGGAGCTGTCCAAAGCGGTGGTGATCGGGGGGGCCGGCCAGTTGGGTGGTTTGTTTGCGCACCTGCTGCGCCTGTCCGGCTACCCGGTCGAGATCCTGGAGAAAGAAGACTGGGACAGGGCCGGTGCCCTGTTGGGCGATGCCGGCCTGGTGATCATCGCCGTGCCCATCGAGCAGACGGTGGCGGTGATCGGGCGCCTGCCAGCGTTGCCCGCCGACTGCCTGCTGGTGGACCTGACCAGCGTCAAGAGCGAGCCGCTGGAAGCCATGCTGGCGGCCCATGGCGGCCCGGTGCTGGGGCTGCACCCCATGTTCGGCCCCGATGTGTCCAGCCTGGCCAAGCAGGTGATCATCTATTGCGAAGGGCGCGGCGGCGAACAGTATGAATGGTTGCTGGCCCAGATGCGCATCTGGGGCGCCCGACTGCAGCCGGTATCGGCGGACGAGCATGACGAGGCCATGAGCCTGGTGCAAGCGCTGCGCCACTTTACCAGCTTCGCCTACGGCGCCCATCTGTGCGCCGAGCGGGCGGATCTGGCCCAGTTGCTGCGCCTGAGCTCGCCCATCTACCGGCTGGAGCTGGCCATGGTGGGCCGGTTGTTCGCCCAGGATCCGGTGCTCTATGCGGACATCATCCTGTCCTCGCCCCGCAACCTGGAGATGATAAAGCGCTACCACCGCCGTTTCGGCGAGTTGCTCAGCCAGCTGGAGCGGGGCAAGCGCGATGCCTTCGTCGAACAGTTCGCCACCGTCAGCGACTTCTTCGGCGACTATGCCGGCATCTTCCTCAAGGAAAGCCGGATGCTGCTGGCTCAGGCCAACGACAGCCGCCATCATCAGGATTGAAGTGGGACCCGCCAAGGTGGACCCGACGCCTGTGCATTCCGGACCCATCCCGGTCTGTGGTAGATGCGGCTTCAGCCGCGTGGCGGACTTTCTCAATCAGACACAAGGCCCGGTTTCCCGGGCCTTGTGTTATCTGCGTTAGCCCTGGTATAGCCGCTGGGCGAGGGGGGCCACGGCATCGGCTTGCTGGTCTTCGGCGAGTTCGATACAGAAGCCCTGCACGCCCGCTTCCTTCAGCGCATGGGCGAGCTCGGGCAACAGGGATTTCTCGCCCCCGAGCCGGCTAAGCAGGGGCAGGTGGGTCTGTTGTTGCAGGGCCAGCAGCTCGACCAGGGGCAGCCCCTGGCCATCGAGCAGGGCCAGTTGTTGATTGCCTTCTTTCAGGATGAGATCCGCTTCCGCCAGCGAGACGATGGCATCCGGCTGCAGCGGTAACAACAACGGGCGGGTACAGCGGCCGGCGGCAATCAGCAGCTCCCCGCGATGGGGCTGATCCGGTTGCAGCAACAGCAGATCGAGGTATTCCGCCGCCCGGTTAAGCTCTTCCACTTTGCCAACCGCGGTCATCGCCGCCAGGTCAAACTGGGCGGCGACTTCCCGCAGCTGCTGCAGGTGTTGCAGTCCCTGCTGGATATCGCCGTTATCGAAACAGGGCGCGGCCAGTACCTGGCCGCCGCTTTCCTTCAGCCGGCGGGCATCTTCCTGCAATTGCTGGCGACCGGGCCAGGCCCCGAGCATGGCAATCAGCAGCGGCTCCTGGGTGCCCAGGTAAAAGCGGCCTATCTGTAGCCGTGAGCCGTCTGTCTTGTAGGCGCGGCTGTGGCGGGGCTGCTCGGCCTCGGCGTCGGCTTGGGGGGCGGTTTTACCCTGGCTCAGGGCGCCGGACGGAATCCGGGTCGGCGCCACTTCGGCACTGGGATAGCAGCCCAGCACCTTGATAAAGCGGGTGATGCGGCCCAGTTCCTTGAGTACCGACTGCATCTCCGGGCTGTTGACATTGGCCGCCACGTCCACATAGAACATCTCTTCCCAGGGGTTGCCGATAATGGGGCGGGATTCCAGCTTGGTCATGGTGATGTCGTGGCCGCGCAGCACCAGCAAGGCTTCCACCAGGGCGCCGCTTTGCTGGCCGGTAGACATGATGAAGCTGGTCTTGGCCGGGATCTGCTCCGCCACTTCGATGGGCTTGCGTGCCACCACGATAAAGCGGGTCATGTTCTGTTTCTGGTTGGCCAGGCCGCGTACCAGGGGTCTGAGGCCATGCAGCTCGCCGCCGTCGGCGCTGCCCATGGCACCCACATCGGGTCGCTTCAGGCCGGCCACCAGCTCCATGGCATTGGAGGAGGCGGCACAGAATTCCACCTTGACCCCCGGCAGCGTCTTCAGGTATTGGGAGCATTGCTGGTACACCTGGGGATGGGTGTACAGGGTCTTCAACTGGCTGACGTCGGTATCCACCGCCACCAGCAGGCAGTGCTCTATGGGCTGGGTCAGTTCGCCGACGATGGACAGGCTGGTGTGCTGCATCAGATCGAAAACATCGTTGATGGAGCCGGAACTGGTGTTTTCTATGGGCAGTATGCCGTACTGGGCCTGGCCCGATTCCACGGTGTCGAGGATCTGTTGGAAGGTCTCGCAATTGTGCTCGATGATGCTGGCCTGGAAGCGGGACAAATACTTGCGTGCCGCCAGGTTGGAGTAGGAGCCGGTGAGCCCGAGAAACGCCACGCTGATGGCCGGCGCCTTGTCCTGGGGATTGAGCAGGTCCTGCAGCAGGGCTTGCTGGGACAGCACCGAGTCTTCGATGATGGTGTGATAGATGCGGGTCACGTAATGGGCGTCCAGGCCAAGCTGGCGGCCCTGGTTGATGAGCTCCACCAGCAGTGCCTGCTCCCGCTCCTGATCCCGTATCGGCCTCGGGTTTGCCAGTTTGGAGCGGGCCACATCCAGGCTCAGGGCCTTGCGTTTGGCCAGCAGGGTCAGCAGCTCGCTGTCCAGGCGGGTGATGTGGGTTCTGATATCATCCAGATTCATGAATAGGGCTTCCTTCGTCGCCAGTCCGGCTGAATAAAAAAGCCTCCCGGTGGGAGGCTTGGCGGTTCGTCTTTCGCTTATCTCTTGCTTGCGCCCGTGCCTCCCGAGTCAGGGTGCAAAAAAGAAGCGAAAGAAAAACAGGGATACGGGCATCATCAGGTCACAGTCGTCGTTGTCACTCCCATAGGAATACTGAAAAGCGTCGGCGCTGGCAAGCCTTTTCCGGGTATTTTTTGGCGAGCCGGCCCGCCAACCGCCAAAAAGGCGGAAAACAGCCCTGGGGCCTTTCCGCCAGTGATTCGGCCGGTGCCGGAGAAAGGGCCGGCCGGCTCCGTTGTTATTCGTCCTCCTCGGCTATCGGCTGGGCCACGTTGGCCCGTTGAGCCAGCGGCTTGTCCGCGTAGCGGCCGAGCTGACGTTCCAGTTTCTGCCCCAGTTCATTGATGGCGGCATACAGGTCTTCGTGTTCCGCCTGGGCAAAGAGGGTATCATTAGGCACCCCGGCCTTGGCTTCCACCAGGTAATTCAGGCCTTCTTTCTGAATCACCACATGGGGGTTGATAAGCACGATCTGGCGCCGATTTAATTTGTCGAAGCGACTTTCAATCCGTTCACGAATAGCGGGAGAGATGTCGACAACATGGCTGGTAATCGCAATAGACATAAGGACCCCCTGGCTGTTTCTTCGTTTGTGTTCAAGCTCAGATTACCCCGGCAGCGAATTAATTTTGTGATGGAAATCAACTTTTTCCCGCCTGTCGGTTCCTTTTGACAATATTTGTGAGCTTCCCGGTGCTAATGCCAAAAAGCCCTTGCCAGCCAGAGGCCAAACAAGACAGACTCGTATGGATAAACTCTGGGCCTGGTAGCTTCCCCCTCTGACGCCGGTTTTGCACTTCGCGCCCGGAGAATTTGCATTGCCCCATTGGCAGTGCCCCCGGTATTCCTTAGGATAGCGCTATATTTTCTAAAGAGGGGTGGTGCCGTGAAGAGCTGGTTGGGAGTGGGGCTGCTGCTGCTGGGCCTTGGCATGAGTGTCGAGGCTTCACCGCTGCGCGAGCGATATCAGCAGGCGGAGCAGGCGCTGAAAAAAAATGACCTGCCCCGCTATCAGCAGTTGCGCCAGGGGCTGGATCCTTACCCCTTTACTATTTACCTCGATTATCAATACCTTGCTGACAGAATCAACCATCTGAGCACGGCTCAGGTGCGCGAATTCATGGCCCGCTACCCCGACTCCCAACAGGCGGACCGGCTCGAGCGCCAGTATCTGTTCCGCCTGGCCCGGGAACAGCGCTGGCAGGAGTTTCTGGCCCTTTACCCACAATTGCCCAACAGCGCCGAGCTGCAGTGCGCCCACTACAGAGCTAAATGGGCGACCGGCGACAGGGCGACCGCCATCGCCGGCGCCGAGCGGCTGTGGCTGCATGGCCAGTCCAGGCCCGGCATTTGCGATCCTCTGTTCGAGGACTGGCGTAGTGTGGGCGGGCGCAACGACGAACATATCTGGCAGCGCATGTTGCTGGCCTACGAGAGTGGCCAGGAGGGGCTGATGGCCTTCCTGGGGCGGCTGCTGAGCCCTTCGGCCCGCCCGGCCGGCGAACTGCTGCAGGCATTGCACAAGGATCCCCGGCAAGTGATCCGGCCGGAGCAGGTCAAGACGGAAACCGGGCGGCATAAGGTTGCGGTGACCATGGCCCTGGCCCGGTTGGCGGATACCGATCCCGAGCTGGTGATGAGCCTCTACCCTAAATACCAGCGTAGCCACAATTTCGAACGAGCCCAGATGGCGGTGGTGGAGCGTAGCCTGGCTCGCCGGCTGATGTTCAACCGCACCCGGGACTATCGCGGCTGGCTCGACAGCCGGTTGCCGGAGGTGGGGAATGCCGAACTCTTTGAACTGCGGGCCCGGCTGGCGATATGGGAGCAGGACTGGCAGCATCTTATCGGCTGGATTGATCGACTGCCTCCCGATGCCCGGCAGGACAGTCGCTGGCTGTACTGGCGGGGCAGGGCCCTGGCCGCAC
Organism: Zobellella sp. DQSA1; assembly: GCF_041950555.1. Lineage (GTDB taxonomy): Bacteria > Pseudomonadota > Gammaproteobacteria > Enterobacterales > Aeromonadaceae > Oceanimonas. The sequence continues at coordinate 1,215,132 of NZ_CP169531.1, forward strand.
AGAACAAAACCACAGAGGCCGATGCCGCCTGGCAGCAGGCGGCCAAATCCCGGGATTACTATGGCTTCCTGGCCGCTCAGCAGAGCCGGCGTGACTTTTCCCTGCAGAAAAAGCCCCTGGTGCCGGCGCCCTCATGGAGCCAGGCCAGCAAGCAGTGGCCTGCACTGCTGCGGGTCGAGGAATGGCTGGCGCTGGGTGACCGCGCCGCCGCTCGCGGCGAATGGCATCACCTGCTGGGCAAGGTGGATGAACCGGCGGGCGTGGCCCTGGGCAGCCTGGCGCTGAGTCGCGGCTGGTATGATAAATCCATCGTGGCCAGTATCCGGGTTCAGGCCTGGGATCACCTGGATCTGCGCTTCCCGGTGGTGTACCGGGATATCTTCCAGCGCCAGGCCCGCCGCCTGGGAGTGGACGAGGCCGTTCTTTTCGCCATCGCCCGTCAGGAAAGTGCCTTCTATGAACAGGCCCGTTCACCGGTAGGGGCCGGCGGCCTGATGCAGCTGATGCCGGCCACGGCGCAGGAAACCGCGCGCAGGCATGGCATCACCCAGTTCCGCCATCCCGCCGACGTCTACCGGGCCGACGTGAACGTGCAGCTCGGCTCCAGCTACTTCAAGGAGCTGCTGGAGCGCTACAACCATAACCGGATCCCGGCCATTGCCGCCTATAACGCCGGCCCGAGCCGGATCAACCGCTGGCTGAGCGAGAGTGGCAGCCGGCCGCTGGATGTCTGGGTGGAGAATATTCCCTACCGGGAGACCCGGAGCTATGTGCAGAACGTGCTGGCTTTTTCGGTGATCTACCAGGATATGCTGGGTCAACCCAAGACCTTCCTGAAGCCGGCGGAGCTGAACTATGTCTACTGAACCGGGGGTGGCCATTCTCGGCCTGGGCTGGCTGGGTGAGCCTCTGGCTGCGGCCTTGCTGGCACAGGGGTACCGGGTCGCCGGCACCACCACCGACGCGGCCAAGGCCGAGCGGTTGCGTCGAGAGGGGGTGGTGGCCGAGGTATGGGATATCAATGGGCCGCTGCCATTGGCCTGGCCGGCGCGGCTTGCTGCCGACAGCCTGATACTGTGCGTGCCGCCGGGCAAGGTGGAGGACTACGCCGCGACCCTGGGTCGGGTTGCCGCCCTGGCCGCCGTGGCCGGGGTGCGCCGGGTGCTGTTTACCAGTGCCACTTCCGTGTACGGCGGCACCGGCGCGAAGACCGAGGCGGATACCGGACCCGATTCCGAACGCGGCGAGCGCATGCTGGCGGCGGAGCAGAGGGTGCGTCAGAGCGGCATTCCACAGGTGCTGTGCCTGCGGCTGTCGGGCCTGGTGGGTGGCAGCCGCGAGCCGGGACGCTTTCTGGCCGGGCGACGGTTTGAGGGCGGTGATGAACCGGTCAACCTGGTGGCGCTGGAGGATTTGCTGCGTTTTATTCCCGCCATACTGGCGCGGGAGGATTGGCCGGAAGTCCTGAATGTCAGCACGCCCCATCACCCCAGCCGGCGGGAGTTTTATACCCGGGCGGCGCTGCTGCGGAAATTGCCGCCACCGACATTCGCCGGGGGCGGCGAGGGCAAGAGCATCGACGGCGACGCACTCGCCCGCTGGCTGGGACTCGACTATCGGGTTACGGACTGGTTTGCGTGGCTGGCTGAGCGTAAGGCGCGGGGCTGAGCAACGGCGCCAGGGCCAGGATCAGGGTGTCCCGGTAGACGCTGCGCCTGTCCAGCAGGTTGCGGGTCAGCACGCCGATAGCGCCGCCCTGCTGCTTGCAGTTGGTTAAGTTGAACAGGCGGTCCATGGCCTGACCCAGCTCCTCCCCTTGAGACACGGCGCTGGCCACGAACGGCGGCAGGGTCAGGCTGGCGCTGCGGGCGACGTTATCCAGCCCCGGCCCCAGTACCTGCAGCCAGGCGAAGGTGATGGTGTGCGCCTGCAGTCGATCGATACCGCCTTCCATGCCAATCCACAGATCCGCCCCGGGCCGATGCCGGCGTGCCGCCAGCGCCCGGTTGCGCGCTCCCTGCAAGGTTTCCGCATCGCTCATTGGCTGGGCGGCCACGCCGGATGGCACGGCCAGGCCGTTCAGCTCGATATCCTGGTCCGGGAACAGCAGGGCCAGGGCCTGGCGGGCGGCCTCGATTTTAGCCGGATTGAGGGAGGCGACGATGACGTTCATGGATAACCTTTTATTACGGGAAAATTGCGGGTCATGGTATGGCTGATTACTATGCCATTTTACCCCTGTTGCTGGAGATTTTTGCATAAATGACCGAAAAATGTAGCCCCAGAGGGGAAATGCTGCTGCGAACCATGGCGATGCCGGCGGACACCAATGCCAACGGCGATATCTTTGGTGGCTGGATCATGTCCCAGATGGATTTGGGGGGCAGCCTGCTGGCCAATGAGATCGCCCTGGGTCGGGTGTGCACCGTGGCGGTGAATGAGATGATTTTTTCCCGACCGGTACAGGTGGGCGATGTGGTGTGCTGCTACGGCGAGCTGCTCAAGACAGGCCGCAGCTCCATGACCATAGGCGTGGAGGTCTGGGTCAAGCCGGTACTGGTGCCTTCGAACGGCCCCCGTTATCGGGTGGCCGGGGCCCAGTTTGTCTACGTGGCCATCGACGAAAACGGCTGCCCCCGTGCTGTGCCGCAACCGGCATAAGGCGCTTTTTCTGGGGGCGGCCCTGCTGCTGGGCGGCTGTATCGAGGTGCCGGCCCCCCTGTTGCTGAACGACCGGCTCGAGTCGGTTTCCGAGCCCTGTCAGTATCCATCGCCTGTTGAGTACCGGCCCTTGCCGGCGCGTTTTACCCTGCTGAGCTGGAATATCTACAAGCAGCAGGGCGATTGGCGTTCCGAGCTCGATGACTGGGCGGCAGACGCCGAGCTGCTGTTGCTGCAGGAGGCCAGCGGTACCGAGGCGCTTCACCATTGGTTGCAGGAACGGGGCTACCGCTGGTTCCAGGTGCCGGCTTTCAACTGGCGGGGGGCTCCCCAGGGTGTGCTGACCGCCGCGCCGGGGGAGGCACTGCAGGCCTGCGGCCAGCGGGTGGTGGAGCCGATGACCCGGGTTCCCAAGTCGCAGCTGTTCAGCCGCTATCAACTGACCGGAGAGCCTGAGCAACTGCTGGTGGTGAACCTGCATGCGATCAACTTTTCCCTGCGTGGCCGCAGCTACCAGGAGCAGCTCGAGCGGATCAGCGACGTTATCGGGGACTACCGGGGGCCGGTGATCGTGGCCGGTGATTTCAACCGCTGGAACGCACGTCGGGATCGTTTGCTCCGGCACTGGGCTGAACGGGAGCAGTTGCAGGAAATGACGCTGGCAGAGGACAATCGAACCCGTTTTGCCGGCTATCCGCTCGATTCGGTGTTCTATCGGGGTCTGCAACTGGAACAGGCCCGGAGCATGACCTCCACCGCTTCCGATCACGGGCCAATCAAGGCGGTATTCCGCGTCCTGGGCGAAGCGTAAAAAAGAAAAGGGAGCCGCATGGGCTCCCTTCTGATTCAGCCGGAATTCGCCGACACTATCAATTGCTGCCCCGCGCGCAGGCTGTCCTGGTCGGGTAGCCGGTTCCAGCGCAGCAGGTCGGTTATGCTCACGCTGAAGCGGCTGGCGATGGCCGACAACGAGTCGCCGGCCTTGACCAGATACACACCGTCGGAGGCCGAGGGTGAGGCGGCGCGGGCCGCCGAGGGCAGCATCAGGGTCTGCCCCACCCGTATGGTATTGCCGCCCAGGTTATTGGCCTGCTTGATGGCCTCAATGCTGGTGCCGTGGCGGCGGGCGATGGCGCCCAGGTTGTCGCCGCCTCTGACCTGGTAACGCTGGTATTCCCGGCGTTCCTGCTGGGGACGATCGGCCATGGCCAGCTCGAAGCCCTGGGCATGGCTCACCGGTACCAGGATTTCGGCACTGCGGGCCGGCGAGGTGGCAGCTTTCTTGAAGCCGGGGTTCAGTTGCTTGAGCTGGTTGCGGTTCATTCCAGCCAGATCGGCGGCCATGTTCAGATCCACCTGTCCTTCCACTTCCACCACCGCCACCTGGGGACGATTGGGCACTGCCGGTACTTCCATGCCGTAGTGGTTCCGGTGCTTCAGGATGTCGGCCAGGGCCAGCAGCTTGGGCAAATAATTCTGGGTTTCCTTGGGCAGGGGCAAGGACCAGTAATCGGTCGGCTTGCCCTGCCGGCGGTTGGCCTTGATAGCCCGTTGCACCCGGCCTTCCCCGGAGTTATAGGCCGCCAGAGCATGCAGCCAGTCGCCATCGAAGAATCCATGCAGGTATTCCAGATAGTCGAGCGCGGCCCGGGTCGAGGCCATTACATCGTAACGGCCGTCATACCAGCTGTCGTAGTGCAGGCCGAAGTTCTTGCCGGTGCCCTGCAGCATCTGCCACAGACCGGCCGCGTGCCCACGGGAATAGGCCTTGGGATCGAAGGTACTTTCCACCACCGGCAACAGCACCAGTTCCATCGGCATGTTCCTTTTCTCTATCTCTTCCTTGATGAGATAGAGAAAAGGTCTGGCGCGTTCGGATACGGAACGCATGTATGCCGGGTGTTTCAGGTACCAGTTGCGCTGGGCGACCACCCTGGGGTGATCCAACGGCATCTCGAGTTGCATCTGCCCTGCCAGCTCCAGCCACAGGTTCTGTTGCTGGGCTTCGGCTTGCTGGCGGTACTGCCGGTTGCTCGATGAGTGGGATACGTTGCGGTAAACCCGACCGCCGTCGGCTGCGGGTTTACTTTGTACCTTGAGCGACGAATACGCCGCCGATTTCGGGTAAAGCTGGCTGTGTGCCGCTTGCCCTCCACCTGTTTCCTGATGGCCATAGGGATGCCGTGCCGAGTCGGCCGGCATCGCCTGGCAGCCCGCCAGGAGCAAGGCACTGGATAAAATACAGAGTCTTCTCATGGTGTCTGCGTCTCACAAAAACGGCGGCCAGTGTATGCTTTGTGAGCAGTTTAATCAAGTTCGTTAAAAATCGTCCTTCCAGCGGCGAAGTGCGGCGAACACTTCGGTGTCTTCATTTAACTCCGCCATGGCGTGGTGCTGAACCGCGGCCCGGACCCCCGGAACATGGGCGCGCAGGAAGATATTGACGGCGTTTTCAAGGCCGATGGAAGTGGGCAGGGTAGGGAGGCCCTGCTGGCGTAGTTTGGCCACTTTTTGCAGGTATTTTTTCAGTTCGGGGTTATTTGGTTCCACTGCGTGGCAAAATGCCAGGTTGGCCTGGGTATACTCGTGGGTGCAATAGACCCGGGTGTCTTCCGGCAGGGCGGCCAGCCGGGTGAGGGACCGGTGCATCTGCCGCGGGGTTCCCTCGAACAACCGGCCGCAGCCCCCCGAAAACAGGGTGTCGCCGCAAAACAGCAGCCCCTGGCCGTGATAGGCGATATGGCCCAGGGTGTGGCCGGGTACGGCCATGACCCCGAGTTCGAGCCCCAGGCTCGGCAAGGTGAGGCGATCGCCCTCCTGCAGGCCGGTGCCGGTTGCCGCCGGCATCGGTTCGGCGGCCGGGGCATAGAGCCTGGCTTCGGGCCAGCGGGCCAGCAGGGCCTTGACCCCGCCGGTGTGATCCCGGTGGTGGTGGGTGATCAGGATGGCATCCAGGGTCAGGCTGCGTTCCGCCAGCACCCGGGCAACCGGGGCTGCATCCCCGGGATCCACCACGGCGGCACTGTTACCATTGCTTATCAGCCAGATATAGTTATCGTTAAAGGCAGGGATGGGACTGATGTTGGGCATGATGCTGTCCTTGTGGTCGTGTTGTGCATTAGCTTACCAGAGGCGCCATGAAATCAGCCAGTACACCGCCGGTACCGGAACGTTGGCAGCAGTTGCCGTGCGGCAGCCAGATCGCCGAGCAGCTGCAGTTGCGCCTGGATGAGTGGGCGCCGGGCCTGTTCGGTTTCAACCTGCTCAAGATCGATGCCCTGAGTGCCGCCCTGTCGCTGGACAAGAGCCGGATCCGCCAGTCGGTGCTGATGGGACAGTTTCCCTTTGAGGGCATGGATCTGCAGGCGGATGCCACCGCCATGCCCTTTGCCCCCGGCAGCCTGGATGCCTGCCTGCTGGCCCATGTGCTGGATTACAGCGAGCATCCTCACGCCATCCTGCGGGAAACCGAAATTGCCCTGCGGGATGACGGCTGGCTGATCGTCACCGGTTTCAACCCCTACAGCAGTGCCGGGCTGGCCTGTGCCCTGCCGGCCCTGCGGCGGCGATTGCCGCGCTGGCGCCATATGCTGGCACCGGGCCGGCTGGAGGACTGGCTCAAGTTGCTGGGGTTTGAGGTGATCGAACGGGATTACCTGGGGTTTACCCGCTTTATGCAGTTTGCGCTCCCCGGCCACTGGCGTGGCCGGCTCTGTCCGCGCTTCTGCCCTTCGCTGGCGGCGGTGTATATCATACTGGCGCGCAAACGACGTTTTCCGCTGACGCCCATCCGGGAGCTGAAGCCGGTACGCAGCGCCCTAGCCCAGCCGGGCATGGCACGTCAGCGCGAGTAGCCGACGTCTTCATTGGCCGCATCATGCAAGGCGGCGTCCCGGGCCAGTTCGTCGCAACGTTCATTTTCCGGATGTCCCGAGTGCCCCTTGACCCAGTGCCAGTGCACTTTGTGCTGCTGGCACAAGGTATCCAGTTGTTGCCATAAATCGGCATTCTTAACCGGCGTTTTGGCGGCGGTTTTCCAATTGTTGCGCTTCCAGCCGTTGATCCACTGGGTGATACCCTGGCGCACATACTGGCTGTCGGTGGTCAGATCGACCTCGCAACCATGGCTGAGGGCGCCGAGCCCGGCGATGGCCGCCATCAATTCCATACGATTGTTGGTCGTGAGGCGATAGCCCCGGCTCAGTTCTTTTCGATGCTGTTTGTAGAGCAGTACGGCGCCATAGCCGCCCGGGCCCGGGTTGCCGAGGCAGGAGCCATCGGTGTAAAGCTGGATGTGTTTCATGCTCGCCCACGATATGAAAATAAAGGCGAAGTCTGCCACAGCCGAGGGGCCCGGGCCAGTCCGGATCCCGCATGATGCCACTGCCTCGGTAGCACTCTCCGGCCCGGTTATTTATACTGGCGCCGTCTTGTGCGGAGGAAACAGCGATGACCCAGCAAAGCCATCATCGGCAAATTGTTCTGGATACGGAAACGACCGGTATGAACATGGATGCCGGGCCCCATTATCTGGGGCACCGGGTGATCGAAATCGGTTGCGTGGAGGTCATTAACCGCCGCCTGACCGGCCGGCATTTCCATGTCTATCTCAAGCCGGATCGCAAGGTCGATGAAGAAGCCATCCAGGTGCATGGTATTACCGATGCGTTTCTGGCGGACAAACCGGCGTTTACCGCCAAGGTCGACGAATTCCTTGCCTTTGTCTCCGGGGCCGAGCTAGTGGCCCATAATGCGCCCTTCGACGTCGGTTTCCTCGACTACGAAATGGAGCTGATGGGGCGGCCGGAACGCATGGCCCGGTTATGCAAGATCACCGATACTCTGGCCCTGGCCCGGCAGCTGTTCCCCGGCAAGCGCAACAACCTGGATGTGCTCTGCGATCGTTACGGCATAGACAACGGTCACCGAACCCTGCACGGGGCCTTGCTCGATGCCGAGATCCTGGCCGATGTGTACCTGTTGATGACCGGTGGCCAGACCAAGTTGAACCTGCAGAGCGACACCGGCCAGCAAGAGGGGGCCAATGCCCAGGGCATTCGCCGCCTGAGCGCGACGCGGCCGGCGCTCAAGGTGATCCGGGCCGGCGCTCAGGAGCTGCAGGCGCATGAGGACCGGCTGGATCTGGTGATGAAGAAAGGGGGCAGTTGTCTGTGGCGTGGGGAATGAGGGGGCTTTATTTCGTTCTGCTGTCGGTCATGGCCGGGGCGGGGAGCGCCAATGAGCAGAATGCGCGCTGGCTGAGCAATACCTTTCGCATCGACCCTTCTATTTCCGCGGTCACCCTGTTCATCGAGCGGGAGCAAGAGAGCGCCCCCGTGGTCTTGATCCGTCCCGATGGCAGCAAGTATTACTATCAGCGTCATCCGGATCATATCAACTGGGCCTCCACGTCCCAGCGGGATGTGATCACCCTGTGGCAGCCCGAACCCGGTCCCTGGCAGGCCACCGGAAAGATCAACGAGCAGCGGGGAATTTCGCTGGTCAGCGTGTTTCGTCTGCAACTGGAGCCGCTGCCACCGCGGATTTATCAGCGCGAGGTGCTCAAGCTGGACGCCGAGCTGAAATATGCCGAAACCACCCTGGATGCCGCCTACTACCTCGATGGCTTGTCATTGCAGGCTCAACTGGTCAGTCTGCTCGACAACGACGGCGATCGCTTTGCCCGGGCACCGCGGGTGATCGGTTTTTTTGCCGATGATGGCACCGGTCTGGACGCTTATCCCGGTGACGGCAAGATGACGGCGGAGCTGGTTTTTGACACCCAGCCCGGCCAGTATCTGTTTCAGGCGCAAACCACCAATCAGGTCCTGGCGCGAACGTATGAGCAGGAGCTGCTGGTTTATCCCATGCCGCTCAACCTGAGGTTTTCGACACCCGATGCCGCAGGGCGTTGGCGGCTCAACCTGGAAGCCGACGGCGAGCTGCAACCCGATACCCTGGTGGTGTCCGGCGAGTTGAGCAATCCACTGGGGCAGACGTTGCCGATTTCCGGACAGGGCCGGGTCATTGAACTGCCCGACGCCCGACAACCAGGCAACTATCGCTGGCAGGGACGGGCCTTTGCGACCACCCGGGACGGGCGTGAAATTCAGCTGGACCTGGCCGAACAGGTGGTCAGGGTGTTGCCTCCGGCCACGGCTCCCGCCACCGGTCCGGCTGCCCTGGCACCGGCCCGGCTGCTCTGGCCTTATTTGCTCGGTGCTGGAGCGCTGCTCCTGCTGCTGAGTGGGGGTGTGCTTTGGCTATGGCGCAGAAAGGCGGCCAGAAAGCGGGAAGAAGGGCTCTGAACCGTACCTTTATTGTGCATTATTTGGTGTTTAGGCTAAAAAGCGCGCAAGCGGTCGAAACGCATGATTTTATCCTTGACCCCTCTCGTCGGGGGAATTAATATCCGTCCCGCCTGAAGCAAGCAGTATCAGGCAACGGAGCGGTAGTTCAGTTGGTTAGAATACCGGCCTGTCACGCCGGGGGTCGCGGGTTCGAGCCCCGTCCGCTCCGCCAAATTCAAGAAAAGGCCACCCTAGGGTGGCCTTTTTCGTGCCCGCCATTTACTTTATTCGGCCCCGGCGGTGAGCTGGCTTTACCGGGCGTGTGCCGCCAGGCCATTATCCGTTAATCGTTAATCGTTAATCGTTAATCGTTAATCGTTAATCGTTAATCGTTAATCGTTTACTCGTTTGTGGACGATGCTGTTTACGATGGCGGGCGATAATAACGCCGCGGATCATTGCCGTTATTTTGTTCATTCTGCACGAAACGTCCTCTCATTTTAGCTAAGGGTGTAATTTTGTTACATTTCTTATGCTATCTTTAGACGTTCACCCTTCATTATGACTCTAATTATTAAAGGTGCAGAATATGACCGAGAAAGAGAACCATGAGGTGATGGCCCCGGAGGGGAAGGTCAATCCCATCGATACCGATTACCAGATAGGGCAGGATAATATTGCATTGCAGATAGGTCCGTTCGGGCTGGATATTCATAACCGGGTGTTCATGATTTCCGGGCTGGCCATCGTGGTTTTCGTGTTCCTGACATTGGCATTCCAGAACCAGGTGGGGCCCCTTTTCGGTGATCTGCGCGGCTGGCTCACCGCCAAGCTGGATTGGTTTTTCATTATTTCGGGTAATATTTTCGTACTGGTGTGCCTGGGACTGATCCTGTCGCCGCTGGGGCGGGTACGCATCGGCGGTACCGAGGCCAAACCGGATTTCAGCTATCTGGGCTGGTTTTCGATGCTGTTTGCCGCCGGCATGGGCATCGGCCTGATGTTTTACGGGGTGTCCGAACCGCTGTCCCATTTCGGCAGCGCCATGGGCGGCATCAGTGTCGAAAACGGCGTGCGTACCGATTGGGCGCCATTAGGGGCCGCCGCCGGTGATGCGGAAGCCGCCCGACGACTGGGCATGTCGGCTACCATCTATCATTGGGCGCTGCACCCCTGGGCGATTTATGCGGTGCTGGCCCTGGGGCTGGCGATCTTCTCCTTCAACAAGGGCCTGCCGCTGACGGTGCGCTCGGTGTTCTATCCGCTGCTGGGTGAGCGGGTCTGGGGCTGGCCGGGCCATATCATCGATGTCCTGGCGGTGGTGGCGACCCTGTTCGGCCTGGCCACTTCCCTGGGGCTGGGGGCCTCCCAGGCCAGTGCCGGTCTGAATTATCTGTTTGGCCTGCCGCTCGGTACCACCACCGAAGTGGTGCTGGTGATCGGGATCACCGCGATTGCCACCCTTTCTGTGCTGGCCGGGCTGGATGCGGGGGTCAAGCGGCTGTCGGAGATCAACATGGTGCTGGCGGCCTTGCTGCTGCTGTTCGTGGTCATCGTGGGGCCTACCCTCGCCATCGTGACGGGCTTCTTCGCCAACCTGGCGGCCTACCTGGAAAACCTGCCCGCCCTGTCCAACCCGATAGGCCGGGAAGATGCCAACTTCTCCCAGGGCTGGACCGCCTTCTACTGGGCCTGGTGGATCTCCTGGTCCCCCTTCGTCGGCATGTTCATTGCGCGGGTATCCCGTGGCCGTACCGTGCGGGAATTTCTGGTGTCGGTGTTGCTGGTGCCGTCCGCCGCCTGCGTGCTGTGGATGACCGCCTTCGGCGGTACCGCCATCAGTCAGCTGGTCAACGATGGGTACCAGTCGGTGGCCGAAGCGGCACTGCCGCTGCAGCTGTTCATCATGCTGGATGCATTGCCGCTGGCACAGATCACTTCCTTTATCGGCATTGTGCTGGTAGTAGTGTTCTTCGTGACTTCCTCCGACTCGGGATCCCTGGTCATTGATACCATTTCAGCCGGCGGCAAGGTCAATTCGCCCAAGCCGCAGCGGGTATTCTGGTGCACTTTCGAGGGACTGGTGGCGATAGCCCTGATCCTGGGTGGCGGCCTTGTCGCCCTGCAGGCGATGGCGGTGTCTACCGGCTTTCCCTTTACCATAGTGCTGCTGATTGCCTGCGTATCCCTGCTCAAGGGGCTGGCGTCGGAGCCGAAGGCAAGCTAAGTCGCGGGTACGCGAAGGCGTCGGGGCAGCTGGCTCGTGCGGCCTGCCCCGTTTACTTTCCTGCATTCGAAGAGCCAGACCATGGAAGTTGAACAGATCGAAATTCTCGGATTTATACGCCAGTTTGCTCCCTTTGATAGCTTGCCGGAAGCCGTCCTCGAGCAGGTCGCGGGCCAGGTTGAAGTGGCCTATTACCGGGCCGGTACTCCGATACTGAACTATGGCGACCAGGTGCACGATCTCTACCTGGTGCGCAGCGGGGCGGTGGAGATCTACCGGCGCAGCGGCGAGCTCTACAACCGCCTGAGCGAAGGCAGCCTGTTCGGCCAGATGGGACTGTTGATGAACAACAGGGTGCGGCTGTCGGCCAGGGCATTGGAGGATACTCTGCTGTACTGCCTGCCTGAAACCCTGTTCCACGAGCTCTGCGCCGAATTCGAGTCCTTCGCCGACTTCGTTGAGGTGGAGGACAGAACCCGGTTGCGGCAGACGCTGTCCCGGCAGGAGAATGCCAATGAGCTGATGACGTCGTCGGTTAGTGAACTGATCAGCCGTGCGCCGGTGACCATTCCCCTGGCGGCCTCGGTGCAGGAGGCGGCGCAGAGAATGACCGAAGAAGGGGTGTCTTCCATCCTGGTGCTGCACCCCGAACCGCCGACGGATGATGTGGTGGTGGCCGGCATCCTTACCGATCGGGATCTGCGCACCCGGGTGCTGGCGGCGGGACTGCCGCTGCAGACCCCGGTGGTGGAGGTGATGTCGGCGGACCTGGTCGCGCTGGAAAGTGGTCAGTTCGTGTTCGAAGCCATGCTCACCATGCTGCGTTACAATCTGCATCACCTGCCGGTGCTGCATCGAGGCCGGCCGGTGGGCGTCATCGCCTTGTCGGATGTCATGCGTTACGAGTCGCGCAACAGTCTGTTTGTGGTAAGGCATATCTTCCGGGCGCACAGCCCCGAGGAACTGGCGCTGGTGGCCCAGGATGTGCGGGCCTGCTTCTTACGCATGGTCAACGAGGATGCCAATTCACAGATGATTGGCAGCGCCATGGCGGTGATCGGCCGCAGCTTTAAGCAGCGGCTGCTGGAACTGGCCGAAAGCGAACTGGGGCCGCCGCCGGTGCCTTACTGCTTTCTGGCGCTGGGCTCGATGGCACGGGATGAGCAACTGATTGTCACCGATCAGGACAACGCCATTATTCTCGATAACCGCTATGATCCATCCCGGGACGGCGACTACTTTGCTGCCCTCGGCCGTTACGTCTGCGACGGCCTGGCCGCTTGCGGCTACAGCTACTGCAAGGGGGGCATCATGGCGACCAATGTGCAGTGGCAGAAAACCCGACAGCAATGGGAGCACTGCTTTAACGACTGGATCGACAATCCCAGCCCGCAGTCTTTGCTGCACAGTTCGATTTTTTTCGATCTGGATGGCGTCTTTGGCAAGACCGAGTGGGCCGATCAGCTCAATATCCTGATTGCGCGGCGGGCGAGGCGTAGCCCCCGCTTTCTGGCCTGCATGGCGCGCAACGCCCTCAATCGCACCCCGCCGCTCGGCTTCTTCAAGGGGTTCGTGATGGAGCAGGACGGCAAGCACAATAATTCCATCAACCTGAAACGGCGGGGGACGGCGCCACTGGCGGATTTGATCCGGGTACATGCGCTGGCGATAGGCTCCCGGGCACAGAATTCCTTCGAGCGGCTCAAGGATGTGATCGAGGCGGGGGTGTTGCCCAAGGGCAGGGGTCCGGATCTGCGGGATGCGATGGAATTTATCGCCATGGTGCGGATCCGCCATCAGGCGCTGGACGTGGCGGCCGGCCGGGAGCCCGACAACAATATTGAGCCCGAGATGCTGTCGGACTTCGAGCGCAGGAACCTGAAAGACGCCTTCCAGATCCTCAGTCATGCCCAGAAATTCCTGAAGTTTCGTTACCAGCCCAACCGGGGGTAAGGAGTCGACATGTTCTACTTGCGACCCGAGCCCGAAGGCCGTGGCGCACCGCCGACCGAATGGCCGGCGCTGTTCGAGCAACTGGCGCGCAGCGCCCGGGATTACCGGCTGGAGCGTTATTACCGGGCCGGGGCTGCCGGCGGAGACATGCCCCTGGCCGAGGTGCCTTTTGTGGCCATGGACTTTGAAACCACCGGCCTTAATCCCGGCAAGGATGCCATCGTCAGCATTGGGCTGGTTCCTTTCAGCCTGCAACGCATTCGCTGCCGGGAGGCCAGGCACTGGATCCTCAATCCGCACAAACCCCTGGCCGGGGAGTCGGTGGTGATCCATGGCATTACCCATGCGGAAATCAAGACGGCCCCGGATTTGTTGCTGGTGCTGGATGAGCTGCTCGTCGCCCTGGCCGGACGCGTGGTGGTGGTGCACCATCGCGGCATAGAACGCCGTTTTCTGGATGCGGCCCTGCGGGCAAGACTGAATGAGGGCATCCGCTTTCCGGTGGTGGATACCATGGAGCTGGAAGCGAGGCTGCACCGGCGCAGGCCGCTCGGGCTCTGGGACCGGCTACGGGGACGCAAGCCGGTTTCGATCCGCCTGGCCGACAGTCGCGGCCGTTATCACCTGCCTTACTACCAACCCCATCACGCCCAGACCGATGCCCTGGCCACCGCCGAGTTACTGCAGGCACAAATCGCCTATCACTACCGCCCGGATACGCCGCTGCGGGAGCTGTGGTGCTGATCAGGGGATCTTGCGGGCCCAACTGCTGCCGATGGCACTGAACGGCAAATTCAGGCCCAGTTCGGGTACCCGCCGGGCGACCCAGGCCGGAAAGGTATTGCTGTTGGGACCGGGAAAGAGCCGGTATTCATGCTTCCAGGGATAATCCCGGGCCGCCTGTTCAATTTTCTCGATCAGCTCGTCGACGCCCGGCCCGCGTTTGTCGAGCAGGATCCGAGGCGTCGCCCCGAACCAGTAACGGTCTGGATAGTCCTGCGCTATCCGCAGCGCGGGCAGGCCGCGGCGGGTGCGCCAGCCGATCACCTCGAAGACGGTATATTGCTCGGCGTTGCTGGGCTTGACCGCGATCCAGGTATGTACCGCAAACCAGCCTCGCCAGCCCCAGGCGTCGGCCCCATAGACCTGAATCACCGCTTCCGGGGTGGTGGCCGGATCCGGCGCTATGCCGGCGGGAGCCCGGCTGGCGGATTGCCAGCCATCGTTGGCACAACCGGCAAGCAGCAGGGGGAAAAGCAACAGGCACAACCTGATCATGGTGTCTCCTTAATCTGCAGTGAGCACCGAAAAGAGCGGAGTGGTGGCCAGCTGCACTCAAAGCCGGAATCGGGGCTCGTCGTTGTCTTCCGGCAACTCCTCCTCGGGCAGGCGGATCACCGGTTCTACCCGGCCCCAGCCGGTCGGGGACAGGGAGATCGGCCCTTGGCTGATGGTATCCAGGATCTCCTGGCGCAGCGCTTCCGGGCTTGGCCAGTCTTTGGGTGAGAGGTGGATCAGCGGCAGCCCGGCCTTGCTGATATGTTGCAGCAGCCGCTGACGTTGGCGCCCGTCGGTCTTGCTCAGGCTGTCATCCACCAGCATCACACCGGCCCTGACCTTAAGATCTTTAGGCGAGCAGAGCACAAAATCCAGTCTTTCGCCGTAGAGTTCATGCCAGGCTTGCTCCCGGTGCGCCTTCTTCAACACCGGATTCAGCTCCAGCAGATCGCTCAGACGG